>CAZPOK010000008.1:0-36642 GCA_964587905.1 uncultured Rhodobacterales bacterium | reverse complement strand
CGCCCTCGCCCACGATCGGGTGGTAGAGCTGGCTGATCTGGTAGCCCTGCGGCAGATCCGGGTAGAAGTAGTTCTTCCGGTCGAAGGCGGACCAGAGGTTGATGCCCGCCCTGAGACCGAGGCCCGTGCGGACGACTTGCGCCACGCAGAACTCGTTGATGACGGGCAGCATCCCCGGCATCGCCGCGTCCACGAACGACACGTTGGAATTGGGCTCCGCGCCGAACTCGGTCGAGGCGCCCGAGAAGAGCTTGGCCTTCGAGGACACCTGAGCGTGCACTTCGAGCCCGATCACGAGCTCCCAGTCGTGCCTGGCGCCGGAAATGACCTTGGGTTTCGGGGCCTCGTAGGCGAGGTCGAGCATGGGGCTCTCCGTCTCGTGGATCCCCGGCGTTTTAGGCGAGCGGTTTCCCGCGAACAAGGGGGAACGCGGCCCGGGCTGGCCCGTTGGAGTGCGATTGCCGCCCTCCGGTGGCGGCGCCTTCAGGAAAGGAGACCACGATGCCCGCGATCCGCGACGCGAAAATCGCCATTCTCGCCACCAACGGCTTCGAGCAGTCGGAACTCGAAGCGCCCCGGGACAAACTGACCGGGGCCGGTGCGACGGTCCACGTCGTGACGCCAGACGGCGAGGACATCAAGGGCTGGGACAAGACCGACTGGGGATCCAGGGTTCATGCCGACAGGGCGCTGTCGGACGTGACGTCGTCCGAGTATGACGCGCTGGTTCTGCCGGGCGGGCAGATCAATCCCGATCTCCTGCGGGTCGACGACAGGGCCGTGTCGCTCGTGCAGGATTTCGTGCGGGACGGCCGGATCGTCGCCGCCGTCTGCCACGCGCCGTGGCTCCTGATCGAGGCCGGCGTCGTCGAGGGGCGCGAGATGACATCCTACCACTCGATCCGAACCGACGTGAAGAACGCCGGGGCGACCTGGGTCGACCGGGAGGTGGTGGTCTCGAACGGCATCGTGACGAGCCGCAATCCCGGCGATCTGGACGCCTTCACGGCGAAGATCATCGAAGAGGTGGAGGAGGGCGTGCACGAGCGGCCCGATGACGTGCCGGAAAACGTGCCGGTCTGAGACGGGCTCCGGGACGGGGACGGGGACGGTGGCGGAGGCCGGCTTGGGCGGGTCCCCGCCGATGGGCGGGACGGGAATTGCCATCCGGGCCAATCCGTTGCAGGCAGACCCTGCCGGACCGGATCCGGTGCTGCCCCGAGAGATGTCCGATGCGTCTTCCGTCCCTTCGCGCCGCCGCGCTTCTCGCCCTCGTTCTTCCCGCCGCCTGCACCGCCATGGAGGCCCGGAACCAGAGCCCCGAGATTCCCGTCGCGCGGTGGGACTTCCGGCCCGAGGGCCAGCAGTGGACCGAGGCCTCGGTCGCCGCGCTGACCTCGTACGGCCGGCCGCTCGTCGACCTCGTCCCCGAAGATATCGAGGCCTGGTGTCCGGGGTACGAGACCGCGACCGAAATCGAGCGCAAGGCCTTCTGGGTCGGGCTTCTTTCCTCGCTCGCCAAGCACGAGAGCACGTGGCGGCCCGACGTGTCGGGCGGCGACGGCAGGTGGCATGGGCTGCTCCAGATCGCGCCGGCGACCGCGCGCGGCTATGGCTGCCGGGCGCAGACGGCCGATGCGCTGAAGAACGGCGCGGCGAACCTTTCCTGCGCGATCCGGATCATGTCCGTCACCGTCACGCGCGACCGGGTCGTCGCCGCGAACGGCCGGGGCATCGCCGCGGACTGGGGTCCGTTCCATCAGTCGTCAAAGCGCGAAGAGATGCGGACCTGGGTCAGCGGGCAGCCCTACTGCGCGGGCTGACGCGGGTTCGTCAGTATCCCAGCGACCCGCCGGTGCGCGCCCAGGACGGGCGGCGCGTACTGTCGACGAGGCTGACCGCCGGAGCGTAGCGCCCGCCCAGCCTCAACGTCTCGCGCCGCAGCATTTCGATGCCGTCCTCCGACGATCCGTGCAGGGCCTTGGCCGAGATCGGCTCGCCGACCGTCACGCGATAGGGCTGGCGGGCCTTGTTGAGCGTCTCGTGGAACAGCGTGATGTCGCGCAGCGTCGGGTGGATGAGGTCGAAAAGGTAGAAAAGCACCGAGTTCCGGGCCCGGATGTTCACCGGGATCACCGGCACGTCGAACTTGCGTGCGATCATCGCCGCCGACGGCATCCACGGCCGCTCGAACAGCCTGAGCCCGCGGCGCTTCGCGAGCCGTCCGGACGGGAAAATGACGCCCAGCCGTCCCGCCTCCATCGCGGCGCGGGTATAGGCCATCGTCTCGCGGGTCTTGGCGTGGGTCCGCTTTTCGACCCGCCATTCGACCGGAGCGATCATGCTGTCCATCTGAGGCAGCACACGCAGGATGTCCGAGTTCGCGTAGAAGAAGACGTCCTCGCGGAGCGGCGCAATCAGGTGATGGAGCATGATGCCGTCGGCGATGCCGGTGGGATGATTCGCGACCACAAGCGCCGGACCGTTCCGCGGAATGTTGTGAAGGCCCGTCGCCTTGACGTCCTGCGCAAGCAGCGTGCCCATCGCCCCCATGATTTCCGTGGTGGGACGGTCGCGGAAGAACTGCGCGAGCGCGACTGTGCGCTCGTAGCCCAGAAGATGCGTCAGAGCGGCGTGCGCCGGTCTGGCGTACGGCGTATCCGCGAAGAGCCATGGGGCCCGTTCCGCGATCATGGGGTCGAGTCTGTCCCTCATGAGGCTCCGTGTCTCAGCTTCAAACGACACTCGCGTGACAGGTTAGCACAGGGCGTCGGCAGAAGTGAAATAGCCGAACGCCTTTCCGCCGACGACGCGGCGCGACACCGCCAGAGTGCGTGATTGTCCAAGCCTTCCGATCCTCCCTCCGAACGGCCGACGGGCCGCATCTTGTGGAACGTTCGTGAACCGGCCGGGGTTCCCGAGGTTAGGGGATCAACAGGCGGCACGGGTTCTTGCGAGGTATAACTGTTAACATTGTAAACGGTCGGGAGCTGCGCTAGGCTTCGCTCCAACGATGCTTCCACGAGATGCCCGCATGTCCGGTTCGCTTGCGCGTTCAGACCGCGATGACGTCGCCCGGGCCCGCACCGACGGCGCCCTCGAGACGCTCGTCGGCTACAATCTCAAGCGGGCCTACATGCTTTTCCAGACCGATTTCCGGGAGACGATGGGGGACGACGGGCTGACGCCGCGGTCGTTCTCCGCGCTCTCTCTCGTCGTCGAACGACCGGGGATCACGCAAAGCGACGTCTCCCGGTACCTCGGGATCGAGCGGTCCGGCCTCGTCGCGATGATCGACGACCTGGAGAGGCGCGGGCATCTGAGGCGCGTGCCGGTGCCGGGAGATCGGCGGGTGCAGGCCCTGCAGGCGACGCCGGACGGGTGCGCTGCCTACGACAGGATGCTGGCCGAGGTCCGCGCACACGAGGCCCGGGTTCTCGCCACGCTCGACGCGGATGAACGCGAGACGCTCGTCACGCTCCTCCGCAAGCTCAGAACAGCCCGAAAGGACCAAGGGGAATGACGGATTGGGACGGTCACGCGGCGATCGTGACGGGGGCCGCGTCGGGGCTCGGCGCGGCGACGGCGCAGGCTCTCGCGAACAAGGGGATGAGGGTCGCCGTCTTCGATCTGAACGAGGATGCCGGACGCGATCACGCGGCGGCGCTGGGTGGCGTGTTCCACCGGGTCGACGTCTCGGATCCGGGGAGCGTCGCGGAGGGCGTCGAGGCGGTGCACTCGGAGCTTGGCGCGCCACGCGTGCTGGTGAACTGCGCCGGGATCGGACCCGCGGCGAAGACGGTGTCCCGGGGCGCGCCGCACGATCCCGGGCTCTTCGAGACGGTCATCGGGGTCAATCTTCTGGGCAGCTTCTACTGCGCGAGCCACGTGGCCGCACGGATGGCGGCGGCCGAGCCGCTGGACGCGGACGGGACACGGGGCGTGATCGTCAGCACCGCCTCCGTCGCGGCCTTCGAGGGGCAGATCGGGCAGGTTGCCTACGCGGCCTCCAAGGGCGGGATCGTCGGCATGACGCTGCCGATGGCGCGCGATCTCGCCGACAAGGGCATCCGCGTCTGCGCGATCGCCCCGGGGCTCTTCCTGACGCCGCTCCTCGAGGGCTTGCCCCAGGAGGTGCAGGACAGCCTCGGCTCGCAGGTGCCGTTCCCGTCGCGGCTCGGCGACCCGGGAGAATACGGCTCCCTCGTCTGTCACATCCTCGACAATCCGATGCTGAACGGCGAGGTGATCCGGCTTGACGGGGCGATCCGCATGGCCCCGCGCTGAGGCGGGGCCGGGAGGAGTGACGTGAACAGGCAAGACCGGGCGCCGGCCCCCGATTTCTGGTCTCCGGAGTTCGACTACGAGCGTCGTGACGACGGCACGGTCCTCATGCGCCAGACCGGCGAGCTGGAAGACGACAGGCCGCTCGTCGCGGACTATCTCGACCGGTGGGCGGAGGAGGCGCCGGACCGCACGTGGCTCGCGCGGCGACAGGACGGCGGCGACTGGCGGCGCATCAGCTACGCTCAGGCCCGGAGGGCGGCACGGTCGATCGGGGCGGCGCTTCTGGAGCTTGGCCTCGGACCCGACAGGCCGCTTATGATCCTGTCCGAGAACAGCCTCGAGCACGCGCTGCTGGGCGTCGCCTGCACCTGTGCCGGCATACCCTACGCGCCCGTGTCTCCGGCATACTCGCTGATGTCGCAGGATCACGGCAAGATCCGCGACATCGCCCGGACCTTGAATCCCGGCGCGGTCTTCGCCGACGATGGCGGGGCATTCGCGGACGCGCTCGCGGCGATCGGCGCCGAGGGCAGGGCGGTCATCAACCACCGCAATCGCGTCGGGGGCGCGATACCGTTCGACGACCTGCTCGACGCGGATCCGGACGCGGCCGATGCCGCGCGCGCCGCGCTGACGCCCGATACGGTGGTGAAATACCTGTTCACCTCGGGCTCCACCGGCTCGCCGAAGGCCGTCATAAACACCAACCGGATGATCTGCGCCTCCCAGGCGATGGTGCGCGACTGCTACCGGTATCTCCGCCGCCAGCCGCCGGTCGTCCTCGACTGGGCGCCGTGGAACCACACCGCGGCGGGCAACAAGGTGTTCTACCTCGTCCTCGTCAACGGCGGCACCTATTACATCGACGACGGCCGGCCGGTCCCCGGCCGGTTCGACGAAACCCTGCGCAACCTGCGCGAGATCTCGTGCACCTGGTATTTCAACGTGCCGGTCGGCTACGACATGCTCGTCGAGGCGCTGGAACGGGACGAGGCGCTGGCGCGCACCTTCTTCGCGAAGCTCGGCATGGTGTTCTACGCGGGCGCGGGGATGGCGCAGCACACGTGGGATCGCCTGTCGGGGATCGGGCGCAAGGTGACCGGGCACGATGTCCTCCTCGCCACCGGGCTCGGCGCGACCGAGACCGCGCCCTTCGCGCTCGCCTGCACGGAGATCCAGAAGAAGGCCGGAAATGTCGGCGTCCCCGCCCGGGGCCTGACGCTGAAGCTCGTGCCGAACGGCGGCAAGCTCGAGGCGCGGCTCAAGGGGCCGAGCATCACGCCCGGCTATTACGGAGAGCCTGACAGGACGGCGGAAGCCTTCGACGAAGAGGGCTTCTACTGCCTTGGGGACGCGCTGCGGCCGGCCGATCCCGGGGATTTCTCGAAAGGGTTCTTCTTCGACGGCCGGGTCGCCGAGAATTTCAAGCTCGCGACCGGCACCTGGGTCTCGGTCGGTGCCGTCCGCGCGGCGCTCGTCGACGCCATGGGCGGCCTGATCCGCGATGCAGCGATCGTCGGCGAGAACGAGGCGGAACTGGGCGCGCTTCTGCTTCCGTCCGACGCCGCGGCCGCGATGACCCCGGACGAGCGCGACGCCCTCCTGCGCGACCGGCTGAACGCGGCGGCGACGGCCGCGAGCGGCTCGTCGAGCCGGGTGCGCCGCGCTCTCGTCCTCCCGGAGCCGCCGAGCTTCGACCGTGGCGAGGTGACGGAGAAGGGCTCGCTCAACCAGCGCGCCATGCGGGCGAACAACGCCCATCTGATCGCGCGGCTCTACGGTGACGGGGACGGCGTGATCGCCGTCTGAGCGGTGCCGCTCAGCGGAACTTCGGGTCCCGCTTCTCGAGAAAGGCGCGCAGCCCCTCCTTGGCGCCATCGGAGGTCTGCGACATCGCCGCCGCCAGGCTCTCGGTGAAAAGCCCGTCCGCCCGCGACATGTCCCCGATGCGCCCGATCGCCTGGATCATGAGGTAGTTCGAGAACGGTGCGTTGTCCGCGATCTTCCGCGCAAGCTCCATCGCCAGCGGCAGCGCCTCGCCTTCGCCGACAGAGTGGTGCGCGAGGCCGAGCGCCAGTCCCTCGGCGGCTCCGTAGCTGCGTCCGGTCAGCATCATCTCGCGCATCCGGTCCGCGCCGAGAATGCGGCCCACGCGGACGGTGGCCCCGCCTCCCACGAAGATGCCGCGCCGGCCTTCGGGAAGCTGGAACCGGACGGACGGCTCCGCGATCCGGACATGGGCCGCCGCGGCAATCTCGAGCCCGCCGCCGATCACGGCACCGGCGAGGGCAGCGACCACCGGCAGGCCGCCGAACTCGATCCGGTCGGCGACACGATGCCAGTTGCGCGAATGATAGACCGTCTCCTCGGGCGACCGGTGCTCGTGTTCGGCGAGATCGAGCCCGGCGCAGAAATGCCCGCCCGCGCCCGTCAGCACAGCGGCCCCGGCCCAGTCGGGAGGGGCGGAAAAGAACGCGTCGAGGTCGTCGACGAGGGCGTCGTTCATGGCGTTCCGCTTCTCCGGGCGGTCGAAGACGATCACGGCGATGTCGTCGTGCCGTTCGATCCGGGTCGGTCGCCTGGGCGTCGCTGGGTCAGCCATCTCGGTCTCCTGATGCGCCTCGGTGTCTCTCGAACGGCCGCGTTCTACGCGGAGATTGTTCTAGTGTATAGCATTTTGAGATGTTAACTGTATCGGACGTGACAGGGAGAATGCCGGTGGTCGACTTCTCAGCGGTCCGCGCGATTGACTTCCACACCCATGCCGAAGAGCCGTGCTGCGACCATCGCGACGATGGCTACAACGAGTTCCAGGCCGGGATGGCCGCCTATTTCAGGAACCCGGCCGGTGCGAAGGGCATGCTGCCGACGGTACAGGACACCGCCGCCTATTATCGCGAGCGGCAGATCGCGGCGGTGATCTTTCCAGTCGATGCCGAGCGGGAGACGGGATTCCGGCGCTATTCGAACGAGGACGTCGCCGGCCTTTGCGCCGAGAACGACGACATCCTGATCCCGTTCGCGTCGATCGATCCGCACAAGGGAAAGGCGGGCGTGCGGGAGGCGCGGCGGCTGGTGCGCGACTTCGGCGTGCGCGGCTTCAAGTTCCACCCCACGATGCAGGGCTTCTACCCCAACGACCGTACCGCCTACCCGCTCTACGAGGCGATCGCGGAGGAGGGCGTCATCACCCTGTTCCACACCGGCCAGACAGGGGTCGGCTCGGGGATGCGCGGCGGCATGGGGATGCGGCTCAAGTATTCGAACCCGATGTTTCTCGACGACGTGGCGGTCGATTTCCCCGACATGCCGATCATTCTGGCGCATCCGTCTTTTCCGTGGACGGAGGAGGGTCTTGCCGTCGCGCAGCACAAGCCGAACGTCTGGTTCGACATGTCGGGCTGGTCGCCGAAGTACTTCCCGGAAATCTTCATCCGCTATGCGAATTCGATCCTGAAGCACAAGATGCTCTTCGGATCGGACTGGCCCGCGATCACGCCGGATCGCTGGCTCACGGATTTCGAGAACGCGCCGTTCAAGGACGAGGTGCGTCCGCTGATCCTCAAGGAGAACGCGCTCCGCCTGCTCGGCGAGACCGCCTGACGGCGACACGGTCGCTGTCGCTCAGAGATACGTTCGCTCCTCGAGCGTGGACCCCGCGGTCATGTCGCGGCACATCGACAGGAAAACGTCCTCTGGCGCGGACATCGACCGCTTGGGGTTGGTGACAAGATAGATGTCGATCGCCGGCAGGCTGGTGTAGGGCGCGAGTTGCCAGAGGTTGCCCTCCTTCACGTCGCGCCGCGCCACGTGCAGCGGCAACGCACCGATCCCGATGCCGCTGACGATCATCCGGCGCACCTCGGTCAGGTTCGACGAGATCCCGCGCGGACCCGGCGCGAGTCGTGCGCGGGCCCTGAGCCGCGCGACGGAATCGAGCGGCCCGCCCTCGATTTCCGTCTGAAAGGAGACCGAGGGTTCGCCGGCGAGGTCGGCCAGGCGGATGTCCGGTCGCCCGAACAGCCTGTGACCGGGCCCGCAGAACAGCCCGAAATACTCGCGGAACACGAGTTCGAGGTCGAGTCCCTGGGGTTTGCGATCCACCAGGCAGATGCCGAGGCTCGCCCGGTTCTGCCGCACGCGGTTCACGACCTCGGCGCTTTCGGCGATCGAGATCGAGAACGTCACATTCGGGTGCAGCGCGCCGAACTCCGCCATCACCCTGTCGAAATGCGGCGAGACGACGTGGCTCGCCAGCGTCATGTTGATATGGCCGTTGAGGTCCTCCTCGTCGGTGCCGAGGATCGAGGGAAGCTGCGAGACCGCCCCGAAGATCGTGCTGCACTCGGCGTAAAGCATCTTGCCCGCGGGCGTCACGACGAACTCGTTGGGCTTGCGCCGGATCAGCCTGTGGCCCACCGCCTCCTCGAGCCGTTTGAGCGCGCTGCTGATCGTCGGCTGCTTCAATCCCAGAACATCTGCCGCCCGGGTCACGCCGCGCTGCTCCACGATCACCATGAAGGTGCGAAGGAGGTTCCAGTCGAGGTTCCAGGGGAAGCGCTGTTCGTAGGGGCGTAACATAGACCAGATCTATGGAGATGATTTGGTATATTTATTTGCATGATGTTTCTAGGCGAGGCAACTTTTTCCGATCCATGCCGGGGTCCGCTGACGCCGGGCGGAGCAAGGCGCCCGTGCGGCGCGCAAGAAGACTACAGGGAGCATACCATTATGAAGCGCAGAACACTGCTGACGGCGGTCGTGGTGGCGGGAAGCTTTGCCATCGCCGGTCTGGGTCTCACCCCGGCGGCGTCGGCCGAAGAGCTTGCCGAACTCAAGGAAGAGGGCGTGATCCGCATCGCGATGAGCGGCGCCTATCCGCCGTTCAACTTCGTGAACGAGGAAAACGAGGTTGTCGGGTTCGATCCGGCGATCGGGGCCGAGATCGCGAAACGGATGGGCCTGGAGGTCGAAATCGTGACGACCGCCTGGGACGGCATCATCGGCGGCCTGCTCGCCAACAAGTACGACGCCATCGTGGGGTCGATGTCGATCACCGAAGAGCGCGACGAGGTCGTCGATTTCGTCGGGCCCTATTACACGACCAAGCGCGCGGTCTTCACCAAGCCCGACTCGGGCATCACGAGCGTGTCGCAGCTCGACGACGTCCGGCTTGGCGTCACGCTCGGCGAGACGCACGAGCAGTGGGCGCGCGAGCGCGACTATTCGATTCGCACCTACAAGGGGCTTCCCGAGCTTCTTCTGGAGCTGGAGAACGGCCGGGTGGACGCCATCGTCAACGACTCCATCGCCGCAATCCTCGCGATGAACGAGAACGGCTACGAGTTCGTCATGCTCGACGATCTCGAGACCGAAGTGATCGGCGCCGGCATCGCGATCCGCGAAGGCAATCCCGAGCTTCAGGCCGAGATGCAGGCGGCGCTCGACTCCATGATGGAGGACGGCACCTACCTCGAGATCGCCGAGGAATGGGTGGGCGGGGACATCCGCTGACACCATCACGGGCCCGCCGCAAGACCGGCGGGCCTTTCCCCTTCCGGGCCGCGGACCATCCATGACAACCGACTACGGCAAGCTCACGTGGGAAGAGGTGCGTGACGCGGACAAGGACCGCGTCGTGATCCTCAACGTCTCCGCGACCGAGGACCACGGGCCGCACATGCCGCTCGACACCGACACGGTGCTCGGCATGGCGGTCGCCGCGGGCGTCGCACGGGCGCTGCCCGACGAGGTCTTCGTGATGCCGCCTGTCCCCTACGGCTTCAACGAGCATCACAAGGACTTCCCGGGCGTGATCTGGATCCAGCCCGAGACGCTGATCGCCTTCGTCACGGACGTCACGAAATCGCTCGCGCATCACGGATTCCGGCGGATACTCCTTCTCAATTCGCACGGGTCGAACCATCCGGTGCTCGATCTCGCCGCGCGCAAGACGGTGATCGAGACGGGCGCGATCTGCGTCTCGGCCTCCTACTGGAACCTCTGCGCCGACCGGATCAACGCGCACCGGAAGTCCGAGATCGGCGGTATCGCCCACGCGGGCGAATTCGAGGCGGCGATGTACAAGCATCTTCACCCCGATCTCGTGCATCTCGAGAAGGCGGCGTCGCAGATCGTCCATGATCCCGGCAGCCGGTTCTTCAATCTCGATCTCGCGCGTGGCGGCGGGAAGGCCATGCTGATGCGCTGGTGGTCGGAGGTGTCGCCCGACGGCACGATGGGCGATCCGACGGTCGCCGACGCGGAAACGGGACAGAAGTTTCTTCAGGCGGCGATCGAGGAGACGGCGGCGCTCGTCCGGGAAATCCGGACGTTGCCGGTCCTCGAACGCAAAGATCATCACTAGGGGCGGGCCGTGGACGTTGAACTGATCCTGAGGGTCTATCCCTTCTTCATCGAGGCCGCTTGGGTGACGATCCAGCTGTCGGTGCTGACGACGATCCTGGGTCTTGCCTGCGGGGCGCTGGGCGCGGCGGCGCGGCTGTCGCGGCTGCGGGTGTTCCGCGCGATCGGTGCGGCCTATGTCAGCGTGATCCGGGGTACGCCCGCGCTCATCCAGCTTTTCATCCTGTATTTCGGCGGCCCTCAGATCGGCATCCAGCTCGATGCCTTCGAGGCGGGCGTGATCGGGCTCGGGGTCAACATCGGCGCCTACATGACCGAGACGATCCGGGGCGCGATCATTTCCGTCGACCGGGGCCAGACCGAGGCCGCCCGCACCCTCGGGATGAGCCGGTGGGAGAACATGCGTTACGTCGTGCTTCCCCAGGCCGCGCGGCTCATGATCCGGCCTCTCGGCGTCAACATCAACGCGCTGATCAAGGGGACGGCGCTTGTCGCGGCGATCTCGGTCGTGGAGCTCACCTACACGGCGCAGCGGTTCATCGGATCGACCTACAAGCCCTTCGAGATGTTCCTGATCTCGGGCGCGCTCTACATGATCATCATCTACGCGACCGGGCGCGGCATCGCGTGGCTCGACCGCCGGGCGCGGATCGTCTGATGCGGGAGGGATCGCGCCATGACGCTTGATTTCACCGTCGTCCCGGCGTTTCTCGACGTCATCCTGCTCGGGGTTCTCTGGACGATCGCAATCACGGTCGCGGCGGCGCTGGTGAGCTTCTTCGTGGGAATCTTCTTCGCGGTGGTGGCACTTTACGCGCCGTGGTTCATCCGGCTGCCCTTCCGCGCGTTCGAGTGGCTCTTCATGGGCACCCCGCTTCTTCTGCAGCTTTTCCTGATCTACTTCGGCCTCATCCAGATCGGCATCGACCTGCCGGCCTTCGTCGCTGGGGTGATCGGTCTCGGCCTGCACTTCGCGGTCTACAATTCCGAGCTCATCCAGTCGGCGATCCTCGCCGTCGACAAAGGCCAGACCGAGGCCTCGCGGACGCTGGGGCTGAGCCGGATGCAGACGCTGCGCTACGTGGTCGTGCCGCAGGCGGTGCGCGACGTGATCCCGCCCATCGGCAACAACATGATCGCGCTCCTCAAGGATTCGGCGCTGGTCTCGGTGATCGGCGTCTCGGAACTCACGCTTTCGGCGCAACAGGCGATCGGCCGCACCTTCCGCCCGTTCGAGTTCTACGTGACCGCCGCTGCCTTCTACTACGTCATCAACCTTGTGATGGAAGCCGTGCAGCGCCGCATCGAGCGCCGCATCGCGGCGAGCCGCTAGGCGAGGAGCCGTCTCCATGACCGACACAGCCTTCGTGGAAATCCGCAACGCCGCCAAGAGCTTCGGCCGGCTCGAGGTGCTCAGGGACATCAACCTCAAGGTCGATCGCGGACAGATCGTGGCGATCATCGGTCCGAGCGGATCCGGCAAGTCGACGCTTCTGCGCGCGATCAACGAGCTTGACCCGCTGAGCTCGGGCGAGGTCTGGCTCGAGGGCGTGCAGATCAACAAGAAGCTGCCCCACCGGCAGTACGAGAAGCACGTCAATCAGGTGCGCCAGGACATCGGTATGGTGTTCCAGCACTTCAACCTGTTCCCGCACCTCACCGTGCGCGGAAACATCACGCTCGCCCCGAAGCTGCTCAAGGGCGTCTCGGAGGCCGAGGCCGACAAGCTGGCCGAGCAGCAACTGGCCAAGGTGGGCCTGTCCGAGAAGATCGACGCCTATCCCTCGCAGCTGTCCGGCGGCCAGAAGCAGCGGGTGGCGATCGCGCGGGCGCTCGCCATGAAGCCCAAGGTGATGCTGTTCGACGAGGCGACCTCGGCCCTCGATCCCGAGCTGGTCGAGGAGGTCAACCTTGTCATGAAGCAACTCGCCGAGGAGCACATGACGATGATCATCGTCACGCACGAGATGGGCTTCGCGGAAAGCGTCTGCGATCGCGTGCTCTTCATGGATCAGGGCGTGGTCGTCGAGGAGGGGCCGCCGGAGGTCATCTTCCGCAATCCCGAGAGCGAGCGCACCCGGACCTTCCTTCGCAAGCACATCGAGAGCAACACCAGGTGACGGACGTGTCGCTGCAGCCCCCCGCATCGCATCTCTTCTACCAGTCGCGGCAGGCCCGGCCGACGCTCGATCGCGGCGACGGGATCTATCTCTTCGACGTCGGCGGCAAGCGCTACATCGACGGCAGCTCGGGCGCGATGGTCTCGAACATCGGCCATTCCAACCCGCGTGTGCTCGAGGCGATGCGGCGGCAGATGGACAAGGCCACCTTCGGCTACAGGCTGCATTTCCAGACCGAGGCGGCCGAGCGCCTCGCCGCGCAGACGGTGCGGCATCTTCCCGATGGCCTCGACCGGGTGTTCTTCGTCTCCGGCGGATCGGAAGCCGTCGAAAGCGCGATCAAGCTCGCGCGGCAGCACGCGGTGGCGACGGGCGAGGGGCGGCGCTGGAAGGTCATCTCGCGCCATCCCTCCTACCACGGCTGCACATTGGGCGCGCTGGCGCTGACCGGATACGATCCGCTGACCGCGCCCTTCGCGCCGATGATGCGCGAGATGCCGAAGGTCCCCTCGCCGACCTGCTATCTCGACCGCGACG
This sequence comes from uncultured Rhodobacterales bacterium, assembly GCA_964587905.1. Classification (GTDB taxonomy): domain Bacteria; phylum Pseudomonadota; class Alphaproteobacteria; order Rhodobacterales; family Rhodobacteraceae; genus DAINOF01. The sequence goes on along the minus strand of CAZPOK010000008.1, from coordinate 23,332 downwards.
CCCTCGACGACGCGGCGCGGGGAGTGAAATACGCGGACTATCTCAGGGACGAGATCCTGCGGCAGGGGCCGGAGAGCGTGCTGGCCTTCGTCATGGAGCCCGTGGGAGGCGCCTCGACCGGCGCGCTTGTCGCCCCCGACAGCTATTACGCCCGGATCCGCGAGATCTGCGAGGAGTTCGGCGTGCTGCTCATCTACGACGAGGTGATGTCGGGCGCCGGCCGCACCGGCGCCTTCGTGGCGGCGGAACACTGGGGGATCGTGCCGGACATCATCGTGCTCTCCAAGGGCTTCGCCGCGGGCTACATGCCGCTCGGCGCGACCGTCGCGCGCACGGGGATCGTCGAGGCCGTGCTCGACGCGGGCGGGTTCCAGCACGGCTTTACCTATGCGGGCAATCCGCTCGCCTGCGCGGCCGGATCGGCGGTGCTGAGCGAGATCGAGACCGCAGGCCTCGTCGCCAACGCGGAGGCGATGGGGACGCTCCTGAAGGGACGTCTCGAGGGGCTAATGGCGCGGTATCCGTTCATCGGCGACGTCCGGGGCAAGGGGCTTCTTCTGGCGTTCGAGCTTGTCGCCGAGCGCGAGACGATGACGCCCCTGCCGAAGGAGCTGAACGCCCATTCGCGGCTCGTCGACATCGCCTACGACCGCGGGCTCATCATCTACTCCCGCCGGACGCGCGGCGGTCTCGAAGGCGATCATTTTCTCGTCTGCCCGCCGCTCATCGTCACCGAAGCGCAGATCGACGAGATCGTCGGCGTGCTCGACGGGGCGCTTGGGCAATTCGCCCGCGAGATCGCCCCGGCGCTGCACGAACCGGTCTGAGGAGCCACGTCCCATGTCGAAGATCATCATCACCTGCGCGGTGACGGGCTCCATCCACACCCCGTCGATGTCGCCCCATCTGCCCGTGACGGCCGACGAGATCGCCGAGCAGGCGATCGAGGCCGCCGGGACAGGCGCGGCGATCCTGCACCTCCACGCCCGCGACCCCGAGACCGGACGGCCTTCGGCGGCGCCCGAGCATTTCATGGCCTTCCTGCCGCGCATCCGGCAGGCCTCGGACGCCGTCATCAACATTTCCACCGGCGGCAGCGCGGTGATGACGCTCGACGCCCGCCTCGCCGCGCCAAAGGCGGCCGAGCCCGAGATGTGTTCGCTCAACATGGGCACGATGAATTTCGCGCTCTATCCGGCGGCCGAGCGGATCACCGAATGGACGCACGACTGGGAGAAGCCGTTTCTGGAGGAGTCGGACGATCTCGTGTTCAAGAACACGCCGCGCGACATCGCCCGCATCCTGACCGAGCTTGGCCAAGAGCGCGGCGCGCGGTTCGAGTTCGAGTGCTATGATGTCGGGCACCTCTACATGCTGCGTCACTTCGCGGACCGCGGGCTCGTCGAGCCGCCGGTGTTCATCCAGTTCGTCTTCGGCGTCCTCGGCGGGATCGGGCCGGATCCGGAGAACTTCATCCACATGAAGCGGATCGCCGACAAGCTGTTCGGGGAGGACTACATGTTCTCCGTGCTGGCTGCCGGGCGTCACCAGATCCCGTTCGCGACGATGTCGGCGGCGATGGGCGGGCACGTGCGGGTCGGTCTCGAGGACAGCCTGATGATCGCCCGCGGTCAGCTTGCCGAAAAGAACGCCGATCAGGTCGCCAAGATACGCCGGATCGTCGAGGATCTGGGGCGGGAGACGGCGTCGCCCGCCGAGGCCCGGGAGATGCTCGGCCTGAAGGGCGCGGACCGCACCGCCATCTGAACCGTGACAGTCTTCCCCATCAGACCGGCCGAGGAAGGGGACGTCGCCGCCCTGGACGCGGGGCTCGCCGCCCTCTCGCAGGAGATCGGCGATCCCCACCGGGCGACCCGCCGGGACCTGCGCGACGGGCTCTTCGGACCGTCCGCCTGCGCCCATGCGCTCGTGGCCGAGGGCGACGGCGGCCTTGCCGGGCTCGCGCTTTTCACGCCGGTCTTCTCGACCGTGCGGGGCGGACCCGGCGTCTTCGTGTCCGACGTCTGGGTGGCGCGCGGCGCGCGGGGACGCGGGCTCGGGGCGCGCCTGCTCGCGGCCGTGTCCGAGGCGGCAGGTGACGGCTGGAACGCGCGCTTCCTCAGGCTGGCCGTGCATGACGACAACTCCGCCGCGCGGGACGTCTACGACAGGCTGGGCTTCGCGCCGGTCTCGGGAGAGACCGTGATGGTGGCGGAGGGGGACGCCTTCAAGCGACTTGGGAGACGGAGATGAAAGCGGTTTTCGACGATCGGCAGTGGAAACACGACCCTCGGCATTTCATGGCGAACGGCGTGGTGTCGCGCAGTCCCGAACAGCCCGGGCGCATCGCCGTCCTCAAGGCCGCGGCGGAGGAGGCGGGTTGCACCTTTTCCGCTCCGTCCGACGCGGGGCTCGGGCCGGTCGCGGCCGTGCACAGCGCCGAATACATCCGGTTTCTCCGGACGATCCATACCCGCTGGACGCGGATCGAAGGCGCCGCGGAAGAGGTCATTCCGAACATTCATCCGGCGAACCGGACCGACAGCTATCCGAAATCGGCGATCGGGCAGGCGGGGTTCCACCAGGCGGACACGGCCTGTCCCATCGCCGAGCATACCTGGGAGGCTGCCTACTGGTCGGCGCAGACGGCGGTCGCGAGTGCGGATCTGATCCTGGCGGGGGAGACGGCGGCCTATTCCCTCTGCCGGCCCCCGGGCCATCACGCGTTTTCCGACCTCGCGGGCGGCTTCTGCTTTCTGAACAACTCCGCTATCGCCGCCGAGCGGCTGCGCGCTGCGGGGCGGCGGCCCGCCATTCTCGACATCGATGTCCATCACGGGAACGGCACGCAAGGCATCTTCTACCGCCGGCCGGACGTCCTGACCGTGTCGATCCACGCCGATCCGGCCCGGTTCTACCCGTTCTTCTGGGGCCATGCCCATGAGCGCGGAGAGGGCGACGGTCTCGGATGCAACCTGAACCTGCCGCTCGCGCGGGGAACCGGCGACGACGATTATCTCGCGACCCTCCAACTTGCGCTGGACCGGATCGACGCGTTCGGCGCCGACGCGGTCGTCGTGGCGCTCGGGCTCGACGCGTCCGTCGACGATCCGTTCAAGGGACTCGCCGTGACCCGAGACGGATTCGCGCGCATCGGCGAACGGCTGTCCGGCACGGGCTTGCCGACCTTATTCGTACAGGAAGGCGGCTACCTTTCCGATGGCCTCGGCGCCAATCTCGAACGCGTCCTTGGCGGGGTCCCCGCCCGTTGAGGGCGCGTCAGTAGCCGCCGATCACGGGCAGGATCTCTCCGGTGATGTAGCTCGAGCAGTGCGGCGAGGCGAGGAAGACGAAGGCCGGGGCCACCTCCTCGGGCTGCGCGGGGCGTCCCATCTTGGAACCTTGCCCGAAATGGGCGACATCTTCGGCGTCCCGATCCGAGGGATTGAGCGGCGACCAGACCGGACCCGGCGCCACGCAGTTCACCCGGATGCCGCGGTCGATCAGGTTGCCCGAGAGCGCGCGGGTGAACGCGTGGATACCGCCCTTGGTCATCGAATAGTCGATCAGGCCGGCCGAGCCCCTGAGGCCGGTCACCGAGCCGTTGTTCACGATGGCCGACCCGGGGCGCATGTGCTTCACGGCCGCCTGCGCCATGAAGAAATAGCCATGGAGGTTGGTGCGGATGGTCAGATCGAAATGCTCCGGCGAGATGTCCTCGAAGTCCGACGCGTGCACCTGGAATGCCGCGTTGTTCACAAGAATGTCGAGCCGGCCCAGCGTCTCGAGCGTCGCCGCGACGTGGCGCAGGCAGGTCTCGCGTTCTGTCACGTCGCCCTTCAGGACGAGGCAGCGCCGGCCCTCGGCCTCGACGGCCTGCCGCGTCACGTCGGCGTCGGCGTCTTCGGCAAGATGGGTGATCGCGACATCGGCGCCTTCGCGGGCGAAAAGCACGGCGACGGCGCGGCCGATGCCGGAATCGCCGCCGGTCACGAGCGCGACCATGTCCTTCAGCTTGTCCGAGCCCTTGTAGAACGGCGCGTCCCACATCGGCGCGGGATCGAGTTCGGCCTCCGAGCCGGGCTTCGGCTGGTGCTGCTCGGGGAAGGGCGGCTCGGGATAGCGGCGCGCCCCGGCCTGAACGGCGCCTTTTCCGCCGTCGTGGTCGCGCCGGTCGGCGCGGGCGATCTCCGACTGGATCTCGCGCTGGCGGTCGACGGTGTCTTCGGGACGGTGGTCGCTGGTCATGTCGGTGCTTTCGGTGCGGCGTCCCTGCCAAACAGTCCGCGCGGCGCTTTGTTCCGGGCTGCCGGCGGGCCTCGCGCGGTCAGTCCGCCGACAGGTCCTGAAGCCTGTCGATCACCTTGTCGCTCAGCGTCTGCAGGTCGCCCTGAAGCGCGACCGCCGGACACGGCGCCGCGAGACGCGCCGTCATGTCGCCCATGCCGAAGCCGCTGGCGGACCCAAGTCCGCCGAGTTCATCCCACGTCACCGGCACGGCCACGGGGGCTCCCTTTCGGGCCCGGAGGGAATACGGCGCGATGGCGGTCGAACCGCGCTCGTTGCGGAGCCAGTCGACGAACACGCGGCCCCGGCGTTTGGATTTCGACATGGTCGCGGTGTAGCGGTCGGGAGACCGTTCGGTGAGGACATGGGCGAAGGTCCGCGCGAAGAGCTTCACCGTCTCCCAGCCGCGCGTCCGCCTGAGCGGCATCCAGACGTGGATGCCCTTGCCGCCGGTCACGATCGCGCCTGAGGCGAGACCGAGGCGGGACAGCGTGTCGCGCACCTCGAAGGCCGCATCGCGCACGTCGTCCCACGCCAGTCCTTCGTCGGGATCGAGATCGAAGACCAGGCGATCGGGGCGCTCCAGCCGGTCGGTCCGCGCGCCCCAGACATGAAACTCCACCGTTCCCATCTGCGCGGCGGCGACAAGGCTTTCGGGACGGGTGAGGTAGAGATAGTCCTCCGCCTCGCCGTCCTTCTCGACGATCTCGACCCGCGACAGCGCGTCGGGCATGCCGGTTCCGCCGTGTTTCTGGAAGAAGCAGGACTTCTCCAGCCCGCCGGGACAGCGGAACAGCGAGAGCGGGCGATGGCCCGCGAGCTCGATCATCCGCTCGCCCACCCGGGCATAATGGCGGGCGATGTCGAGCTTGGTGCAGCCGGCGTCGGGAAAGACCGGGCGGTCGGCGTTCGAGATGGCGATGTCGAGGACCTTGGCGTCCATGGGCTCATCCTTGGGCGTTTCGATGCCGACGGCCTCGGCGTCCTTGTCTTCGCGCAGCCCGAGGAAGCTGCCGTGCCGGACATGGCCGTCGGCGGTGAATTCGGTGAACTCGATCTCGGCGACGAGATCGGGTCGGACCCATCTGGCCGTTCGGGCGGCGTCGGCTGGAACCTCGTCGAAGGGCGAGGTCTTGCGCGCGGTCATCGCCTTTTCCAGCGTGTCGAACTCCCGCTCGCCGAAGCCGGTGCCGACGCGGCCGCGGTAGACGAGCCTGTCGTCCTCGTAGGATCCCAGGAGCAGCGAGGCGAAGGGCCGTCCGCGTTTGTCGGAGGGGCGATAGCCGCCGATCACGAACTCCTGCCGGCGCGAGCACTTGATCTTCCGCCATGCCCTCGTGCGTTTCCCGCGGTAGGGCGCGTCGAGGCGTTTCGAGACGATCCCCTCGGCCCCGCGCCGGCACGCCTCGCGGATGACCTCGGCGCCATGTCCCACGACATGGTCGCTGAGGCGCAGAGGCCCGTCCTTCGGCACCTCCGCCATCAGCTCGGCGAGCCGCCGCTTCCGGTCCTGCTGCGGGATCTCGGCCAGATCCTCTCCGTCGAGCGAGAGAAGGTCGAAGGCGTAGAAGACGAGCGGATCGCCCCGAGACAGCGCGGCCTGGAGAGACGAGAAGGCGGAGCCCTGGATCCTCGCCGCCATGACTTCGCCGTCGATCAGGGCCGCGCCGCAGGGGAGCGGGTCGAAAGCGCCTTCGAGCGCGTCAAACCGGTCGGTCCAGTCCTTGCCCGAGCGGGTGAAAAGCCGGGTGCCGCCCTTCCCCAGAGCGGCAAGGGCCCGGTAGCCGTCGAACTTGGTCTCGTGAAGCCAGTCGTCGCCCTCCGGCGCGGTCTCGTAGAGGGTGGCGAGCTGGACCGGGCGGAACGGCGGGCGCTTGCCCGTGCGGTTCCTCGCCTCCCTCGCGCCGCCCGCCTCGCCGCGGCTGATCTCGTCCATGCTGCGCCCGGTCGCGATGGAGGTGTCCGCGCTCTCGGTCAGCGCGTCCGGGTCTTCCTGCGCCGCGTCGTCGCGTTCCTTGATGAGGAGCCAGTTCTCGCGCTTCTCCTTGCCCCGCATCCGGACCAGCGCCCAGCCGCCCTTCATCCGGGAACCCTTGAGCGTGAACGTGAGCTTCCCTTTCTTCAGTCCGGCCTCGGGGTCGCCATCGGGCACCCACTCGCCCTGATCCCAAAGCATCACGGTGCCGCCGCCGTACTCGCCTTCGGGAATCGCCCCTTCGAAGTCGGCGTAGGACAGGGGGTGATCCTCGGTTCGCACGGCGAGCCGCTTCTCTGCGGGATCGGCGCTCGGTCCCTTCGTGACGGCCCAGCTCAGCAGGACGCCGTCCCATTCGAGACGGAAATCGTAGTGCAGCCGGCGCGCGTCGTGCTTCTGGACGATGAATCCGAGGCTTTTCCTGCGCGCCCGGCGCGGTTTGCCCTTGGGCTCGTCGGTGCGCCGGAAATCGCGCCGCGCGTTGTAGTCGGAGAGCCGGTCCGTCGAGGTCGCCATCACGACGCCTTCTTCTTGCGGCCGCCCTTCTTCTCCGTGGTCTTCAGGCTCTCCTTCAGCGCCGACATCAGGTCGACGACGTTGTCGCCACCGGCCGGCTTCTCGGCCGATGTCGTCACGCGCGGCGTCTTCTTGTTCTTGCGCTTGGCCTCGAGAAGCTCGCGCAGCGCCTCGGCATAACTGTCGGAATAGGCCTCGGCGTCGAAGGGAGCCGACTTGCGGTCGATCAGCGAGGTCGCGACCTCGAGAAGCTCCTTGTCCGCCTTGCCGTCCTGGATCTGGCTGAACATCGGCTCGGCCTCGCGGATCTCGTCGGCGTAGTGCAGGGTTTCCAGGAGCAGCCCGTCGCCGCAGGGGCGGACCGCGGCCAGATGCTCCTTTCCGCGGAGCGTGATCTGCCCGAGGCCGGCCTTGTCGTCCGCGCGCAGCGCATCGCGCACGACACGGTAGGCGTCCTCGGCGAGGTCGTCGGACGGGACGAGGTAGTAGGGCTTGTCGAAATAGATGGGCGGGATTTCGCAGCCGCCTACGAACTGGACAAGCTCGAGGGTCTTCTTCGTCTCCAGCTTGATGGCGTCGAGTTCCTCCGGCTCGATCAGCATGTATTCGTCGTCGCCGGTCTCATAGCCCTTCACGATGTCATCGGTATCGATTGGTCCGATCCCCGGGACGACCTTCTCGTAGCGGATCTTCTTGCCCGACGGCTTGTGGATCTGCCGGAACGAGATCTTCGCGCCGCTCTTGGTCGCGGAGAAGAGCTCGACCGGGATCGAGACGAGCGAGAGGCGGAGCTGGCCCTTCCAGAGCGCGCGCGGAGCAGCCATGTTATCCCTCCTGCGGCCGGGACAGTCCTGCCGGCCAATGTGATCTCTCTAGCATGCCTCGCCTCCACTCGAATTGACAGGCACGACCACGACGCGCGCCTTGTCTGCAACGCCCGGCCCCGCCGACGGCATCGGCGAGGCCGGATGTGTCCTCCGAGTCGCCGTCAGCCGTCTGAGTCGTCTTCGGTGTCCAGGGTGACCGCGCGGAAGACGTAGTTTCCGTTCCTGTAGAGCCGCAACAGCAGGGGGCGGTCTTCGTCAGCCGCCGCGCCGGCCGCCTCGCGAAGATCGCCCACCCCGGCGATGTCGGTGCCCGAGGCCGAGAGGATCACGTCGCCCTGAGAGATGCCGGCCTCCGATGCCGGAGAGCGCGGCTGGACCTGAAGAACCGCGACGCCCTCGATGTCGTCCTCGATGGCGAGCCGGCTGCGAAGCTGGTCGTCGAGAGGCGCGACCGAAAGGCCGAGCATCGGGGTGCCGGTCGTGTCCTCTTCACCGGGCTCGCCCATTGGGGCTGGTCCGAGAGCCGGTTGCAGGCCGACCGAAACGGTCTCTTCGACGCGTTCCCCGTCGCGGACGATCGTCACCGAGACCTCGGTGTCGGGATCGATCTCGGCCACGGCGAACGTCAGCTCGCGCGGATCGGCCACCTCTTCGCCGTCGAAGCCCACGATCACGTCGCCCGGCCGGAGGTCCGCCTCTTCGGCGGGGCTTCCGGCGGTGACGTCCGCCACCAGCGCGCCCATGGTGTCCTCGAGCGCGAGGGCGCCGGCCAGTTCCTCTGTGACCGGCTGGATCTGGACGCCGAGCCAGCCCCGCTCGACTTGGCCGTCGTCGCGAAGATCGGCCACGATCTGGGCGGCGACCTGCGAGGGCACCGCGAAGCCGATGCCGATGTTGCCGCCCGTGGGCGAGAAGATCGCCGTGTTCACGCCCACCACGTCGCCGTTCTCGTCGAACAGCGGGCCGCCGGAGTTGCCCCGGTTGATCGCCGCGTCGGTCTGGATGAAGTCGTCGTAGGGCCCGGACTGGATGTTGCGCGACCGCGCGGACACGATGCCGGCCGTGACGGTTCCGCCGAGACCGAAGGGATTGCCGATCGCGACGACCCAGTCACCGATTTCCAGAGCTTCGGAAGCGCCCCATTCGACGAACGGCAACTCGCCGTCGGCATCGACCTTGAGAAGCGCGATGTCGGTCGCCGGATCGGTGCCGATCAGTTCGGCGGGAAGCCGGCGCTCGTCCTCGAGCACCACCTCGATTTCGTCGGCGCCCGCCACGACGTGGTTGTTGGTGACGAGAAAACCGTCCGCAGAGATGATGAAGCCGGATCCCTGGCCGCGCATCGGCCCCGGCGGCGGGGTCTGCGGTCCCGGCATGCCGAAGAAGTCTTCCAGGCCCGGCGGAAGCTGCGGACCCGGCGTCTGGATCTCGGGTTGGTTCACGGTCGACAGGATGCCGACCACCGCCGGCAACTTGTCGGACACCATGGCCGAAAAGCTCGGCGGGGCGTCGTAGGGACCGTTCTGGGCTATGGCGGGAGCCGAGGCGCCGGTGGCCAGGACGGCGCCGGAGACAGCTGCTGCGGTGGCGAGTCTCGCGAGTCTGCGCATGTGGATTCTCCAATTCTCTCTGGAAACGGTCAGCGCCACAACTCGACGCCGCCTGCCGGGGTTCCAGATTGCCGTCGCGCTCGGGGCCTGGCCGGAGCGTCAGGCGGTGTCTGCCGGCCCCGTCCTGTCCCAGCCCAGCGTCTCATCGAGTGCGCGGTACGAGCTCTGGTTCGACAGGAAGAGCGCCGCCGGCCGGAGCGCATCGACGCTGTTGCAGACCGTCACGAGCACGATGACCATCGGCGTCGCGAGAAACGCCCCGGCCGCGCCCCAGATCCAGCCCCAGATCAGCAGCGAAACGAGGATCACGACGGGCGAGAGCGCGACCTCCCGGCCCTGGAGGCGCGGGTCGAGGAAATTGCCGATCACCTGTTCGATCACGAAGATGCCCGCGCCGATCAGGAGCGCGGTGCCGGGATCGAAGACGAGGAAGGTGTAGAGCGTGGGGAGCAGGCCCGAGAGGACCGAGCCGAGGTTCGGAATGTAGGTCAGAAGGAAGGTCAGTACCGCCCAGACCAGAAGCAGGTCCACCCCGAAGATGGCGAGCCAGCCGACGTAGGCGGAGGCCGAGACGACGCCCATGAAGGTGCGCACGAGGATGAACCGGCGCACCGTCTTGGCGACGGTGACGAGCACGCGGTGCCATCTCGCGTCCCCGTCGCGCGACAGCTCCGTCATCTTGTCGCTCCAGAGGTCGGCCTCGCTGATCATCAGGAGGACGAGGAAGATCACGATGACGGTCGCCGCGATCAGCCCGCCCATCATGTTGGCGAGCCGCTGCGCGAGCGTGGTCATCCCGTCGACAAGCCATCCGCCGAGCGTGCCGCCCGCACCGCCGACGAGTTCGCGCGCCATGCTCAACAGGTCGGGCGGACCGTCGTCCCCGGACGCCATGGCGGGCACCCAGTCCTGGAGCTGTTCCGAGAAGGAAGGCAGGTCGTTGATGATCCGCTCCACGGAAAGCGCGACGCCGCCGAGGAAGAGCAGGAGAACCACGAGAAGGATCGCGAGCACGGCGACAAGCCCGAGCCAGCGGAGGCTGTCCGGCAGGGCGCGGGCCATTCTCTTGTAGACCGGATAGACGAAGATCGCGATGAAGAGCGCGAAGACGAGCGGCACGGCGACGGCCGCGGTCGCCGTCAGCGCCCATCCCACGAGAAGCACGAGGACTCCGCCAAGCAGGACGAGGCTCACGCGGCTCCGGCGTTCCTGCGGCGTCTGTTGTTCGCTCGCCGGTGGGGTCATCGGGCACCTCCGCGATCCGGTGGATCCCGCTGACCCAACTCGCGCGGCCCCGCGCGCGTTCCGGATCGCGCTCCCCGGTCACGGTCCGGGCCGCCGCGCCCGAGCTCCGATCTCAGGATGCCGGCGTTCCGGAGGTTCGCCTTGAAGCCGAGGTCGAACAGATCGCCGAGGATCGGGATCGAGCCGACCGCCAGATCGACACCGGTGTTCACGCCCATTCGGACGAGGCCCCGTCGGCGCACGCCGAGCTGCCAGCCGCGCCAGATCATCCAGGCCGAGGGCGCGGCCATCGCGAGGTCGCCGACGCCGGGGATGAGGCCCACGATCGAGTCGAGGCCGAAGCGGATCGGCGTGCCGGGCACCCGGAAGCGGGCGTCGAGAAGTTTCGCCAGGCGGTCGATCCGCTCGATTTCCTGCTGTTGCACGTCCGCCATGTCATGCCGCCCGCCCGGTTCGGGTCTTCTCCGCGCTGGCGCTCAGGAACCGCCATGCGAGCCATCCGACGAGGGCGGTGAAGACACCGCCGCCGCCCACCCACATCAGCGCGCCCGCGAGCTGCTGATCGGCGATCGCGGTGAGCCCGTAAGGCAGCGTGGTCAGCGTGTGCCACGGGTGCCAGGGGGCGGGCGACAGGGTGAGCAGGACCGCAAAGAGGGTCATTTGCGCGCCGGTGAGCGCCACCGCGGGGATACCGCGCTCGGGCGCGGCGAAGAGGGTGGAGAAAAGAAGAACGGCCGTCCCGGCGAGGCTGAGGTGCATCGCCCAGTATACGAGGTCGGAGGCGAGCGTCGCCGCATAGGGGGCCGGCGCATGCCAGAACCAGAACAGCGCCGCGAAGGCTCCGGCGACAGGAAGCGCTGGGATTCGTGCCTTCGGCAGGGCGGCGGCGAGGATCGGTGCCGCGACGAGGACGAGGAGGACGTGCTGGCCGACGCGCGCCGAGAAGAGCGCCATCGACGCCGCGCAGAGCGGCGAGACGAAGAGCAGCGCCGCGATGCTCCAGCCGAGCGTGAAGAGCCGCCGGTCGGTCGCGCTCCTGACGCCGAGGGCGAGGATGATGGCGAGCCCGGCAAGAAGCCAGGGGTCGAGCGTCCATCGCGACAGCACCTCGCCGGGAAGCGGGGGCGGTCCGCAAAACGGGGTGTAGTCCTGGTCCATGTTGTTTCCTCCTATCCGGTGCAGCTCCCGAGGAGCACGACCGGCCAAAGGTTGGCGAGAATGGCGAGAAGCGAGATCAGGGCGGTCCACCAGCCGGCGCTCGCAAGGGCTGCGGCGTCGGAGCCCGCGGGCGCCCGCCGCCTCTCGAGTCCGGCCGAGATCAACCAGACGAGGGCGACCGCGGCCGCAGCGCATGTCGCGACGACGGCGAGGCCCCGCACGACATCCACCTCGGCAAGCGCGCGCGCCGCGCAGCCGGCCGAGATCAGCGCATAGACCACGATGAAATGCAGCGCCCAGAGCAGGGCGGGCAGCGCGATCCTGCGGGCGAGCGGCGTCATGACGCCACCGCCAGATATGCGGCGGCCGTGACGAGCGTCATCGCCGCCGTGGCCTTGCAGAAGGTCATCAGCAAGAGGTCCGGCAGGGTCTGCCCGGGCCCGACCAGTCCCGTGAGCTTGCGTACCGCGTTGATCAGCGCCCACCACAGGACGACCGCGAGGTGAGCCGTCACGAAGGCGCCGAGCGCCCAGCCAACGGCGCCGAAGGCGCTGGCCCAGGGATCGACGGGCAGGAGGGCGGCGAGCAGGAGCGCGGCCGTCAGGGGCGCAAGAGCGACGAGGCCCAGGTCGATGAGCCCTGCGGCTCTAAAGGCGTTGTCTTGCGCCCAACGGTTGGCGAGCCAGCCGAGGCCGGCCATGACGAGACCGCTCGCGGCCGCCATGAGCGCCGCGCGGCTGTCGGGCGTCGCCGTCCGGTCGGCGAACGAAGGCTCGGTGTTCCACAGATAGAGCCCACCGAAGAGGAGCGAGCCGAACAGCGCAAAGGAGATCAGGAGCGTCCCCACGATCCCGATGTGCAGGTGGCTCCGCCCGTCGACGATATTGACCGGCAGTTCCAGGCCGTGCCGGATTCCCGTGGCCCGGGTGACGCCGCTGTCGGAGGGTTCCCAGACCCAGGCCGTGATCCCTGCGAGCGCGATCGCGCCGCCCAGGCCGACGAGCCAGTAGACCGATGCAAGCGTCGCCGCGAAGGCCAGCGCGATGCCGAAGGCCGAGATCAGCGGCGTCCATGTCGGGTGCGGCAGCCGCAGGATCTGGAGCGGCGCGCCCGTCACCGGATCGCAGCCTATCGTCTCGCGCCGGTGATCGGGATACGCGCGGAGCGCGCCCGTGATCTCGTCCGGCGGCCGGTCGAGAAACTCCGGCTGCTCCCACAGCGGCTCGCGCGCGCGGATCTCGGGGATCGCGCGAAAATTGTAGCCCGGCGCGACCGGGGGATAGAGCCATTCGAGGGTCGCCGCGCCCCAGGGGTTCCGCCCGGCCGCCGGACCGGTGCGGCGGTGACGGAAGAAATCCCAGATGAAGAGCGCGATGCCGGCCGCCAGGATGTAGGCGCCGATCGTCGACAGCATGTTCAACCGGTCCCATCCGATGCCTTCGGGATAGGTGGCGATGCGGCGCGGCATTCCGCGCAATCCCGTCAGATGCATCATGAAGAAGGCGAGGTTGAAGCCCGCGAACATGAGCCAGAAGACCCATGTCCCGATCCGCTCCGACATCATCCGGCCGGTGATGTGCGGCATCCAGTAATAGAGCCCGCCCATCATCGGAAAGACGAAGCCGCCGATCAGGACGTAGTGAAGGTGGGCCACGACGAAATGGGTGTCGTGCGCCTGGAGATTGAACGGGACGGCGGCGAGCATCACCCCCGTGAGACCGCCCAGCACGAAGATGAAGAGGAACCCCAGGATGAAGAGCATCGGCACGGTGAGCCGCGGCCGGCCGAGGGTCAGCGTGGCGATGAAGGAGAAGATCTGCACGCCGGTCGGTATCGCCACCATCGTCGAGGCCGCCGAGAACAGCGTCAGCGACATGATCGGAAGGCCGGTCGCGAACATGTGGTGCGCCCAGAGCCCGAAGGAGATCACCCCCATCGTCACGACCGCGGCGACGACGAAGCCGTATCCGAAGAGCGGCTTGCCCACGAAAGTCGGCAGCATCGTCGCGACGATGCCCGCCGCGGGCAGGAAGATAATGTAGACCTCCGGGTGGCCGAAGAGCCAGAACAGGTGCTGCCAGAGGAGCGGGTCGCCGCCGAGCGACGGGTCGAAGAACGGCAGGCCGAGCAGGCGCTCGGATTCCAGCAGGATCGACGCGATGATGAGCGGCGGAAACCCGACTGCGATCATGAAGGCGGTGACGAGGAAGTACCACATCAGAACTGGCATCTTCGTGAGGCTCATGCCCGGCGCGCGCGAGCAGAGGATCGATGCGATGATCTCCACGGCCGCCGTGACGCTCGCGATTTCGGCGAGCGTGATCCCGATCAGCCAGAAGTCCGCCGAAAGCCCCTCGGTATAGTCCGAGGTGGACAGCGGCACGTACATGAACCAGCCACCCGCGGGCGCGGCGTCGAACAGGAAGGACGACAGCACGAGGATGCCGCCGAACAGGAAGCAGTAGTAGCCGAAGGCGCCGAGACGGGGGAAGACGAGGTCGCGCGCGCCCACCATGAGCGGGATGAGGTAGACCGCGAAGCCCTCGAGCATCGGGATCGCGAAGAGGAACATCATCAGCGTCCCGTGCATCGTGAAGACCTGGTTATAGGTCTCGCTGTCGAGGAATGTATTCTCCGGCACGATGAGCTGGGTGCGCACGAGCAGCGCGAGCACTCCGGCGATCAGGAAGAAGACGAAGCCGGTGACGAGAAATCTCTTGCCGACGACGCGGTGATTGACCGCGCTCCAGGAGCGGATGCCCGACGGCTGCGCCCAGATGGCGTCGAAATCCTTGTCCGCCTCGCCCTTCCGATGTGCGGTGTAGCGCGGTGATTCCGGGGCCGTGTCGGTCATTCGAGACTGGCCAGATAGGCCGAGAGCGCCCTGAGCTCCGGGCCGGAAAGGTGATTGTAGGAGGGCATTTGCGCGCCGGGCTTCATGTCCTGCACATCCGCGATCCATCCCGCAAGAGTGCCCTGGTTCATCCGCCACATGCCCCCGCCGAGACTTCCGCGCGCCCCCACGCGGGTCAGATCGGGTCCGAGCCGGGCGCCTTCGGCCACGCCGCGGATCGCGTGGCAGGCAGCACAGCCCGCATCGAGGAAGACGTTCCGTCCCTCGACGATCTCGGGACGCGCCGCGTCGCGCGCCTCGCCCTGCGTCCGCTCGAGCCAGCGGTCGAATGCATCGGGCTCCAGCACGACCACCTCGAACGCCATGCGCGGATGCGAGAGGCCGCAGAACTCGGCGCACTGGCCCCGGAAACGCCCCGTCTCCTCCGCCAGCACGGGCAGCATGTTCACCCGGCCGGGGATCATGTCCATCTTGCCGGTGAGCGACGGCACCCAGAAGGAATGGATCACGTTGTCGGACAGGAGCCGGAAGGTGACGGGCCGGCCCCTTGGCAGGACGATTTCGTTGGCGTCGCGCAGCGCGATGCCGTCCGGATCGTAGACCACGTCCCACCAGAACTGCTTGCCGGTGACCTCGATCACGAGGGCGTCGTCGCTTTCGGTCACGAGCGCCCGGAGCGTCGGCGTCGATATCGCCATGAGCGCGACGATGGAGACGAGCGGCAGGACGATCCCGCCCGACCACAGCCACCAGTGTCCTGCCGGCCTGTCGCGCCGCCAGGCGAACCAGACGAGCGCGAGGACGAGCACGAAGACCACACCGAAGGCGACGGTCATGCCGATCGTGAGCGGGAGAATGGCATCGGCGCCGCGCCCGGCGTTCACCAGCGACGACTGCGCGCCCCAGAGGCCGAGCGTGCTGTCGGCATATCCCCCGTCGGCCTCCATCAACCTCCCCCCTGGCCATAGAGGAACGCAGCGATGTGGCGCGCCTCCTCCTCGGTGAGCCCGAGATCGGGCATCGCCGTGTCCGGCGCATGCGCCGGGGGATCGACGAGCCAGCGGGTCAGCCCGCCGGGTTCGTTGGGAAGAATGCCCGCAACATAGGAGCGGCGTGCGAAGCCTTCGAGCGATGGTCCGACCGATCCGTTCGCGCCCGTGATCCCGGGCACGGCGTGGCAGGCGCCGCATCCGTGGAGGGCGATGAGATCCGCGCCGATCCCGGCGTCCCCCCCGAACACCTCGCGCGCCGCGGCGTCCCAGTCCGGATGACCGTCGGCCGGGCCGGAGCGGTACCAGGCCACGACACGATGGGCAGCGTCGGCGAGCGGCGCGACGACGGCGCGGGCGGGGCCGGCCATCGGCGGCATCGCCGACCAGATCATGGCGAGCACGCAGAGCGCGAGCGCCGCGAGCCCGGCGACGATGGAGGCAGCGCGGCCCATGGGCTCAGTCGCCGCCCGCGGCGCCCTCCGCCGCGGTGGTCCGGGCGGTGCCGCTCAGGTCTTCGCGCTCCGGAGGGCGGACGCGGGCGTAGTATTCGCTGACCGCGCGCATGTCCTCCTCCGTCATCTTCGACGCGATGGCGGACATCACGTTCATCGCGTCGTTGTCGCGGGTGCCGTCCTTCCAGAGCTGGAGCTGGTGCGTCATGTAGTTGGCGTACTGGCCCGCGAGATAGGGAACCGACGGGGGGTTTCCCGTCCCCTGCGGCCCGTGGCAGTTGACGCAGGCCGGAATGCCGAGCTCTGCGGAGCCCGCCGCGCCAAGCTGGCCGCCCCATTGCAGCGTCTGCGCGTCGACGGTGCCGAGGACCGGGCGGAAGGGCGCGTCGATGGCGGCATAGTACGCCGACACGGCCTCCATCTCGGTCTCGGTGAGACGTTGCGCGATACCGCTCATGACCCGGTTCGGCCGGGCGCCGGAGGCATAGTCGGTCAGCTGCTTGTAGAGATACCAGCCCGGCTGCCCGGCGATGCGGGGGAACGCCCCGGAGCCGTCGCCGCGTCCTTCCGCGCCGTGGCAGGACACGCAGGCCATGCCCGAGCCGCCGGCTTCGGCGCCGCCCATCGCAACGAGCCGGCCGAGCTCCAGAAGGTCGTCGGTCACGTCGCTCTCGATCTCGACGCCGAAAAGGACGTGCTGGTCTTCGAGACGGCTCTCCATCTCGCGGATCGAGGGCTGGGTGTCAAAGTCCTGGGCTGCTCCCGGCGCTGCCATCGCGATCGCGCCGGCGAGCAGGGCGGCGGGACGGGCAGGGGTCGTGATGCGCGGCATCGGGGATCCTTTCTCACGCGTCCATCAGGGGGCGCGGATTGTCGAGGTAGTCGCCCTTGAGGTGCTCGAGCGTCCAGTACGCGAGCCCCATCAGCGGGCCGGTCGGGTTGTAGCCGAGGTTCTGCGGGAACAGGCAGGCGCCGAAGACGAAGACGTTGTGGTGGTCCCACATCTGGCCGTAGCGATTGACGACGCTCGTCGAGGGATCGGTGCCGATCGCCGCGCCGCCGACGTTGTGCGTCGTCTGGTAGGGGACGATGCTGTAGTTGCTGTCAACCGCGGCGAGGTTCGTGGAGGCCACCGAGGTCACGTGCTCCATCTCCTGCGCGATCTCGACGGCCCGGTTCATGACGTAGTCGCTCATCCGCCGGTCGTTCTCGGGGAAGTTGAACGTCATCCGCAGCAGCGGGCGGCCGTAGGCGTCGGTCCAGGTCGGGTCGAGGTCGAGGTAGTTCTCCGGCGTCGAAACCGACGAGCCGTGCACGACGAGATCGCCGTGGTGGCCGTAGGTCTCGCGCACCGCTCGCTTCCACTGCGCACCCCAGGGGGGCGTGCCTTCGGGCACCGGCTGATAGCTGATCGGGCGGCCATGGTACTGCTTGCAGGCGATGTAGCCGCCGCCGAGGAAGCCGAGATCGGAATGGTCGAAGTTGTCGCCGTTGTAGTCGTCGACCACCACGCCGAGCGCCCCGGCGCCCATGAAGGGATTGGTGACGATCTCGTCGTCGAAGAAGGCGTCGACGGCGGCGATCGTCTGATAGCTGTAGTTGCGCCCCACCGTGCCGGTGCGGGTCTGCGGATCGTAGGGCCGGCCGAGCCCGGAGACCAGCATCAGGTGCACGTTCCAGAGCGCATAGGCGCAGAGGCAGACGGTATCGGCCGGCTGGAAGTAGTCGAGACCGTCCTCGCCCTGATAGGTGACGCCCGTGGCGGTGCGCCCGTCCTGGGACGTCTCGACCTTGAGGACCTGCGCGCCGAAACGGATCTCGAAGTTCTCGTGATCCCTGATCCGGTCGTAGACGCAGATGATCGGGTCGGCCTTCGCAAGGTAACCGCAGCCGAAACGTTCGCAGAAGCCGCAGTAGGTGCAGGGATGAAGCTGTGCCCCGTAGGGGTTTTCGTAGGCCCGGGTGACGTTCGCGGACGGCATCGGGAAGGGATTGAGCCCCAGCCGCTCCGCCGCCTCGCCGAAGAGCGTGTTCGAGATCGGCTGCTGCATCGGCGGGTTCGGGTAATCGCTGGTGCGTGGCCCCTCGAAGGGGTTGCCGCCGGGGTGCGCCTCGCCGTCGAGGTTGCCGGCCCGTCCCGCTGTGCCGCAGATCCGCTCGAAGAAGTCGAGATGCGGCTGCAGCTCGTCGTAGGTGACGCCCCAGTCCTGGATCGCGATATCGTCGGGGATGAAGTCGGCGCCGTATCTCTCGGTGTAATGCGACCGCATCCTGAGGTCCGAAGGCAAGGGCCGCCAAAGCTGGCCGTTCCAGTGGATGCCCGCGCCACCCAGTCCCGATCCGGGCAGGAACGACCCCAGACGGCGCATCGGCAGCGCCTGCTGGCCGCGGTCGTGCCGGAAGGTCAGCGTCTCGCGCTTGACGTCCATCATGTGGCCGTAGCGAAGGGCGTATTTCAGCTCGTCGTGTTCTTCGGGTCCGGCGAAATGGGTGGCGTCGTGGCGCGGGCCGCCCCGTTCGAGAACCACGCAGCGCTGCCCGGCGTTGGCAAGCTCGTAGGCGGCGGTGAGGCCGGTCCAGCCGCCTCCGACGATCACGACGTCGGTCCTGGGAAGCGTGCGGTCAGCCATCGCTCATCCCCCCCGACCGACCGGGCGCGGCAGGGTCGAGCGGCCGGAGGGATCGTGCGCGACCCCCATCGGCTGCCTGCGGTAGGGCCGGTTGTGCTCGTCGACGAGGTCAAGGTAGTAGGCGTGCGCACCGGGAAAGCCGACCATGTCCCAACCCGCGTAGCCCTTGTTGCCGAGATAGATCGGATCGGCGAAGTAGCCTTCGTTCGCGAGACTGAGCAACTCCGAAAAGAATGTCCCCGCGGGGACATCGCCGATGCCGTCGTCCCGTTCCGACAGGTCTGTCACCCAGGCCTCGCGTTGAGCGCCATCCATCCGGGCGAGGTCGACCTCGCCGCGGGCCCCCGCGATGCCGGCCCGGATCAGTTCGGCCGGCGTGAGGGGAAGCTGGTAGCCCTGTTCGGGCGTGCCCTCCGGGAACGGCCCTTGCAGGTAGAGCCCGTCGCCGCGTCCGTAGTCGGTCGCCATCTGGAAATCGATGTAGTCCACGACACCCGCCTGGCTGGCCGAGGGGAACGCGTCCTCAGGGATGAAGACGTCCGTGATCGCCGCGAGCCACCGGGCCTCGTCGTCGGTCAGGAAGAACCACGGCCGGTCATCGACCTGCGCGAAGGCGTGACGGACCGGCGCCACGGTCGCGGCCAGCCCGCCCCCGGCCATCGTCAGGACACTGCGGCGCGAATAGCGGTGCGGCATGGATGGCTCCAAGGATGTTGATCCTGCGGTCAACGCGGCGCCTGCGGCGGGGTTCCTGCGGGGCGGGGGAACCCCGCCCAGAGCCTCGGGCGTTGTCGGAGCGTGTTTTCCGATTTCTCATCTCTCGCTCTCGTCGGCGCGGGCGCAGCGGCCGCGCTCGTCATCCTGTTCGCGGGCATGAGGATGACGGGTCTCGCCGACCGCATCTCGGACCGCACCGGTCTGGGCGAGGCGGTCGTGGGTGGCGTTCTCCTCGGTGCGGCGACGTCGGTTTCCGGTGTCATGGTCTCGCTCACCTCCGCGCTCGACGGGCGGGCGTCGCTCGCCTTCTCGAACGGCGTCGGAGGGATCGCCGCGCAGACGGCGTTCCTGGCGCTCGCCGACACGATCTACCGCCGCGCGAACCTCGAACACGCGGCGGCCGAGCTTGCCAACGTCTACCAGTGCGGGATGCTGATCCTGCTTCTCGCGATCCCGCTTGCGGCCACCACCATGCCCGACGTCACCATCTGGGCGATCCATCCCGCGTCGTTCGTCATTCCCGCCGTTTACGTGCTGGGCGTGGTGTCCACGTCGCGGCTCCGCGAAGAGCCGATGTGGCGGCCCGTCGATACGCCGGAGACGCGCGAGGATACGCCGGACGAGGGCGACGAGCCCGACAAGCCGGCGCGCGGACTGATCGCACTGTTCCTTTTGCTGATGCTCGCGCTCGGCGGTGCCGGGTGGCTGCTGGCTCAGGTCGGCGGCGAGGTGGTCGACCGGTTCGACCTCTCGGCCACCGTCGTCGGTGCGCTCATGACGGCGGTCGTCACGTCGTTGCCCGAACTCGTCACGACCCTCGCCGCGGTGCGCAGAGGCGCGCTCCAACTCGCGGTCGGCGGCATCATCGGCGGCAACACCTTCGACACGATCTTCCTGACGATCTCCGACGTGGGCTACCGCGACGGGTCGCTCTACCACAGCATCACGCAGGACGACGTGTTCTGGGTCTCCACCGGTCTCGTGATGTCGGCGATCCTGCTCCTCGGTCTCATCTATCGCGAGCGGCAGGGACCGGGAGGTATCGGCGGCGAGAGCCTCGCGCTTCTGGGCGTCTACTTCGGGGCGATCGCGCTGAGCAGCTTCTAGCGTGCGCAGCACCGCGCCTGACTGGAGCGGGGCGGGGCGCGCTCCCCCGATCGCCGCACGGTCCGCGCCTGTCCGCGACGCGCGCACGGGGCGGTTCGGAACTACATCCTGCAGCTCACGTTGTTCGCAATGGTATGCGAAAGAGAGGCTCCGGTGAGGGATGCGACAGTCGGTCTGCCGTCGGGGAACCGCGGCGTGGCGGGCGGCGTGTGGATGATCGCGCCGGTTTTCCGCAAGATCTCGCCTCGGGGACCGGCATCCACGGCATGGCGGACGCCGGCGTCGTGACCGGGATTGCGTGACGGGTGATGGAACAGCTGCGCTCCAGCTTCGAGGACATGCGGGCGGGCATCGCCCTGCTGTCCGAGCCGGTCGTCGATGTGCTCGTGCTCTCGGCGACGCTCGGCGTGGCGCTGGTCCTGCACTGGGCCGTCTGGCGCGCCCTGCGCCGCCATGTCGAGGCCCCCGACAGCATCGGTGCCTCGCTCCTCCGCCGGGCCCGGCGTCCGGCGCGGCTGGCGTTCATCCTGGCGGCCTTCGCCATCGTCGTGCCGCGCATCGACCTGCCGTTCGGTTGGCAGGCGGGTGTGGGCCGGCTGATCCTCATCCTGCTGATCACCCTGATCGGCTGGACGGTGATCCTGCTGATCCACCACTTCTCGGAGCGGTCGATCCGCGGGTACAGTCTCGAGGCCGAGGACAACCTCGAGGCGCGCAAGTACGTCACCCAGATCCGCGTCCTGCGCCGGTCGGCAAGCATCGTCATCGCCATCTTCACGGTCGGCGCCGTGCTCCTCACCTTCGAAAGCGTGCAGGAATACGGCGTCAGCCTCTTCGCCTCCGCCGGTGCGGCGGGCCTCATTCTCGGCTTCGCCGCGCGGCCCGTTCTGGCGAACCTGATCGCTGGCATCCAGATCGCCATAACCCAGCCGATCCGGATCGAGGACGTGGTCATCGTCGAGGGCGAGTGGGGCTGGATCGAAGAGATCTTCGCGACCTACGTCGTGATCCGGCTCTGGGACTGGCGGCGCCTCGTCGTGCCGCTGTCGTACTTCATCGAACACCCGTTCCAGAACTGGACCCGGGACAGCGCCTCGATCATCGGGTCGGTCTACTGGTATCTCGACTATACCGTGCCGGTCGAGGACGTGCGCGAGAAACTCGAGGAGACCGTGCGCGCCTCGCCGCACTGGGACGGACGGGTGGTCAACCTCCAGGTCACCGACGCCGACAAGGATACCGTCACCCTGCGTGGCCTGATGAGCGCGCGAACCTCGCCGCAGGCGTGGGATCTTCGGTGCGAGGTGCGCGAGAGGATGATCGGCTGGCTGCAGGCGGAATATCCGGAGGCGCTGCCGAGACTGCGCGGCGAACTCGACATGAAGACGGGCGACGGACGCGACGCGCGGGATGCCGCCTGACGCTGGCGCGGTGCGGAGACCGGAGGTGCGACGGCTAGGTTTCGTGGCCTGCAAGCCGACTGAAGGATTCGCCCAGCCGCCGGAACGGGCCCCGGCTTTTCCAGTCGCCAAGCGTACTTTTCTCGCAGTCGGCTCTGTCCGCTTCGAAGACGTCGTCCATCATCGCGGTGAACCGGCGGTCGAGCACGTTCACGCAGACCTCGTTGTCCTTGAATATGGAGCGTCCGTTGAAGTTCGCGGTGCCGAGGCTCGCCACCTCGCCGTCGGCGGTGATCAGTTTGGAGTGCAGCATGGTCGGCTGGTAGCGCCACACCGTCACGCCGGACTGAAGCAGCGCGACGATCTCCTTCGACGCCGAGAGTTCCGACACCCTCTTGTCCTGGTGGGGACCGGGGAACATGATCTCGACGCTCACGCCGCGGTCGCGCGCGTCGAGCAGCGCCTCGGTCTGCGTGGCGGTCAGCGACAGGTAGGGCGTCTGGATGCGGACGCAGTCGCGGGCCGTCTGGATCAGCGCGTCCTGCAGGCGCGCCGAGGCGTTCCACCCTGTCGCCGCCTGGGAGAGCACGACCTGAAGCTCGACGTCGCCGGCCTCGGAGACGTCGTCGGTGTCGTTGATGAGATCCGCGATCGTGCCGGTCTCCTCCATCCAGTCGCCGTAGAAGGCGGATCTCAGGCCGCGGATCGCGGGCCCCCGGATACGGAAGTGGTTGTCGCGCCAGTGCTCGGGCCCGTCCGCGGACCCTTCCCACTCCGAGGCGATCCCGACGCCGCCGGTGAAGGCCACCGCGCCGTCGCACACCAGGATCTTCCTGTGGGTACGATTGTCGTCCTGCCAAACCTGCCAGCGCGGCAGGGCGCGGAACCAGCGGATCCGGCACCCTGCACGCTGCAGATCCTTGACCAGTTCCTTCCGCATCGGCCGGGCGCCGAAGCCGTCGAGGAGGATCAGCACCTCCACGCCGGCTTGAGCCCGTTCGGAGAGCGCTTCGACCATTTCCACCGCGATGTCGCCGGTCCAGTAGACGAACGTCAGGAACTCGATCCGTCTCCGCGCCGCCCGGATGCTCTCGAGCATCGCCGGGAAGATCTCCTCCCCGTTCTGAAGGAGGTCCACGCAATTACCCGTCGTGAACGGCGGTCCGAGCGCGGTCTCGAGCGTGCGCCTCCACCAGTCCGCGCCGGCCTGTGAAGGGTCCTGAGCTTTTCCGGGTTCCGCCACCTGGTCCTCGTATCGGGTTCTTTGGGTCCGGGCCCGACCCGCCACGACCCTGATGGGCAGCGGGACCGTCCCTTGTCGAAAGAACGGCGCGCAGAGATCGCGGTTCCTCGTCATCGGCGGGAGCGCCCCGACGTGGCCGGGGCTAGCCGGGGGTCCGACGTTCGACGGCGCTCCTGTCCACCGCTGGCCGGCGCGCGGGCGCAGTCCATATCCGCTTGACGCGGGCGGGGCGCGGCCCTAGAACGCGCGACACGTTCGGGACCGCCCGGACGGGCAGCGAGCGGTTGTAGCTCAGTTGGTTAGAGTACCGGCCTGTCAC
>CAZPOK010000007.1:0-36704 GCA_964587905.1 uncultured Rhodobacterales bacterium | reverse complement strand
AATTTTGGCGTCGCAGTGGACTGGACCCCTTACATGGCCAAGCACTTCGGGGCGCCAGTCAAGGGCGTGGCACTCATGGCGGGAAAGGCCCGTGTCCGCGCCGAGTTCGTCGTATCCGCGAATGGTCTGGAAGGTGGCGGGCTTTATGCCTTGTCTTCCGAGGTGCGGGAAGGTGCAGATCTGAAGCTCGATCTCGCTCCGGACCGGAGTGCGGCGGACGTGGCGCGGCGTCTTTCGGCGTCGAGGGGGAAGGAGAGTCTCCCGAACTATCTACGGAAGCGTCTGCGGCTCGACCCGGTGAAGCTGGCGCTACTGATGGAGTTCGGCAGGCCGTTGCCGGAAGGTGAGGCGCTGGCGCGGCTCGTGAAGGCGCTGCCTATCCGACACGAAGGCCCGAGGCCGATCGACGAGGCAATCTCGACGGCCGGCGGCGTCGCGTGGGAAGCCGTCGACGACGGGCTGATGCTCAAGGCCGTGCCGGGCGTCTTCGTCGCCGGCGAGATGCTCGACTGGGAGGCGCCGACGGGCGGCTATCTCCTCACCGCCTGTCTTGCGACGGGGCGCTGGGCGGGGCGCGCCGCAGCAAGCTTCTAGAGAGACCAGTCGATTTCCGGGCCGGCCGGGACGATGCCGAGGGGGTTCCGAAGCTCTGAAGGAGAGTGGTACCCGCGCTTGTAGATGCCGAAATCGACCGTGCCTGCCACCCCGGGGATGGCATAGATCCTCCGAGCGTAAGTCCAGAGGCGAACATAGTCACTGATCCTGCGAATATTGCACTTGAAGGCGTAATGATAGGCGACGTCGAAGCGCGCGAGTGTCGGAAAGAGCCGAAGATCCGCCTCGGTGAACCGGTCGCCGGTCAGCCACTCGGTCCGGCCAAGCTGATCCTCGACACGGTCCAAAGTGTCGAAGACCTCACGGACAGCCGCGTCGTATGCCTCCTGCGTCCGGGCGAGGCCCGCGCGATAAACGCCGTTGTTGAGCTTCGGGTAGATCAGATTGTTCCACCGATCGATCTCCGGACGGAGATTCTCCGGATAAAGGTCCGGTCCCGTGCCGAAGAGGCCCAGCATTCGGACGATGTCGGCGGATTCGTTCGAGACGATCCGTTCTGTTTCGCGGTCCCAGAGAACCGGTACCGTGAGGCGACCCGTATAGACGGGGCGCTGACGTCCGTAGACTTCGTGCACGGCACGCACGCCGAGTTCAGGGTCGGCGTAGGGGCCGGTCCCATCGTATACCCAACCTTGGTCGGTTCGGCGCGGCCGGGCGAAGGCAACCGAAACGACATCTTCGAGGCCAAGGATGACCCGGGCGAGCAGGGTGCGATGCGCCCATGGGCAGTTCCACGCGACATAGAGGTGATAGCGACCTGGATCCGGCCTGTACTGGCCACCAGTGGTGATCCAATCGCGGATTTTCGACTCCGCACGACGGAATTCCCCACCCGCGACCGTTTCCTGTCCGGGCTCGTTCACATGGTAGATGCCGTCGATCATCACGCCCATGCCGAAAAGCTATGGCAGGCGCGACGGACTGGCCACGCGCAGAGACATGTGCGTCAGCGCTCGGACGCGCGCGGGAACGCGGGACGTGAGATCATCCGGTCGCGATGTGCGGTGACGCGGTCATCGGTCACTGGGAGCTTGGCGTTTGTCGCCGAGTGGGCGCAGTGCGCCGGGAGCATGTCGGGAATGGTCATCATCTCCCCCATCAGGAAGGGCTGGTCCCTTGGCGGTTCCCCAAGCCGCGCCTGCGCACTCTCAAAATCTGCGGGCTTAATCGGACCTCGGACCGGCGGGAACATGGTCGAAAGACGTATCCAGAGAACGCGAAGAGCGCGGCTTTTGCTGGTTCCGATCACGGCGTACATCATCGGTTCCCAAGCATAGCGAGCCGGATCAACGTCCGCTCCATGAGCGCCATCTCCGGCGCTTTTGCCGTGGACCGCAAGGCGAGATCGGTCTCGTTGAGCATTTGGAGCGCCTGTCCCGACCTGACCGCGCCCCAACGCTGCGCCTGCCGGATCATCCGGTCGCGGCGCTTGAAGGGGACGCGGGAACGGCCAAAGGCCTTGGCCGGACCGTCGGGTTCGGTCGCCGCGGCGCAGAGCGTCCGGAAGTGCCGCGTTGCCGCAATGCAGAGGCCAACCGGAGTGGCGCCCTGAGCTTCGAGGCGACGGAGGAGCGGACCGATCTCGGCGGTGCGGGACTCGGCGACGATATCGATGATCTCGTCGAGGTCCGCTTCGGTGGAGGTCGGGGCGACGGCGGAAACGTCCTCCAGTGACAGGGACGTGGCGTCGCCCCGCTTGTACAGGGCGAGTTTTTCAACGGTCTGGCGGAAATCGCCAGGGTCCAGGGCCCGGGCGAGGGACTCGATCTCCCCCATGGCTTCGGGCGTGATTTCGCCCACGCAGACCCGCTTGAGAACAGTCTCTATTTCGGCCCGAGAGGGAGGGTCGTCGTAGATCGCGGCAACGTAGGTGTCCGGCCGCGTCTCGAAGAGCTTTCGGAGCCTCGAGGCTGGCGGAAGCCGGCCCGCCGTTGCCACGAGATAACCGTCCCCCTCCCGCCAGTCTTCGAGAGCGGCCGCGAAGGCGTCTGTTGCCCCGTCAGTCGCCTCCTCGATCAGCACCACGCGCCTGCCGGGAAAGAAGCCGGTCGCCCTGAGCGCGTCCGCCACCAGTGCGGAATCCTTTCTCGCTTCGGAGCCGTCGTGCCGGACGAGGCGCAATTCCGCTTCCCCTTCTTGACCGATCATCGCGGCGACGACCTCCTGCCGCTTCAGCGCAACCCGCATGGGGTCTTCGCCATAGATCAGCAGGCCCGGCTTCGGCGGCTCGGGCCGAGCGAGGTAGGCGTTGGCGTCGCGCGTCGAGAGCTTCATGTCCAGCCGGGCGAGGTTGCGAGCAGTTCTGCGACGATCTGGTCGGCGAGGATGCGCATGAGCCGTTCTTCGGCGGCGTTCTCGGCGGCGCGGGTCGCGACGGTGGTCCGCGTGGCGGAATAGCTGACGAAGTTGCGGACGGTGCCGGAGGTCAGGCGGCGCTCGGTGCCGGCGTCGCGCACGGCATAGTCGACGACGCCCAGCAACTGGAAGCGGTTGGTGACGCCCTCCGACGTGACGGCGATCCGTTCTTCTCCGCGGCGGACGCTTGCGGAAAGCCGGTAGCGCGGATCCGACGGGACCCCGAGACGGGCCTCGAGCTGCCGAACAAGGATGAAACGCAGGCGGTCGCTGGGTTCGTCGAAGGCGATTTGGTTGCGGAGACCTTCGGCGGCGCCGCCGGGGCCGTAGATCGGCGTGAAGCCGCAGCCGCCCAGGGCGAGGAGCGACAGGACGACCGCGCGGCGATCAGATGACGACATTGACGATCCGGCCCGGAACGACGATCAGCTTCTTCGGCTGGCCACCGGCCAGCGCACGTGACACAGCTTCGTCGGCCAGGACCAGTTTTTCAACCTCGTCCTTTGGCAGATCCTTCGAGACGTTGATCTCGGAGCGCCGCTTGCCGTTGACCTGGATCGGCAGGGTGACCGTGTCCTCGACGAGCATCGCCTCGTCGGCAGTGGGCCAGGGCGCCTCCGCGACGAGGCCTTTCCCTCCGAGCATGTGCCAAATGTCTTCCGCAAGGTGCGGGGTCATCGGCGCCATGAGCTGCGCCATCGTCTGCATCGCCTCCCGTTTCACGGCCCGAGAGGCCTTCGATTTCGAGACGGCGTTGGTGAAGGCATAGAGCTTGGCGACCGACGTGTTGAAGCCGAAGGACTCGATGCCCATGGTCACGTCCTGGATCGTGCGGTGCATCTCGCGAAGCAGCTCCTCGTCGCCTTCGCCGGTCTCGGGCGCGTTTGCCACCTCGGTCGCGAGGCGATGGACGCGGGCGAGGTGCTTGTTCGCAGCCTCGGCGCCCGATGCGGTCCACTCGACGTCGCGCTCGGGCGGGCTGTCGGACAGGACGAACCAGCGCGCGGTGTCGGCGCCATATGCCGCGATGATCGCGGCGGGGTCGACGACGTTCTTCTTCGACTTCGACATCTTGGCGGAGGGGATGATCTCGACGTGTTCGCCGGTCGACCTCAGGAACGCCTTGCCGTCACGCAATTCGACGTCATCGGGATAGTGGTAGGCGTGGCGGATCGTATCGAAACCAGAACTGAATGCTGAAGAGAACGCGCCCTTGGGTTCCACGCTTCTATAGATCGCGTGCGTGACCATCCCCTGCGTGAAGAGCGCGTCGAAGGGTTCCTTCGCCTTCTCGGGAAGGTGGCCGCAGACGTGCATCGCGCGGGCGAAGAAGCGGGAATAGAGCAGGTGGAGGATCGCGTGCTCTATTCCGCCGATGTACTGGTCGACGTTCATCCAGTACTCTGCGTCAGGCAGAGAGGTCGGCGTCTCGGCGCGAGGCGCGGTGAACCGGGCGAAATACCACGAGGAGTCCACGAAGGTGTCCATCGTGTCGGTTTCGCGCCGGGCCGGCTTTCCGCAGGCGGGGCAGGCGCAGTCGCGCCAGGTCGGGTGGCGGTCGAGCGGGTTGCCGGGCTTGTCGAACGTCACGTCCTCGGGAAGGCGCACGGGCAGGTTCTCCTTCCGCTCGGGCACGACGCCGCAGTCCTCGCAGTGCACGACCGGG
Source organism: uncultured Rhodobacterales bacterium (assembly GCA_964587905.1). Classification (GTDB taxonomy): domain Bacteria; phylum Pseudomonadota; class Alphaproteobacteria; order Rhodobacterales; family Rhodobacteraceae; genus DAINOF01. The sequence continues at coordinate 32,068 of CAZPOK010000007.1, read as the reverse complement.
ATCGGGCAGCCCCAGTAGCGCTGACGGGACAGGCCCCAGTCGCGCAGGCGGAACTTCGTCACGCCCTGGCCGACACCGTTCTCCTCGCAGAAGGCGATGGCGGCGTCGATCGCCTCCTCGCCGGCGGCGACCTCGTCCCAGGCGAAGTTCTTGAGCCACTGGACCTTCTCGGTCTTGGGCGGGACGTAAGCCTCGTCCTGCACGGGGCGGCCGGCGTGCAAGGCGATGAAGGTGTCTATCACCGGCAGATCGTACTTTCGCGCGAAGTCGAGGTCGCGCTGGTCGTGCGCCGGGCAGCCGAAGATCGCGCCGGTGCCGTAGTCCATCAGGATGAAGTTGGCGATATAGACCGGAAGTTCCCAGTCGTTGTCGAACGGGTGGCGGACGCGAAGGCCGGTGTCGTAGCCGCGCTTTTCCGCCTTCTCGATTTCCTCCTCGGAGGTGCCGAGGTGCTGGCACTCCTCGATGAAGGCGGCGGCCTTGTCATCGTGGCGGGCCAAGGCCTTCGCCAATGGGTGATCGGGGGAGACGCCCACGAACGACGCGCCCATGAGCGTGTCGGGACGGGTCGTGTAGACCTCGACCCTGTCGTGGCCCTCGGGACCGTCGATCAGCGAGAAGGAGAACTGGAGCCCGCGCGACTTGCCGATCCAGTTCCGCTGCATGAGCTTCACCTTCTCGGGCCAGTGGTCGAGGTGATCGATCGCTTCGAGAAGTTCCTCGGCGAAGTCCGAGATGCGGAAGAACCATTGGGTCAGCTCGCGTCGTTCCACAGGCGCGCCCGAGCGCCAGCCGCAGCCGTCAATCACCTGCTCGTTGGCCAGCACCGTCATGTCGACCGGATCCCAGTTCACGACCGCGTTCTTCCGGTAGGCGAGGCCCTTTTCCATGAAGTCGATGAACATCGACTGCTGCTGGCCGTAATATTCCGGATCGCAGGTCGCAAATTCGCGGGACCAGTCGATCGAGAGACCGAGTGGCTTCATCTGTCCGCGCATCACGTCGATGTTGGTGTAGGTCCACTCCTTCGGGTGTCCGCCTTCCTGCATCGCGGCGTTCTCGGCCGGCATCCCGAAGGCGTCCCATCCCATCGGGTGCAGAACGTTGTGTCCGGTGGACAGCTTGTAGCGGGCGATCACGTCGCCCATCGTATAGTTGCGCACGTGGCCGATATGGATGCGCCCCGAAGGATAGGGGAACATCTCGAGCACGTAGTACTTCGGCTTCGCTTCGTCTCGGCGGGCGGTGAAGGTGCCTGCCTCTTCCCATTCGGCCTGCCACTTCGGCTCGATCTCGGAGGGCGTATAGCGGGACATGCGCGGTCCTTTGGAGATGAAGACGCCGGGCGAGGGGCCCGGCGCGGTCTTACTTGGCGATGATCCGGGAATCTAGAGGTTGGAGTCGCGGACCCGAAGCTGACGGGCGCGCGTGAGAATCGCGTCCTCGATCGAGCGGATGGTTTCGGTGCTCGCCGGACCGGACCGGGAAACCAGGGCCAAGTTCAGCGAGCGCGCGTCGAGCGCCGGATCGCGGACGAAGACGGTGGCGCGGTAGGCGCGGGCGGAGCCCGGAGGTGTGCCGTAGCCGTAGACGATCACGCCCGAGAACGGATCGGCCGCCTCGATCGGCATGAAATCGAGCACGTCGAGCGCCGCGTTCCAGATGTAGCGGTTGACTTCGACCGTCACGTTGGGATCGTCCGCGTTCGAGAAGAGATCCCAGATCGTCTCGCGGTTCTGGGCCAGCGCGATCGGCGTGTTCTGGCGCTGCTCGAGGACGGCGGGGGAAACGCCCGTCGTGTTCGAACGGTCGAACAGACCGCCACCTCCGCAACCTGCCACCAGTGCGGAAACCGCCCCCGTAATCATCGCGTTGACCCATCTTCGGGAAGTCATCGCACCGCCCCTTGCGCCCGTTGCCTGACGGTTAAGTATCCGCTCGCCTTCCATGCCTCAAGGGATTTCCCCGTAACCGCTGCGCCGGGGCGTCCGGAACACTGTGGCATGTGTGCACCATCGGTGGCGTCATGTGCCGCGCTGTCTCCGGGCTTTTCTTGAATCGCCATTTGTAAGGGCGCATTACCGTGCCGTGCTCAGACGGGATTCGCCTGAGATGCACCTTTGAAACACGAGGGAAACGAAATGAAAAAGGTTCTTCTTGCTTCGACGATCCTGGCCTTCTCGGCCGGCGTCGCCGCTGCTGAAATGTCGCTCACGGGCGGCGCGAACATGGGCGTCAAGTACAACGATGGCGTTCCGGCCGGTGACGATGAGCTCACCATTCACTACGAAGTCGACTTCGCGATCGTCGGCGCGGGCGAAACCGACAATGGTCTGTCGTTCGGCGCATCGCTCGGCGTCGATGAGCCCGAAGCTGGCGGCGTCAACGACGCCGAAGTCTTCATCTCCGGCAACTTCGGCACCCTGACGATCGGTGATGTCGATCCCGCGACCGACGGCTTCGGGATTGCCGACATCGGCTTCGACGGCATCGGTCTCGACGATGTTGCCGAGCAGTACAAGAACGCCGCGTCGTCGGCCGACGTGAACTACTCCTACAGCTTCGGCGACTTCGGCGTCATCCTGTCGGCCGACTCGGTGACCGAAGACTTCGGCGCTGCCGTGACCTACTCCGGCGGCACATGGAACGTCGGCCTCGGCTACGCAGAACTCGAGGCGACGGGTGAAGGCACGGTCTCGATCGAAGGCGGCGTATCGTTTGGCGACTTCAGCGGCAACGCGATCTACTCCGACTGGGACGGCGGCGGCGAAGGCTACGGCATCGACGTGTCCTACTCCGGCTTCGGCGCGATCATCGTGACGGCCGCCTTCGCGGGTCAGGATGGCGTCTGCATCGACGCCGGTGCTTGCGACGAAGGCTACGGCATCGGCGCGTCCTACGACCTCGGCGGCGGCGCGGCGCTCGCCGGCGGTATCGGTGAGGTCGACGGCGACACCAGAGCCGACTTCGGCATCACGATGGCCTTCTGATCGATCCACGATCGTTCGGACGAAGAGCGGGCCTGATGGCCCGCTCTTTTCTTTTTCGCCCGTCTGTGGCCATTTGCGGCGAACAGGACGAGGCACGACATGTCGCTTTCCGATATCCGCCACCGCATCGCCGCCGCCGAGACCAGGGCGGGCCGCGGCCCCGGCTCCGTCGCGCTCATCGCCGTTTCCAAGGTCCAGCCGCTCGAACGGATCGAGGCCGTTCTCGAAGCGGGCCACCGGCTTTTCGGAGAGAACAAGGTGCAGGAAGCGGCGGGGAAATGGCCGGAGTTCCGCGCGCGGTTCGACGGGGTTTCGGTGCATCTTGTCGGCCCTCTTCAGACCAACAAGGCGCGGCAGGCGATGGAGTTGTTCGACGCCATTCACTCGGTCGACAGACCCAAGCTTGCGAAGACCCTCGCGCGTCTCTCCGATGATCTGGGCCAGTGCCCCCGGCTTTTCGTTCAGGTGAATACCGGGGAGGAGCCGCAGAAGGCCGGCATCCTGCCCGGTGAGGCCGATGCGTTCATCGAGGAGGTGCGCAAGCTTTCGCTTCCTCTCGAGGGCCTGATGTGCATCCCGCCCGTGGACGAGGAACCGTCTTTGCATTTCGCGCTCCTCGCCAAGATCGCAAAACGGAACGGGCTGCCGGGGCTTTCGATGGGAATGAGCGCAGACTTCGAGACGGCGATCGCGCTGGGCGCGACGCACGTGCGGGTAGGGTCGGCCATCTTCGGCGAGAGGGCGACCGGCTGATCGTGTGAAACAAGACCGCATCCGCTGCGTTCATCCCACTGGCTCAACATCAGGAGGCAGCCGAGATGCGTTTGCTCGCCCCTCTTTTTTCAGCGTTGTCGCCCTTGCGGGGTGTGAAGGCCTTTCAGGGGAGGTGGAGCCCATAGTGGTGCCGCCGTCCGCGCAGTTCGACGAGGAAGATCCTGGCGTCAGCCCGGGGGACTTCCAGTAAGCATCCGTTAACGACGGCTGGCTGGTCCATGCGTCAGGGGCGGGCCGGCCGCCACGGCCCGTATCCGAACGTCATGTAGTCCCGCTGATAGGCGGCTCTGCCGGCCGCCTCGATACCGCTGTCGTAGATGTCGCCGAGACGGAATGGACCGATTTCGGCGTCAGATTCGAGGTCAGCCTGGCGCACCGACCGGCCGTTCGTCAGGTTCGGCAGGTCGCGATCGAGGCTCTCGGCTCGAAGGATGGCGTCCGGCGCCGCGAAGTCGGCGAGCGCCCGGACGAGACCCGCCTGAGAGGACCACACCGCAGGGACACGCAGCGACGTCTGGCCGGAGACATTGCGCTTCAGGAAGCCGAGAAACCCGCGGAATGCTTCCCGGTGACGGTCGCGCGTGTATCCGGCATCGGGGGCGCCTTCGGGTAAAGCCAATCCGTACCGACCCCGGAGCGCGCGCCGGATTTCGTGAAAAGCGTCCGGCCCCGGGTCGAGCACCTTCTCGCAGAACACGTCGTGCGCCCGGCGGATCGGATGGGTCACGACGGTGAAGCTGCGATGCCCCGGTGTCTGGCGTTTCCACTGCCGGAGCTGCTTCTGGTTGATCCCGGAATTCGGCATGGCGCCCGCCGCCGCTTCAAGCCACGCCGCGACACGCCGTGTCGGTCCTCCTGCGATGGGCATGTAGAGGAGACCGAGCGTGTCGGAGGCCATCCATCCGGGGATGTTCGGACCGCGCCGCGGCTCGAAGTCCGGAATGCGGTAGAGATCGAAGTAGTCGAGACGCGCGAGGGCCGCGGGCATGTCAGCGAAGTTGAGGACCTTTTCGGACAGCGGTTCGGGGTTCTGAACGCGCGCCTTGCGCTTCGATGGATCGGCGGGAGGCGTCGCGCCGAGAAATGTCGCCAGACCGTCGAGCACAGCCGCGTTCGAAAGATCGTCGTAGTGCACATGAAATGCCGTCTGGCCCGTGGTCTGCAGAACGTGGCGGATACGTCCGTGGAACGCCTGGAGCCGCTGCAGGTGGGTGTCGAATTCGGACGCGTCGAAACTCACACGCGCGGATCTCGCGGTCTTCGCATCGCCGAGCCACCACTGGCCGGTTTCCCGCGCGATCTTGAGCGAGACGTAGCTATCGACGGGGTTGCGGGCGAGGATGACCTTGGCGCAGCGCCTGTCGGCGAGAGAGTGTTCAAACATGCGCGGGTCGTGGCCCGGAAAGAACCTGAAGCCGGCGAGGCCGGGGGTCTGCGTCTTCATCCGATCGACGAGGGCGAGCGGGTCCATGTCGCGCGCCGCCAAAGTCACGCCGAAGAGTTCCGTGTCTCCGGCGTGCCCGACGAACCGGGGATTGAACACCTCGCCATGGGACGTGATGCCATCGTAGGCGTTCAGGGATTCCTCGAGCAGGTTCGACCCGGTCCGCATATCCGCGAAGATCACGAAGTGGTCGAAGCCGCTCATCGGATCATCTCGCGATCCGCGGCGCCGCAGGCTTTGGCGCCCCCGACTGAGGCATCACGCCGAGATCCCCGGCGATATGCGGCAGCATGCCCCGGTTCCGCAGCTCTTGCAGGAAATCCGGGAACCCCGAAAGATCCACCATTCTGGGTGCCGGCACCAGACCAGGGGCAGGACGCGGCGCCAGATCGCCCTGCACCGTCCGCAGAACTTCGCCGGGTGCGTCGAGGAATTCCGAGAGCGTCCATGTCCGGACGCGCGCCTTGGTCGCGGATCTCCTCAGGATATCGAGATGCAAAGCCTCGGTCGCCTGAAGCTCGGCCGCGCGCTGCCGCGCCTCTTCCGGCGGCAGACCGCTCTGCCAGAGCGGGACCAGCCATGCGCCGCTGATGACGGAGACATGCGCGTTCGGATCCGAGGCGACGAACGTGGTGATCTCCTGGTTGTCCGACGGGCCAAAGCTGAAGCACTGCCGTTCGCCCCGCGTGCTCCACACCAGATTCGTGAGGAACGCGACGGGGTTGTAGTCTCTGAGCGAAGCTATGTCGGAGAGCGCCCCGGCGAATTCGGTCTGTCCGTCGGCGAAGTCAGCGCGTTCAGGCGCGTAGAGATGGCCGTGAACCCGGATCGTTCCCAGTCGCGCGAGCCAATCCGACCAATCCTCGAAAAGCGCCGCGAAGCCTTCGAAGACGGAATAGGGGGCTGCCGACTTCCCGTTCTCCCAGTCGGGATACGGAAAACGGCTCTGCATGTACAGCCCGCCCCGTCCGCGGGTGCGTTTCTCGAGCGCCTTGGCGAAGCGCCGGTCGATCGCGGCGGGGTCTGGCCGCCGTCCCGTTCCCGCGGACGCGTTCAGGAAATGGTCGTAGAGCGCACTAGCCCTGGGCCAGATCTTGCGCGCGACAAAGCAGTCCGAGCCGCGGAGCAGGTCGAGGTGATCGTCGTAGAAAACGTGCGGCTTTCCCTGAAAGTCGAATTTCGCGAGCGTCAGGGACCGGCTCTCCAGCCGGCGTGCATAGAGGCGGACGACCGTCTGGAAATAGCTCTCGTCCGGGATCCAGACACGGCGAAAATAGCGGGAATAGGATTGGCCCGCAGGATCCGACATGATCCGCTCAAGCGTCTCGCGTGTGAGGCACCACCACTGCGAACCGAGGTGTGGCTCGATGCCCTCTGGAATGCGTCGGTGCCGGCCCATCCTCCGCTGCAGCTTCACCCAGAGGTCGAACGCCCGACGCTGGCCCTTCCATGCGAAGGGGAAGCTCAGGGTGAACCTCTCGTGATCGAGGCCGCCCTTGGTCCAGCCGACATCCCTGGTCGTGACGCTTTCGACGAAGTCGGTGTCGGGATTGGCGTCGAGCAACGATTGGAGTTCCACGACCGGCCTCAGAGGCAGCGACGTGCCGCACGTGAGAAACACGTGCCGGACCTCCGGGTGGAGCTGCAGGAGCCTACGCGCGCCGTCGAGCGTCGCCTCCACGATCGACCATGTCCCCCAGTGGCAGTCCCTCCGAGCCGAGAACTGGATGTTCGGATGTTGCCGAAGTCGGTTCGAGAACCGCTCGACATCATCGTCGGGCACCCGTGCATCGACGTGGATCATGACAGGGCAGCCAGCGCGCGCCCAGTATACGGCGACCTCCGAGGCGCGCTCGAGCGAGCCATGGACCAGCATGAGAAAGCCGACCGTCACGCCCAGTTTCCGGTCGACATCAGACCCAGCCGTTCTAGCTGGCGCCACCCTTCGTACCGCTCGGACCAGCGGCACCAGAGGTCGGGATGCGCGTCGATCCGATCGAGATACGCGCGGTATTCGTAACTGTTTCCGAAATGCTGGCGGCGCTCGACCTCTTCGCGCGACTTGTCGATGAAATGGTCGAGAAACTTGGCATGGAGGAGACAGCCAGACATCTTTTCGCCGCCCCACTCGTCGTAGACGCGGTTGAGCCCGCGCGGCAGAAGCGAGTGGGTCGAGCTGACGTAGGTGAAACGCCTATTCCAGCGCACGAGCGGAATCTTGTTGAGGGCGGGCGCGCGCGCCGGTTCGTCCGCGAAGAAGACACGCGCCCTCGGCCCGCCTTGGATCCAGAGGTTTCCGTATTCCGGGTTCCTCGAAATCGTGTAGTTGCCCGGGTCGAACCACTTCGTGATCTCGAGCGGGTTCTGTCCGGGACGGTATGGCGCCTGGTCGATGCGCCCGCGCGGATACATGTCGATGAGCATCGCGCCGAGCGACCGGATAGACGAGGCGTCAAGCCAGTCGGTCAGCGCCTGCAGCGGGCGCGTGTCGCAGAAGGGATAGACGAGGAACTCGTCGGCATCGACGGCAATGGTCCAGTGGCCATGCCCGTAGCGGCGAAGCAGCCAGTTCATCCAATCCGCCCCGAAGCGTGAGCGTTTGTAGCTCTCCCGGGCAGTCCAGAGCGATACGTCCGACACTCCGGCGAGATAGTCGCGGGTCCCGTCGTCCGACGCATTGTCGACGAACAGGAAGTGTCCTACGCCAAGGTCACGATAGTATTCCAGGAAATAGGGGAGGCGGACGTGTTCGTTCCGGACCGTCGCGAAAAGCAGTATATCGTCGGAAGCGATCCGGTCCGTCCGATCCGCGACTGGGCGCAGGTCCCGCGAGCGCCGAAGCGCCCTGAGCCGAAACCGTTTTCGCCGGAGCCTCAGCCTGTATGAGGTGAGAACGCTCAATCCGGTCCTTGATCCTGCCGCTCCGCCACCCGTTCCTGGCGCTTATGGGATCGTGCTTAACACGCGATTGATGTGGGCTTGCCAAGTGGGCAGGACTAGTCCCTGTGTCCGACTCCGCACGTCCGCCCTCATCGCATCGCCGTCTCCGGCCAGGTCCCTGACAACGCCGATCCAGTGATACATGTCGGCCGGGTCCGCGTAAACGGGCGCGTTGCCCATCGTCTCTCTGAAGACCCTCAGATCGGAGCAGACCACCGGCGTGCCAAGCGCCAGGGCCTCGAGCGGGGGGAGGCCAAAGCCTTCGTCGAGCGTCGGGAACAGAAGTGCGCGAGCCTTCGAGACGATTGCCCCCTTCGCGCCGTCGTCGAGCGCGGAATACTCCCGGACTTCGGAGCAGCGGGCCTTCAGCGCGTCAAGACATGCAAGTGTTCCCGGAGCTTCCCAGCCGCGCCGGCCGATGATGCAGAGCCCCGGAACGCGCGACGGGCGCAACTCGTCCGCAAGCCTGTTCCAGATCCTGATCAGAAGCTGCAGGTTCTTCCTCGGCTCGATGGTGCCGACGACCGCAAAGAAGGGACCGTCTGGAGGTGCGACCTGGACGAAGGGCCCTGGAACTGGCACGTCGATCCCGAGTGGCGCCGTCACGAACTTCGGACGACCGCCGCGTCGCTGGATCTCCCGCTCGATGTGTCCGCGCTCCGCCTCCGTCGAACAGATGACGATATCTGCGCCTTCGGCGACTGCCGACATCTTCTCGTCGAATCGCGCGACGGTGCCCGGCCTTTGCAAATCGGGTCGCCGAAGCGGAATCGTGTCGTGGACCAGAACCACAGACCGTGCATCCTTCACGCGACGGATGGCGCTGAAGACGGTGCCGTCGAGGTTGCTGTGGCCGGTGTTGAGGTAGAGCGCACCTGCCGGCAGGTGGAGCGCGAGCAAATCGGACAGCCCGCCTTTCCGCGACCGCGCGACGGCAAACCTGCGCAGATCCGCCTCCGCGCGCCGGCGCGACGGGGAAACGCGGCGCGATAGCTTCGCCTCGAAATCGGCGCTGCCCCACGGCTCGGTCCCGTCGATGCGTGCCCTGAGCGCTCGAAGGCCGTACTGATTCAGCAGGACAAAGCCCGTGGACGTCCGCGCAAGGCCGAAGAGTGGAGGTGTCCTGGAGAGGAACTCCCGAAGATAGGCATACTCGACCCTGTCTATACCGGTTCGAGGTCCGGCTCCCACGCGCGAAACAAGACGCGTCACGTCCAGGCAGACGGAACGGAACGGCCGGAGCGTCATGCGCTCCGGACGCAGACAGGGCCGCTTGCGCTACTGGGCAGCCTTGCGAAGCGACACCATCTCCTGGAGATAGGCCGCGAATTCGTCGCGAAGGTCGGGTCGTGCAAGGCCGAATGCGACCGTGGCCTGGAGGAAACCGGCTTTCGACCCGCAGTCGAAGCGTTGGCCGCGAAATCGCAGGCCGTGGACGCTGCGCCCGCTCCGGATTTCCTGGGCGATGGCGTCGGTTAGTTGAATCTCTCCTCCCGCACCGTTCTGCTTGCTGTCGAGATGGTTGAGAACGTCAGGCGTGAGAATGTAGCGTCCGATGACCGCAAGGTTCGACGGCGCCTCGTCTGCCGGCGGCTTTTCGACCATGCCTTTCACCGAAACGAGTGGTCCGTTGTCGTCGCCGATATCGAGGATTCCGTAGGCGGAGGCCTTTGACGGTGGAACCTCCATAGCGGCGACCATGCAGCCGCCGGTTTCCTCGTAGGCCTCTGTCATCTGCTGAAGGCACGATTTTTCCGCCGCGATGACGTCGTCGGGCAGAATGACGGCGAAGGGTTCGTCCGCAATCAGCCTGCGGGCGCACCACACCGCATGCCCCAGGCCCAGCGCCTTGTGTTGACGGATATAGGCGATCGCCCCCGACTCCATGTTTGTCGCCTGGAGCGACTTGAGAAGCTGCGTCTTGTTCTTCGCCGCGAGCGACGCCTCGAGTTCAGGGGCCGCGTCGAAGTAGTCCTCGAGTGCCGATTTTCCGCGCGAGGTCACGAAGATGAATTCGGTGATGCCGGCGGCACGTGCCTCGTCGATCGCATATTGGATCAACGGCCGGTCGACGAGGGTCATGATTTCTTTTGGGATGGATTTCGTGGCCGGGAGAAAACGGGTCCCGAGACCCGCGACAGGGAAAATGGCCTTCGTAACCTTACGCAGCATCAGAATGATCCTTTTCGCACCCACACGGGGCTTTATGTGCGCGCAGCCCGCACTCGCTCGATCTGTATCTGCCAAATGCACTCATGGGGCTACACTAGTGCTTACCCGCCGCAGTCTCCTGTATTCCTCGCGCTTTCGCAACTCGTTCAACTTCATCCTGCAGGCGCGCGGCGAAAGATGTGACCCTGAACAAAGGGGCGCCGCGCTCGCTCCGGCCGAAGAGACCGCCAGTCTGTTCCCAATAGCCGTTCCGATCGTACCGCACGCGATGGTAGAGCCCTGTGGGACTGAACCGGAATACCGAGACGACCTGCCCCTGTCGTGAGATCTCGGCTGCCGCGCGCTTCAGTTTCCGTCGCGACCATGGCCGACCGAAGAGCACGGTCGATCCGTCTTGAGACTTGTCGGTCCGGAAAATTCCTTGCCGGGCGGGGCCGACGGGAACGAAGCGTGGAGCCGGTTCTGCCGCCAGACCGGCTTGGAGGCCCGCATCGAACGTTTCAAGGAGCCTCGTGACATCCGGGGGCTCGCAGAGACCGGCCACCATGGCCCGAAGCAATCTGCGCCGCTCGGCCCCTCGATGCTCCGCGAGCACCTCGCTCTTTACGCGATCGGGTGCATGCTTGCGGACGAACACGGCGAGGCTCCGTCCATTGTCGAAAAGATCGGTGGGCATCCGGTCGGCCCTGCGCCTTTCGGAGGCCGCAAACGCATGATGCACCTCCGCCAGCGGTACGATTGCTGTCCTGTATCCGGAAACACTCGCACGCAGGGCCATGTCCGCGTCGTCGAGGAAGAAACGGAAAGACGAATCGAACCCGCCGATCCGGTCGAGAAGAGCACGTCGAAGGGCCATGTTCGTTCCCTCGAGCATGACGGCGGCGTCACCAGGACCGGGCACCACTGGCCTCGCGCCGGGTATGTCGAACTGTCCGTTGTGCGCGTCCCGGCATATCGTCCGGCCACGCCACTGCCAGGAGATTCCGTTCCGGCCTCGGACATAGCCGGTCGCGGCACCGACGGCCGGATCGTCGAACGCGCCCGCAAGATGATCAAGCCACGTCGGCTCCGGGACGGCGTCGTCGTCGAGGAAGGCAATGATCTGGCCCGACGAGGCTCCGAGTCCGACGTTGCGGGCTGCGGCGACACCGTCGGCTTCGTTGGGTACGACCCGGATGAAGGGCCGGCCGGCATGTCGTTCGGTCGCTGCTTGCCCGGCGTCGTCGGCGACAACGATCACCTCGTAGGGTCTGTAGGAGAGTTGGCAGAGTGCCGTGATGCACAGGTCGAGTTCCACCGGACGTCCCCGGCTCACGACGACGACGCTGACCGGGGCCGGCAAGGGTCTGCTACTCAGCCGGGTCCGCGAGCCGGACGCCCGGCGCGAAGGCGATGAAGAACGGATTCTCGAAACCGGGCTTGCCGTATGTGAGAGACGTCAGGTCGTTGAAACGGACGACCTCTCCGCCCGCTCCGGCGAGAACCGCGTGTCCCGCCGCCGTGTCCCACTCCATCGTGCGGCCGAGGCGGGGATACAGGTCGGCCTCTCCTGTCGCGACAAGGCAGAACTTCAGAGACGATCCGGCGCTCTTGATATCGGAACAGACGTACCTGCCGATGTAGTCGTCCGTCGCCGCGTCCCGGTGGGACTTCGATGCGACGACGCGGACCGCGGCGTTGTCGGGCGTCGCGACGTGCACCTCGGACGTCGCGCCCACGACATCCGGATCGAACGGGCCGCTCTCTTCGACCGATTGGCCGTCCGCGCGCGTGAAGAACATCCGACGTTTCGCGGGTGCGTAGACGACACCGCGAACCGGCACCCCGTCGTCCACCAGTGCGATGTTCACCGTGAAGTCGCCGCGGCGCTTCACGAATTCCTTCGTTCCATCCAGAGGATCGACGATGAGGAAGGTCGTCGCGCGTTCCGAATGCGTCGCCGCCTGTTCTTCGGTCACCAGCGCGATGTGGGGGAAAGCCGACCGCAGGCCGGCCGAAATCAGCGCGTCAGCGGCTTCGTCCGCTTCCGTCACCGGGCTGCGATCCGCCTTCTCGCGCATTTCGAAGCTGTCGCGGGAGTAGACCTCAAGAATGCGCTCGCCCGCCTCGATCGCCAGTCGGCGCATGACGGCGGTCAGTTGCTCATAATCCAAGGTTTGTGCTCCAATTCACCGGCGCCGATTGCGGACGGGTCGGCTTCCCTTATGATGGCGCCACAACGAAACGGCAAGAAATCAGAGGCAGAAGAGGCGCTGTCCGGACGGGGAGCCGAAGGGCCATGTTCCAGAGAAAGAGCGCGGTCGGAGTAGGGTCGGCGTCACTGACGATCCTAGAACTGATCTATCACAACGCGGTCCGACAGGTCCGAAAGCAGCACGGCAACGCCATGATGGCCCTGATCGTGTCGATCATGCAGTCGGTGGCGACTGTCGCGGTATTCTACATCATGTTCTCCGTGCTCGGACTGCGCGGCGCGGCGATCAGGGGCGACTTCCTGCTCTACATCATGTCGGGCGTTTTCCTGTTTTTCGTCCATATCAAGGCGATCGGGGCGGTGTTCGGGTCGGAGGGACCGGCATCCCCGATCATGCAACACCTGCCGATGACCACCGCCATCTCGATCGCCTCTGCGGCGCTATCGGCGCTCTATGTTCAGGTTCTCACCGTGATCGTCATCCTCACGGTCTACGAGCTCGGCTGGGGCAAGGTGACGATCCATGACCCGGCTGGCGCCATGGCGATGCTTATCCTTGCGTGGTTTTCGGGTGTCGCGATCGGTATGCTGTTTCTCGCCCTCAAGCCATGGGCGCCGGGACTCGCCAACATCCTGCAGACGGTCTTCACCCGCGCGAACATGATCGCATCCGGCAAGATGTTCGTCGCGAACGCGATGCCGGGATACCTCCTCGCGATGTTCATCTGGAATCCGCTGTTCCACATCATCGACCAGGCGCGCGGGTTCATATTCATCAACTACAATCCGCATTACTCGTCCATCAGCTATCCGATCTACGTCTCGCTCGCGGTGCTGATGATCGGTCTCATGGCCGAATTCTACACGCGCAAGCAGGCCTCGGCGAGCTGGAGCGCACGGCGGTGAGACGGCTTGTCCTGCTTCTCTGGCTCGGGCTCGCAACGCCTGTCTTGGCGACGGTCGATGGCTGGCCGGCGCTCTACGACGTCGCGGGGGTTGCATCGGACGACGTGCTGAACATACGCGAGCGGCCGGATGTCTCGTCACCCGTGATAGGAACCTTCGCTCCGGACGCGACGGGCATCGAGGTCATCGTAGCCAATGAGGAAATGACGTGGGGCCGAGTGAATGCCGCGGAACGCTCCGGCTGGGTGTCTCTTGCCTATCTGGAGCGCCGCCCCGGCCAATGGGACGGCGCACTCCCGCAGATACAGTCATGCTTCGGGACCGAGCCGTTCTGGAACTTCACGCGCACCAGCGCCGACCGGTTCCGGTTCGAGGCGCTCGGCGAAGAGCCCTTCACGCTCTCGGTCATCGAGAGTGCGAGTTCCGAAAATCGGCGCGACAGCTTTCACGTCGTCACGGAAGGATCCGATGGACCGAGCGTAGCCGTCCTTGAAACGGAGGCCTGCAACGACGGCATGTCGGACCGGAACTACGGGATCTCGGTGCAACTCGTCCTCGGCATCGGCGGCGGCAGTCGCCACATCTCCGGTTGCTGCTCCCTCGCGCCTCAATAGACGACGCGCAATGTGACGTTGATCCGCCCGCCGTGCTCGAGAAGGGTCGATGTTCCCGGCTTCACCCTGTCGACGCCATGGAAGGCCAGCCGGGAACGCCCCGTCAGGACAGCGATGTCCCCCGAGCGGAGCCAGACGCTCGCGGTCGGATCGGACCGTTCCACGCCGCCCACCCGGAAGAGGGCATCGTCTCCCAGCGAGATCGATACGACCGGCCAGGTGAAATCGGCCTCGTCGCGATCCTGATGAAGGCCCATCCGCGCGCCTTCGGCGTAGTAGTTGACGAGGCAGCAGTCCGGATCGCGCCCCAGACCTGTCACACTCCGCCAGATCTTCAGAACGCTCTCGGGGATTGGCGGCCAGGCCGCGCCGGACGGGTGCTTCGGTTCGTAGCGGTAGCCGCGCCGGTCGGAAATCCAGCCGCAGATTCCGGCCGACGTCATGCGGACGCTCATCTCGGTGCCCCGTCGTGTCACCGGCCGAAAGAACGGCGCGGCGGCCGCGACGCAGCGCAGATCTTCCACAAGCGCACGTTGGGCGTTCGCGTCCAGTGCGCCCGAAAGAACTTGCACGCCGTTCAGTTCGGTGATTTCGCTCTTCGATATCTGCATCGTCCAAACACCGGGAATGAGGGGATTGTCGCGTAATCCCGCCTTGGCACAGCGCTTGCAGCGCCATTTCTCGAACCCTATATACCCCGCGAAGCGCCGTTCTGAAGATGGACGGCAGAACTCCGGGATAGGGCCGGGGTGCCGTAACGGGCCTCAGCCCAAGACATCGCCTTAAGAAAGAGGACAGAGCATGGCCAAAGTCATCGGGATCGACCTTGGAACCACGAACAGCTGCGTCGCCATCATGGACGGATCGCAGCCACGCGTGATCGAGAATTCGGAAGGAGGGCGGACGACCCCTTCGATCGTTGCTTTCACGGATAGTGAACGCCTTGTCGGCCAGTCCGCGAAGCGTCAGGCGGTCACGAACCCCGAACGCACGATCTTCGCCGTCAAGCGCCTGATCGGGCGTCGCGTGGACGATGCGGAAGTGACAAGGGACAAGAAGATCGTCCCCTACGAGATCATTGACGGCGGCAACGGCGACGCCTGGGTCAAGTCCGGCGGCGAAAAGTATTCCCCCTCGCAGATTTCCGCCTTCATTCTTCAGAAGATGAAGGAGACCGCGGAGGCGTATCTGGGCGAGAAGGTGGAACAGGCGGTCATCACCGTCCCTGCCTACTTCAATGATGCCCAGCGTCAGGCGACCAAGGACGCCGGCAAGATCGCCGGTCTCGAGGTGCTGCGCATCATCAACGAGCCGACGGCGGCCGCGCTGGCCTACGGGCTCGACAAGAAGGAGAGCCGGACGATCGCGGTCTACGACCTCGGCGGCGGCACCTTCGACATCACCATTCTGGAGATCGACGACGGCCTCTTCGAGGTGAAGTCGACGAACGGCGACACGTTCCTCGGCGGCGAAGACTTCGACATGCGGATCGTCAATTACCTCGCCGACGAGTTCAAGAAAGAGCACGGCGTCGACCTGACCGCGGACAAGATGGCGCTCCAGCGCCTCAAGGAAGCGGCCGAAAAGGCGAAGATCGAGTTGTCGTCGTCCAGCCAGACCGAAATCAACCAGCCGTTCATCTCGATGGACAAGAACACCGGCCAGCCTCTTCACATGGTGATGAAGCTGACGCGCGCGAAGCTGGAAAGCCTCGTCGGCGACCTTATCAAGAAGTCGATCAAGCCCTGCCAGGCCGCGCTGAAGGACGCCGGGATTTCTCCGTCCGATATCGACGAGGTGGTGCTTGTCGGCGGCATGACTCGGATGCCGAAAGTTGTCGAGGAAGTGACCAAGTTCTTCGGGAAGGAACCCCACAAGGGCGTCAACCCCGACGAGGTGGTCGCCGCGGGCGCCGCCATTCAGGCCGGCGTGCTGCAGGGTGACGTCAAGGACGTCGTGCTTCTCGACGTGACGCCGCTGTCGCTCGGAATCGAGACGCTTGGCGGGGTGTTCACGCGCCTCATTGATCGGAACACGACCATCCCGACGAAGAAGAGCCAGATCTTTTCGACGGCCGAAGACAACCAGAACGCCGTGACGATCCGGGTCTTCCAGGGCGAGCGCGAGATGGCGAGCGATAACAAGATGCTCGGCCAGTTCAATCTGGAGAACATCCCGCCCGCCCCGCGCGGCGTGCCCCAAATCGAGGTGACGTTCGACATCGACGCCAACGGCATCGTGTCGGTCAGCGCCAAGGACAAGGGAACCGGCAAGGAACAGAAGATCACGATCCAGGCGTCGGGTGGTCTGAATGACGACGACATCGAGCGCATGGTCAAGGAGGCCGAGGAGAACGCCGAGGCCGACAAGGAGCGCCGGGAACTGGTCGAGGCGAAGAACCAGGCCGAGAGCCTCATTCACTCGACCGAGAAGTCGCTCGAGGAGCATGCGGACAAGGTCGACCCGACCACTGTCGAGGCGATCGACCTCGCGGTCTCCGCACTCAAGGAGACGCTCGAGGGCGATGACGCCGGCAAGATCAAGTCGGGCATCCAGAACGTCACCGAAGCCGCCATGAAGCTGGGCGAGGCCATCTACAAGGCCGAGCAGGCGAAGGCCGAGGGCGGTTCGGAGGAGGCCAATGAGGAAGGCCCACGCGGTGTCGACGAGGACATCGTGGACGCCGACTTCGAGGATCTCGACGACGACAACAAGCGCGCGTCGTAAGGGCGCGACGGAACCTCCGGGGACCGGCCCGTACTGAGCGGGCCGGTCCTCGCGTTCCGCGGGGATAGAGACTTATGGCCAAACGCGACTACTACGACGTTCTCGGTGTCTCCAAGGGCGCGTCCGGCGATGAAATCAAGAAGGCCTACCGCCAGAAGGCGAAGGAGCTTCATCCGGACCGCAATGCAGACAATCCAGACGCCGAAGCGCAGTTCAAGGAAGCGAACGAAGCCTACGAGGTTCTCAAGGACGCGGAGAAGAAGGCCGCTTACGACCGGTTCGGCCATGCGGCGTTCGAAGGCGGCATGGGCGCCAGCGCCGGCGCCAATCAGGGCGGAGCCTATGCGGGCGGCGACTTCGCCAGCGCGTTCTCCGACGTCTTCGACGACCTTTTCGGAGACTTTATGGGCCGCGCCGGATCGCGTCAGCGCGCGACGCGTGGGTCGGATCTGCGCTACAATCTGCGGATTTCACTCGAGGATGCCTACAAGGGCATCCACAAGACGATCAGGGTACCCACGTCCGTCACATGCGATATCTGCGAGGGCTCGGGATCCGAAGCGGGAGCCGAACCGCAGGCGTGCCCGACCTGTTCCGGGATGGGCAAGGTCCGGGCGCAGCAAGGCTTCTTCACCGTCGAACGCACCTGTCCAACCTGCGGCGGGATGGGCCAGATCATCAAGAACCCCTGCAAGGCATGCGGCGGTGCGGGGCGCGTCCAGAAGGATCGCTCGCTCAGCGTGAACATCCCGCAGGGGGTCGAGACGGGCACGCGCATCCGGCTTGCCGGCGAAGGCGAAGCCGGCCTCCGGGGTGGCCCGACGGGTGATCTGTATCTCTTCATCGAAGTCGCGGATCACCCGATCTTCCAGAGAGAAGGGCAGGATCTTTATTGCCGCGTCCCCGTCAGCATGACGCAAGCGGCGCTCGGGGGCGACATCGAAGTGCCGACGATCGACGGTGGCCGGAGCCGCGTGAAGATCCCGCCAGGCAGCCAGTCGGGAAAGCAGATGCGGCTGCGTGGCAAGGGAATGCCCACAATCCGCGGTGGCGCCTACGGCGACATGTACATCGAGATCGCGGCCGAGACGCCGGTGAACCTGACCTCCCGGCAAAAGGATCTCCTCAAGGAGTTCGAGAAGCTCAGCGAAGAGAACAACCCCGAGTCGCGAAACTTCTTCTCGAAGGTAAAGAGCTTCTGGGACAGCATGAAGGGCTGATCCGTTGACGCTCCGTTAAGGCTCACGGCCTCATCGTCGAGGCCATGAGCCGAAAGCCTCCCGGTTTCGACGAGCGACAACTCGCCCTGTTCGAGGGGCAGGAACTCATCATCACCGGGTCAAGCGGTGAGCTCCCCTCCTACATCCGTGACCACCGCAAGCGGCTGCGCGAACGCTTCGAGTCAGGCGGAGCGCCGGCCATGCCCGACTACGAGCTTCTCGAATTGCTCCTGTTCCGGTCGCTCCCCCGTTGCGACGTCAAGCCGGTTGCGAACCGGCTGATCGAGACCTTCGGGGATTTCAACCGTGTCCTCGCGGCGCCGATGCAGCGGCTGGTCGAAGTGCGGGGGGTCGGGGAGAGCGTTGCGCTCGACCTCAAGATCGTCGAGGCGGCGGCGCATCGCCAGGCCCGCTCCCGCGTTCTCCACCGCCCGGTCATTTCGGGTTGGGATGCCGTGCTCGACTATTGCCACACTATCATGTCGCACAGGGAGACAGAGCATTTTCGCGTTCTGTTCCTGGACAGGAAGAACGTACTCGTCGCTGACGAGGAACAGGCGCGCGGCACGGTCGATCATGTTCCGGTCTACCCGCGCGAAGTGATCAAGCGCGCGCTCGATCTCAACGCGTCGGCGCTGATCCTCGTGCACAACCACCCTTCCGGCGATCCGACTCCGTCAGAGGCGGACCTCGCGATGACACGGCAGATCGAGGCGGCAGCCGACGCACTGGGGATCACGCTGCATGATCACATCATCGTCGGAAGGTCCCAAGAGCTTTCGTTCCGGTCGGCCGGCCTGCTCTAGCGCACCCAGACCTCTACTCGCCGGTTGATGCGCTGGCCCCACTCGACGGCGTCGCAGGCCATGGGAAGAGCCTCACCGAAACCGGCGGTCTCGACCGTTACGCCCTGAGCGGAGACGTCTCCCAAGACGGCGTCCCGCACGGCCTCCGCCCGTCGCTGGGACAGGCGCCGGTTCTGCTCCACGTTTCCGATGCCGTCGCTGAACCCGGCGAAAAGGATGGAGCTGCCGTCGAAGTTCCCCCTTCGGATTAAGCTTGCGAGGAGCGGCACGTTGGACCGAGACTGCGCGTCCAGCTCGCTCGACCCCTCCTCGAATCTGAAGGTCACCGTCAGTCGCTCCGCGCCGAACAGTCGCTCCACCATCGCACGCAGATCCGAAAGGCCGATGCCGTCTCCTGCCTCTCGCACGGCATTCGCGAGCCGCAGGCCCTGGCGGTCGAGTGGGATCGTCTCGAGCCGCTGATCCACGAATCCGGCGCGCCGGACGACGAGATCGGCCTGCGGCGACTGAACATACTCCAGGAAGTCGCGCCCGGGTCTCGGCAATCGCTTGGCAGGAAGATAGGCGAATAGAGGCGCCGTCAGCGGGTAGTCTTCTGTCTTGAGGGTCTCCGGTCCCGGCACCGCCGGGAAACCGCAAGGTCCGACGAGCGACATGATCTGCGCGCTTCCGGTCTCGGAGAACGCCGTAATCCCGATCGCTGCGGGATCCTGCGAAATCGCATCCGTAAGACCCGCAAGGGACGAATGCCGAACGATCTCGGATGCGGGCGCCGCACCGTACCGGCCGAGGATGCGTGCGCCGAAGCTCTGGGTCACGGCGGTCTCTTCCTCCGCGAGGTGGAGTCCGATCGGAACGTCGGGGCCGCCGAGTGCCGCCCAGGACACGATCTCTCCTGAGAAGACCCGCGCGAGGTCCCGCAGGGTGATCTGCCGTACGGGATTGCCCGCGCCCGTGATCGCAACGATCCCGTCGAGCGCCAGCACCCGGCTTCGTCCGGGAGCGTCGAGGGTGCCGAGACCCGCTTCGCGCGCAAGCGCTACCTCGCTCCGCCGGATTTCGCGGGCCGAGAGTGCGATATCGGCTTCGCCCGCAAGGAGATCGGCGAACGCCTCGTCCGAGCCTGTGAGACGGAAGCGGAATCTGATCGACGGATGTCCTGACGTGCCGTCCGTGAGGACGTAGGTGAAGTGCCGGTCGTCCGCGATGACGCGCTCGGCCGCGTGGCCGATCCGAGCGGCGTAACCCTCGATAAGCGCCGGCATCAGGAGCGCCCCGAGCGCTGGTGGCCCGGACAGACGGATCTCCGGAGCGAACTCCGCGGGGTCGGGACAGGAGGTCCCGTGGCAGGCCACGCGCGCGGCGTCGAGCGTCATCGGACCGTAGATCGTCTCGAGCCGGTAGAAGTCGCCATCGAAATGCGTCAACTGCCCCGAGACCACGACCGACCCGTCCGGCGATCGCAGGCGCACCTCCTCGGCTGCGGCCCACAAGGGCGCGCCAATGCTCGCGGCCAGAAGCGCAAAACGGAAGGTGCTCATCGAAGATCCGTGTCGCCGCTCAGTTCCGGGCGATCCTCAGGTCCCTCAGCACGTTCTTCAAGACCAATATGTCACCGGTCGCATCGCAGCCGGGCATCGTCACTCTAAGCGCCACAACGCTGGGAGGCCCGCCCGGCATGGATTGGACGGCGTCTGCAACCACCTCGCGCCCGCAGTTCTCGGACGTGACCTCGCCCTCGACATGAAGTCGCACCGTGCCGGAGGCGAGGCTTTCGCCGGTAGGAAACGTGTAGATCTCGGCGATCAGCGGATCGTCGGCGGAGGAATCACCCAGCCGGCGGACGCGTCCCTGCGCCGCCGATGCGTTCGATCCGTGGTGAACGTGTCCCGTATCGCCGTATCCGGCACCGAACTCGAAGGCGTGAATTTCGAGCGCGCTTCTGCCATCGGAACTGACCGCGACCCTGTCGAACTGACTGGCCTCCGGCACGAACACTCGTGCGGACAGGGCTTCTCCGTCTTGCAGCACGACGCGCAACTCGGCGTCCGTGGCAAGGACGGGGATTACGGTATCGGCCATGCCGAACATGTCGGTCACGAGCGCAAACCGCAGGCCGGCATGATCGATCTCGACACGCTCGCGCGGATCGCAGGTGGCGGAAAGCCGAAGCCGGAGGACAGCGCCGGGCGCGGGCAGCACCGAGAGCACGCGCTCGCAGGGAAGGCCATAGGCGCTGAGGGTTTGTCCGGTGACCGGCGTCGCGACCATGTCGACCGGTACCCGTCGCTGCGGTCCGAGGGCAAGCGGCGGCGCCGGCTCACGGTCGCCAATCGAGGGAAGGGCCGTGAGAGGCTCCGCTGCCCCGAAGAGACCAGCCCGTCCGACGGCTTGTACCTCGCCTCGGGAGGTATCGGCAGCCTCGGTCGTTCGTCCAGCAGTCAGCCCGAACTGCATCAGATGAGCGATGGCGAATGCCGCCATAAAGGTCGCCAGCGCCGTTTTCAGGCGTCTGTCCCGGATCATGCCTGCCTCCGCGCAACCTCGCGGCACGGCAGGGGTCGCCGCCTTACCGGGCCTCGGGCACGCTTATTGTCATTCTGAGGACAAGTGGTATCGAATGTCCGTCGCAAAACAACGGCTTGGCCGGTGGCCACCTGCCATCGAGCGCCGAGTGCCACATTCCTGCCACAATTCCGGGGGGGTGGTGCTCAGGCAAGCCGACCGTGACAGTGCTTGAATTTCTTGCCCGATCCGCACGGGCAGGGATCGTTGCGCCCCGGGTTGCCCCACGTGGCGGGATCGGCTTCATCGAAGCTCTCGCGCGCTGCGCCGGCCGGCGCTGCTTCCGCGTCCGCCATGGCGGGCTGCTGAAGCCGCTTCTGCTGCTCCAGGAGCTGGCGCATCATCGTCTCCTGCTCCTCCTGCGTCATCGGCCGGATCTGCGACAGCTTCTGCGTCACGTCCTCGCGGAGCGACTCCAGGAGGCTCTCGAAAAGCTGAAAGGCCTCGTTCTTGTACTCGTTCAGAGGGTCGCGCTGCGCATAGCCACGGAAACCGACCACGGAGCGGAGGTGCTCCAGCAGAAGCAGATGCTCGCGCCATTTCGCATCAATGGTCTGCAGAAGAATCTGCTTTTCGATCTGGCGCATCGTATCGGGACCGAACTGCGCGGTCTTCGAGGCCATGTATTCGTCCGAAGCCGTGCAGAAGCGCTCTTTCAGTTCCTCCTGATCGACACCTTCCTCGTCGGCCCATTCGGGGACCGGCACGTCTATTCCGACTTTCTCGGCGAGCTTGGTCTGAAGCTCCTCTGACTCCCATTGATCTGCGTAGGACTTCGGCGGCATGTGGGTGTCGACCAGATCGTCGATGATCTGATGGCGCATGTCCCGCGCGATTTCCGAGAGATCCGCGGCCTCCATGATTTCCCGACGCTGAGCGAAGATCACCTTCCGCTGGTCGTTCATCACGTCGTCGAACTTGAGAAGCTGCTTGCGGATGTCGAAGTTCCGCGCCTCGACCTTGGCCTGTGCCTTCTCGAGAGACTTGTTCACCCAGGGATGAACGATCGCTTCGCCTTCCTTCATCCCGAGCGACGAGAGCACCTTGTCGAGCCGTTCGGACCCGAAGATGCGCATCAGGTCGTCCTCGAGCGAGAGGTAGAACGACGACTTGCCGGGGTCGCCCTGCCGGCCCGAGCGGCCGCGCAACTGATTGTCGATGCGTCGGCTTTCGTGCCGCTCGGTCGCGAGAACGAAGAGGCCGCCCGCGTCGAGCACCTTCTGCTTGTCGACCGCATGCTCGGCCTCGATCCGCGCGCGGATCTCGTCAGGATGCGCCTCGGGATCTTCCGCAAGCGCGTCGAGCACCTTCATCTCCACGTTGCCGCCAAGCTGGATGTCGGTGCCGCGGCCCGCCATGTTCGTCGCGATCGTGACCGCACCCGGCACGCCCGCCTCGGCGATGATCTGCGCTTCCTTTTCATGCTGGCGGGCGTTCAGGACGTTGTGCGGAACGCCTTCTTCCTTCAGGAGGCCCGAAAGGATTTCGGACTTCTCGATGGACGTCGTGCCGACGAGGACCGGCTGGCCTCTTTCATGCGCCTTCTTGATCTCCTCGACGATGGCGTCGAACTTCTCGCCGGTCGTCCTGTAGACCTGATCGTGTTCGTCAACGCGGGCAATGGGCTTGTTCGTCGGGATCTCCACGACGCCCAGCCCGTAGATGTCCATGAATTCCTCGGCCTCTGTCGCCGCCGTTCCGGTCATCCCGGAAAGCTTGTCGTAGAGCCGGAAGTAGTTCTGGAAGGTCACGCTCGCGAGCGTCACGTTCTCGGGCTTGATCTCGACGCCCTCCTTGGCCTCGATCGCCTGGTGCAGGCCGTCGGACAGCCGCCGACCGACCATCATCCGGCCGGTGAATTCGTCGATCAGCACGACCTCGCCGTCACGGACGATGTAGTCCTTGTCCCGCGTGAAGAGCTTGTGCGCCCGGAGGCCCTGGTTCACGTGATGGACGATCGTCGTCGATTCCGGATCGTAGAGCGACTGGTCCTCGGGCAGGATGCCCAAGGCATGCAGCCGCTCTTCAAGGAACTCGTTGCCCTCGTCGGTGAAGGTCACGTTGCGGGTCTTCTCGTCGAGTTCGAAGTGATCTTCGCTGATTTCGGGGATCACTTCGTCGACGGTGCGGTAAAGCCCCGACCGGTCCTGGCTTGGTCCCGAGATGATGAGCGGCGTACGCGCCTCGTCGATCAGGATCGAGTCGACTTCGTCGACGATGGCGTAGTTGTGTCCGCGCTGGTTCATGTCCTTAAGTTCGGACTTCATGTTGTCGCGGAGATAATCGAAGCCGAATTCGTTGTTCGTGCCGTAGGTGATGTCGGCGCCGTAGGCGTCTTTCTTCTCGGACTCGGGCTGCTGCGGATAGATTACGCCGGTCGTCATGCCGAGGGCGGCATAGACCTTGCCCATCCATTCCGCGTCCCGTTTGGCGAGGTATTCGTTCACGGTGACGATGTGCACGCCCTTGCGGGAAAGCGCGTTTAGGTATGCCGGGAACGTCGCGACCAGCGTCTTGCCTTCGCCGGTCTTCATCTCCGCGATGTTGCCCTGGTGCAGGAAGATCCCGCCGACAAGCTGCACGTCGAAGGCGCGCAGGCCAAGAGCCCGCCGCGCTGCCTCCCGGCAGTTGGCGAAAGCTTCCGGGAGCAGGTCGTCGAGGCTTTCGCCGCCCATCGCGCGCTGCGACAGCTCAGCGGTCTTGGCCTTGATCCCGTCGTCGCCGAGCTTCTCGAACTCCGGCTCTAACGCGTTGATCTTCGCCACCGTCGGCATGACCGACTTGACCTTGCGATCATTCGGGGTGCCGAAGACCTTCTTCGTGATCGTTCCGAAACCGAGCATGCAGTTTAACCTTGTCGCAGCGTCTGACAGGATCGTGTGAGGGGTTGTGCTTGCTCGCGTCTCCAACCCGCCATAAAAACACCGGGAAAGGCGCGCCCTCAATGAACAAAGGCGATGTAAGCGGCGCGCACGAGACTGTCAACGTCGCGCGCTCGTGCGGCATGAAGGAAGGACCATCCATGCAACGTGTTCTGAAGGCCGCCCTCGTCGGGGCGATCGGTTTCTCACTGGCAACGCCCGCGATGGCGCAGGAAACTCCCGATCCCGTCACCGCGGATACGGTCGTTGCGACCGTGAACGGAACAGAAATCACCGTGGGCCACATGCTGGTCCTCCGCTCCCGCCTGCCTCAGCAGTACCAGAACGCGCCGGCCGAGACGCTTTTCGAAGGCATTCTCGAACAGGTCATTCAGCAGGAAATCCTGCGGGGCGCCAATGAAGGCCTTTCGGCGGCGAGCCGGTACGTTCTCGACAATGAGGAACGCGCTCTAGCCGCGACGGAGGTCGCAAACGACTACGCCCGCGACCGCCTGACCGAGGAGGCCATACAGGCGGCCTACGACGCAGAGTACGGCGCGGTCGAGCCTGAAATGGAATACAACGCTTCGCACATTCTCGTCGAAACCGAGGAAGAGGCGCAGGCGATCCTCGCGGAGCTGGAGGCCGGCGCCGATTTTACCGAACTCGCGCGGGAACGGTCCACTGGCCCGTCCGGACCGAATGGCGGCAATCTCGGCTGGTTCGGGAAGGGGATGATGGTCGCGCCGTTCGAGGAAGCCGTCGTCGCGATGGACGAGGGCGCGGTGTCCGACCCTGTCCAGACGCAGTTCGGCTGGCACGTCGTAAAGCTGAACGAGACGCGCCAGGCGACGGCGCCGGCTCTCGAGGAGGTGCGGGACGAAATCGTCAACCGGCTTCAGCGGGAAGCGATCGAGACGGCTATTGCGGAGTTGACCGAAACGGCGGATGTTTCGCGCATCGAAGCGGGCGAGATCGATCCATCGGTGATCGGGGACATGTCGCTCCTCCAGGAATAGGATCTCGATGGCCAAGTCTGCCAAGAAGCTCAAGAAGCTCGCGACCAAGGTCAAGAAGCTGAAGAAGAGACTGAAGGCGGCCGCTGAGACGGCCGCCGAAACTGTGCCGGCCGTCTCTCCTCTGGCTCCAAAGGATGGCTTTCCGGAACTGCCCGTCATCGAGGGTGTGCGTTTCGCAACGGCTGCGGCCGGCGTTCGATACGCAGGACGGGCCGACGTCATGCTCGTCGAGTGTGCGCCGGGCACCGCTGTGGCTGGTGCCTTTACCCGATCGTCGACGCGCGCGGCTCCGGTGCTAGACTGCGAGGCGAAGGTCGGCAAAGGCTCCAAGGACGGTGCCGCGATCGTCGTGAACTCGGGGAACGCCAACGCATTCACCGGCAGCGCCGGGATCGAGGCCGTTCGGAGCGTGACGTCCGCCGTGGCCGAGGCGCTGGGCCTCCCCGAAGCGCGGGTCTTCTCGTCTTCGACCGGTGTCATCGGAGAGCCGCTCCCCCACGACCGGATCACGGCGAAGATCGGCGAGTTGAAGGCCGACCTGTCGCCCGGCGGCGTCGAGGCCGCCGCCCTGGCGATCATGACGACGGACACCTTCCCCAAGGGCGCCTCCGCCACCGTCGAGATCGGAGGACAGACAGTCACGATTGCCGGCATCGCGAAGGGCTCGGGCATGATCGCGCCCGACATGGCCACGATGCTGGTCTACATCTTCACCGACGCGAACATCACGCAGCCGGCGCTGCAGAAGGCGCTCTCGGGTCTCGTGGACGACACGTTCAACGCGATCACGGTCGACGGCGACACGTCGACGTCAGACACGCTGCTCATCGCCGCGACGCGACGCTCGAAGGCGCCCGAGATCAAGGACGCCCGCTCGAAGTCCTACAGAGAGTTCCGCTCGGCCCTCGGGCAGGTCATGCTCGACCTTGCCCATCAGGTCGTGCGCGACGGCGAGGGGGCGACGAAGTTCGTCGAGGTCGCCGTCTCCGGCGCCGACAGCTCCGCCGACGCGAAGAAGGTGGCGTTTGCCATCGCGAACTCACCTCTGGTGAAGACCTCCATCGCCGGGCAGGATCCCAACTGGGGGCGGATCGTCATGGCTGTCGGAAAGTCCGGGGCCAAGGCCGACAGGGACCGGCTGACGATCAGCCTCGGGGACATCGTCGTCGCCGAGAACGGGTGGGTATCGCCCGGCTATGCCGAAGGCGACGGGGCAGCCTACATGAGGCAGGCCGACCTCGTAATCGGTGTCGACCTCGGGCTCGGCACGGGCGCGGCCCGCGTCTGGACCTGCGATCTCACGCACCGCTACATCGACATAAACGCCGACTATCGCTCATGAAGGTCATCCTCGTGTCGGCGGTCGCGCTGATCGATCGAGACGGGAGGGTGCTGCTGGCCCAGCGTCCTGAGGGGAAGGCGATGGCCGGGCTTTGGGAGTTCCCCGGCGGCAAGGTGGAGCCGGACGAAACGCCCGAGGCGGCGCTGATCCGCGAACTGCATGAGGAACTCGGGATCGACACCTGGCGGAGCTGCCTCGCGCCGCTCACCTTCGCAAGCCATGGATACGACGATTTCCATCTTCTGATGCCGCTCTTCGCCTGCCGTAAATGGGAGGGCCAGCCCCATGCGAAAGAGGGGCAGGCGCTGAAATGGGTGCGGGCGCGGGACCTGCGCGACTACCCGATGCCGCCTGCGGACATTCCACTGATCCCGATCCTGAGGGATTGGCTTTGAGGGTGTCCGAGTTCGGACGCCTACTCAACGTGCCGATACCGCTAACAGGCCGCTCCCGCCTTTGCGCGGAGGTCCGGAGGCTCTATCCTGCGCGGAAAACGCGGAGAGGGCATCCGCGGGCTTGAAACCGAGCGCCAGCCGCGGGACGGGACGTCATGGGCTACAACATCAGCGAAGTCAGCGGGACGTTTTCGTCGGCGAGCACTCTCGACAATTGGACGTTCGACGCCGATCTGACCGACCCGTCGGTGACTACAGTCAGCGGGGACTTCGACGTTGTCCCGATCTTGGGGGGCGGCGCCTCCGGCGAGGCCGACGATTACGCTTTCGGACCCCTCAGTTCGACGGCGTGGGGCAGCCTGTCTTTCGACACCTCGACGGGCGAGTTCACCTTCACGATCGACCGGGCGGCGGTGATCGCCTCGGGGTCCGACCAGACCGTCACCTTTCTGGTGACGGGAACGAGCGGCGGGGATCTCGACGAAGACACCGTGATCATCAACATCCTGATCTGCGTCGCGCGCGGAACGATGATCGCGACGCCCGAAGGCGACGTGCCGGTCGAGACGCTCGATCCGGGCGATCCGGTTCTGACCGCGGACGGGCGCACCGAAACCGTGCGCTGGATCGGCGCGCGTCGGATCGGCAGGGACGAGCTTCGGCGCGATCCCGCTCTGCGCCCCATCCGTATCGGGCCCAGCGCCCTCGGCCCCGGTCGACCCACGCGCGAGCTTCGGGTCTCGCCGCAGCACCGGATTGCGCTCGATGACTGGCGGTCGGAGCTTTTCTTCGGCGCGCCCTCCGTGCTCGCCCCGGCGAAGGGTCTCCTGAACGACGGCTCAATCACGGTCGACCGCGACTGCGTCGAGGTCGAGTATTTTCACATCCTGTTCGACCGGCACGAGATCATCCTGACGGAAGGTCTGCCAACGGAATCCTTCTTTCCGGGATCCTACGCCCTGTCCGAACTCGACGGCGCCGTTCTCGACGAATTGCTCACGCTGTTTCCAGAACTGCGGTCCGGCACGGCCGGGATGGCTGCCGCCCGTCGAGGCGTCCGACCTTGGGAGGCCCGGCTGTTGTCGGGCGGGGGGCGGAAATGACCGGTCTGCTCGACAGTGCGGGTCGGGAACTGCCGCCGTCGGAGGCTCCCGACGACAAGACGCTCCGCGCCTATGGCGACGCGGTCTTTCTGGCCATGCGAAGCCAACGGCATGCAGTGACCACCGTCGCGGCGCTGCGCGCGTCGTTCGAGCCGCCCCTCGTGCTCGGGCAGTACCGCGTCTTCCGGTTCGATGGCGTGCCGCGCGCCATGATCACCTGGGGCTGGTTCTCGCGTGAAGTCGAGAAGACCTATGTCGGCGGCGGCCTTCTCCGGTCCGAAGACTGGCGGTCGGGGGACCATCTCTGGCTCGTCGATCTCGTCGCGCCCTACCGTGGACTGACCTCCAGCCTCGTGCGATGGATCATGACGCCGGGCAATTTCGCCGAGCGCGAATACTGGTTCCGGCGCGTCCGAGACGGCAACAGGACGCGAAAGATTGTGCATGTCCGGGTCGACCGCACGACGGACAAGGCTCGCATCCTGACAGAGGCCGATTTTCAGTGAACGGGGGGCTGTCATGGCAAACCGGCCTGCCAACGCAAGGCTCCCGCAGGCGCCGGATGAGGAGTGTTGGTGGGCGGCGACAGGTGTCGGCAGAAATTCGCCGGTCCAGGATTGGTTCATCCCCGGTTCAAGTAGCGTCTGCTACGTGACAGTCATGAAAGCACCGCACCGCGTCATACTCGCCTCGGTTCTCGCATGCGTCGTCGGCTCTCCCGCCCCCGCGCAGATGCGCGAGTTGGGGCAGGACGAGCTCCGACGGAGCGTTCAGACCGGTGAGAGCGTCTCGCTCCAGCGGATCCTGTCTCTCGTCTCCTCGCGCGTGGACGCTGAAATCCTT
This sequence comes from uncultured Rhodobacterales bacterium, assembly GCA_964587905.1. GTDB lineage: Bacteria > Pseudomonadota > Alphaproteobacteria > Rhodobacterales > Rhodobacteraceae > DAINOF01. Next base: position 3,153 of record CAZPOK010000007.1, on the reverse strand, counting down.
GACGTGCGCGCGTTTGAGGGTGGCGGGATCTATTATCGGGTCCTGATCAAGCAGGCAAACGGCAGGCTCGGTTCCGTCGTGCTCGACGCCGGGTCCGGTCAGTTCATGGGTGCGAAGTCGTCCGTTGCTCAGGACGTCGTCAAATCCGCAAAATCGTCGAGGTGGTCCGGCAACAGCCTCACCGCACCCGATCGCGCCGGAAAGGCAAATCAGTCGGGCGGCGTGAACGATCGCGGCCGAAGCAGCATCGGCAACAACTCCGCTGGCAGCACCGGTGGCGGAAACCGCGGCGGCAACAACGGCGGCGGCAATGCCGGTGGGAACAACGGCGGCGGCAATGCCGGTGGCAACAACGGTGGCGGCAATGCCGGTGGCAACAACGGTGGCGGCAATGCCGGTGGTAACAACGCTGGCGGCAATGCCGGTGGTAACAACGCTGGCGGCAAGAAGTAGCCAACTCGGGCCATAATTCCGCCAACTCAGGCCGTTACTCCCGCCTCATGAGAATTCTCGTTGCCGAAGACGACCACATGCTCAGCGAGCAGATCAAGGCTGCACTCTCTGCGGAGGGCCGCGCCGTCGATACCGCGACCGACGGTGAGGAGGCGCATTTTCTCGGCTCCACAGAATCCTATGATCTCGTGGTTCTCGATATAGGCCTGCCCGAAAGGGACGGGATATCGGTGCTCAAGCAGTGGCGCGGGAACGACATTCAAACGCCCGTCCTGATCCTGACCGCGCGCGACGGCTGGTCGGAGCGGGTCGACGGGCTGGACGCCGGGGCGGACGACTACATGACCAAGCCCTTCCACATGCCGGAGCTCTCGGCCCGGATCCGGGCGATGCTCAGGCGGCAGGCAGGACGGTCGAGCCCGGTCTTCCAGAAGGGCCCGGTGGTCTTCGACACGCGGACCAACAAGGTTCTGAACAACGGCATGCAGATCTCGCTGACTGCGCAGGAGCTTGCCGTGCTGTCCTATCTCTTCCACCACGCCGGTCGCATGGTGCCTCGAACCGAGTTGTCAGAACACATCTACGAATATGACTGCGACCGCGATTCGAACACGATTGCCGTCTTCGTGAACAGGCTGCGGAAAAAGCTGGGCAAGGATCTGATCCAGACCGCCCGCGGCCAAGGCTATCAGATAGACCTCGACTGATGCAGTCGCTCCAGAGACGCGTCATTCTCGGCGGCGTGGTCTGGGCCGTCATAGCCATTCTCGTCGGCGGCTTCGCCCTTCTCTCCGTATTCGACCAGATCGCGAACCGCCGCTTCAATGCCCTGCTCGAGGAGCGTCACACCCAGATCGTCGTGGCGCTCGCGAACAGCGAGATTCCGGATCAGATCGGGGCGTTTCTCAACGATCCGGCGTACCAACGCCCGTACTCGGGGCGCTACTGGCAGCTGAACGGCCCGGCCGGGGAGGTTGTCGCGTCCCGATCGCTGTTCGATACCGTACTGCCGCTTGCGGAGGCGCTTGCGCCCGAGCCGCAGATCTGGACCTCGGACGGGCCGGACGGCCCGGTGCGCGGGCTGCGGCAGACGATCACGCTCGACGACGGGTCGCGATGGGTCGTCTCGGTCGCCGCGGGCGTGTCGGCTCTCCAGGCCGAGCGGGAAGAGATGCGCATGAGCGTGGCCATCGCCTTCGGATTCGTCGGCGTCCTCGGTATTGGGGCCGCAGCGCTCCTGACCTCGCTCATCCTGAAGCCGCTACGCAAGCTGAGTGACGATGTCGTGCATCGATGGGACTCCGGAAAGCCGCTGGATGTCGGCGAGTATCCGAGCGAGGTGGCGCCGCTCGTGGGCGATATCAATCAGCTGATCGACCGGAACCGCGAAGTCATCGCGCAGGGACGGCGGCAGGCCGCGGACCTTGCCCATGCGCTCAAGACGCCGTCTGCGGCGCTCCGGAACGAGCTCGTTTCGATCAGCAGGAAGGCCGATGGCACGGCGCCGCTTTTCGACGCGCTCGACCGGATCGATGCGCAGATCATCCGGTCCCTCGCGCGGATGCGCGCGGCGAATGCGTCGAAGGTCGTGAACCTGAGAACCGACCTCGGCAATTCTATTTCACGCCTTCGTCGGCTGTTCGGCGCCTTGCCGGATACCGCCCAGACTTCGATCATGGCAAAGACGCCGGTTGAACTCGAGGTCGCCGCCGATGCGCAGGATGTCGAGGAACTCTTAGGCAACGTGATCGAGAACGCGGTCAAGTGGTGCGACGCGCAGGTGGTGATTTCGACAGAGGCGGCCGGCGACATGGCCGTCGTCCAGATCGAGGACGACGGACCCGGGATCGATCCGCACTACCGCGAGACTGCGCTCACGGCCGGCACACGGCTGGACACGGCCGTCCCCGGAACCGGCCTCGGCCTCTCCATCTCGAGCGATCTCGCCCGCGCGTATGGCGGCTCATTGGACCTCGGTGCATCGGAGCGACTTGGCGGGCTGGCGGTATCGATCAAGCTGCCCCTCGCGGCCGCCGGTGTATCGGGCCGCGCGTCGGACCCGCACACGGGGCTGCCCAAGACGGCTTAGGGACGCGAAGGCGCTGTTGGCAGGAAAAGAAAAGGGCGATCCGAAGACCGCCCAAATCCGCAGGACTGACCGAGCGCATCAGGCGAGCGTTCGCTCTACCTCTTCCCGCTCGAAGATCTCGATGACGTCGCCGGGGCGAACGTCCTCGTAGTTCTCGAAGGCCATGCCGCATTCCTGACCCGACTGGACCTCGGCGACTTCGTCCTTGAAGCGCTTGAGCGTCTTCAGCGTCCCCTCGTGAATCACAACGTCTTCGCGCAGCAGACGCACGCCGGCCGACCGGCGGGCGATGCCTTCTGTGACGAGGCAGCCCGCGACCTTGCCGACGCCGGAGACCTTGAAGACCTCCTTGATCGTGGCGTAGCCGATGAAGCGCTCTCGCACTTCCGCCGACAGCAGGCCCGATGCGGCTGCCTTGATGTCGTCGACGAGGTCGTAGATCACCGAGTAGTACCGGATCTCGACGCCCTTCTGGTTGGCGCTGTTGCGCGCGGGCGCATTGGCGCGGACGTTGAAGCCGATGACCGGCGCGCCGGACGCTTCGGCGAGGCCGATATCGCTTTCGGTGATCGCGCCCACGCCGTAGTGGAGCACGCGCACGCGGACCTCTT
>CAZPOK010000006.1:0-37073 GCA_964587905.1 uncultured Rhodobacterales bacterium | reverse complement strand
TCCAGGGCCGTGAGTTGCTCGTCGATGCGGGCGGCCAGCCGTGTCGCGGTCTCGTCACCGAGTTCGGCGAGGTTCGCGACGGCGGAGCGGAGTCCATCGCGCTCGGCCATGAACTCCGAAAGGCCATCGAGGCCGGCGTTCAGAAGCTGGGCGTTGTTGCAGGGGTCGGTCGACCCTGTCTTTCTCGGGATCCCCGTTTCGGCGTTCATCGGCAACCTATGAACCTTTCCCCGGCCTTTCGACCTGTTAGTCTGAGAGCGCTACAAAACCTGTGGAATGCACCCCGTTACCTCGTCTATCCGAAACAAAAATGGTCATATTGAGGCGTGTATCCGTCATTAGTGGGCAATGACGGGGGCCTTTCAGCCGGCGGCCTCGAGCGCGATGTCGCGGCGCAGTTGCAGAAGGAGCGTCACCGCGTCCGCGGCGGCCTCTTCCGAAGCCTCGAGCTGCATCAGGACCAGCTTGTCGGAAACGTCGAGCGCATCGTCGCAGGCCGAGGCGTGCGGGCCGGCCTCGAGAACCTCGGACACGGCCTGCGCCGCCGCACAGCAGCGAGCGAGCACAGCGCCTCCGAAACCCGGTTCGTCGCCGACATCGCTGAGGTCCGCGCCGCAGGCGCCGAGAATGTCCATCGCGCTCTTCAAGGCGTCGGTCTTTTCGGGGCGGTGCGCCGCGGCCGTCACGGGGTCGTCCGGCGTTTCGACGTCCGGCGCAGCCCGGTGCGCCTCGGGGCCGGTCGTCTCGGGGGGCTCGACAGCGATCGGCGGCGGCGCCTTGGGCACGTCCCGGGATTTCTCGGCGCTGTCAGGCTGCATCTGCGGCGAGGCGGCCGCCGGCACGGTGGCGATGGGGGCCGGTTCGCTTCCGAACCGGCTGAGGAACATGAGCGCGGCGTCGAGATCCGCCCGGAGGCCTTGTTCGACATGGCGCACGAGCGCCGCGCTCAGGGCCGCGGCGCCGCTCGCGCTGAGGGCGTCGAGATCCGGGCCCCCGTCGGCGCGCAGCGCCTTCAGCCCCTGCAGGGTCGCCACCGGCACGAGGCTGTGGAATTCCTCGGCCACGATGTCCTCGAGTTCGGCGATGCGCTGGCCGAGGGTCCCCGAGCGGATCAGCGTGTCGGCCTTGGTCAGGACGAGGAATCCATGATCTTTCAGACGCTCCGGCATCGCGGACCAGAGCCATTGCTCGGCCGGCGTGAACTCGAGCGAGCACCACAGGACGATATCGGCGCGCTCCGCGGCCCACAGGACGCCGTCGCGCTCCTGCTCCGCGGTCCCCCCCGTCACCACCTCCGTCAAGGTCATGGAGCGCAGCACGTCCAGAGGCGCCTCGACGGAGACGAAGCCCACCTTCTCGCGGTCGAGGCTCGCCAGCGTCTCGAATGGCCGTGTTTCGGTCCTGCCGTCGGCAAGCTCGATCGTCAGTTTGCGCTCGGGACCATGGCGCAGTTCCAGGCTCGGCAGGTTCGTTGCCTCGCCAATGACGGGTTCACCGGCCAGAAGATTGATAAGTTGCGATTTTCCGCTTCCGGGATGACCCGTGACGACGACCCGGATCGGCGAGGTCAGGCGGTCGAGCAACTGCCGTCCGGCAATGTGGGCGCGCGCGGGGATCGACGGATCGGCGAGCGCCTCTTCCAGATGCGGCAGCACACTTTCGATCGTGGGCGCGGTTTCCATCACTGCGCGGAACTCCTGAAGAGAGACGCGCCGCGAAGAAGGATCGAACTCTTGAACCGGCTCGGGGCCCGCGCGGTGACATCCGTCTCGAGCGGCTCCTCGCGCGCGCCGATGCGGCGCGGCCGGGCCTTGCGCTGGGACCGCCGGTCCCTCGCCGAGACCTTGATCACCGAAAAGGATGCGTTGTCCTGTTCCGGATCGCCATGCTCCTTCAGCCGTTCCAGAAGGGTGTCGGCGATCGCGCGGCTTGACCGGTCGGCACCGCTGGCCAGGATCTCTTCCAGGTCCTCGGGGGACAGGTACTGGATGCCGTCGCTCGCCACGATCAGGATGTCGCCGTCCTTGAGGTCGGTCGGCTCGGCCGGACAATCGACGCGCGCGACATGCTCGCCGCCGAGGACCGAGGTCAGGCAGCTCCGGTCCGGGTGATTCCGGCCGATATCCTCGGCCATCATGCCGGTGCGGACCATGAAATCGATCTGCGGCGCCATCGAGTGGTCCTCGTTGAGCTGCCGGAGCGCGCCGTCGCGGTAGAGGAAAAGCGGCGAGTCGCCGATCGAGATCCAGTAGAGTTGCGTGCCGACGAGGACCGACGCGACAAGCGTCGCGCCCATGCCCGCCGTCTCGCTGTTGTCGAGGATGTGCCCCTTCACGCAATCGTTCGCGGCCATCGCGGCGTCGCGGAGGATCTTGGGAAGGTTCGCGGCGAACGCGTCGGCTTCGCCGCTCTGCAGTTTCAGTTCGCTGAACACCTCGGTCACGACGATCTTGCTCGCGACGTCGCCGGCGGCATGGCCGCCCATGCCGTCGGCGAGCACCGCAAAGCCCATGCCGGAGCCGATCGGGAAATCGGAGACGATCGCGTCTTCCTGATACGGCCGCCGGCCCTGACTTATGGCGGATGCCACGTCGTAGGTGGTGTCAAGCGCTGGCTGCATCGACCTCGGGTGTCCCATCGTCCGCGGTCCAGTCGAAGTCGGGGCCGCACAGCGCGATGAAGCGCAGCGTGGTCTCGCCAATCCGGACCTTGTCATTGTTGTTGAGTTCTTCCGTGGACAACACAGGCTTGCCGTTCAGGCGCACGAGATTGGCCTTGCCGCCATGCCCGAGGAAGAACTTTCTCTGCTCGTTGTCGAAGGCGACGACCGCGTGGGTCGACCGCGAGATCGACGTGTCGCCGAAATCGAGGCGGACCGGCTGGTCTTCACCGCGTCCGATGGCCGAGACTCCGTCAAAGAGCGTGAAGGACGCGCCGCGTCCCGGCCCTTCGAGAACCACGATCCAGCCCACGGGAAACTGGGCGCTCCCCGACGAGGCGGCGGCCTGGGCGGACTCGAACGGATCCGTCGCCCCGCCGGCCGATTGGCCGAAACCGAGAAGCCGGGTCTTCACGCGGCCGGCGCGCCGGCCACCGGCGCGGCCGACGGCGGGGGCGGGAACCCGCACCAGCCCCTGAGGCGCGTCCTCGTCCTCGACCGCATCGTCGGGTTCGACCGGCGCGACCGCGGCCGCAGGCGTCCCGGCCTGCCGTGGCGCGGCGTCGGTCTGCCCGGTCTCCACCTGCTCATCCGGCCGTGAGGCGTGCTCGAGGCGATAGTTCGGCGCCGCGGCGTGATCCCCATGCGCCTCGCGATCGGCACGGGAGGGGGGCTCTAGCGGGGCGCGGGCTGGCGCCTGCTGCGGTTCCGCGGGCGGTGCCATGTAAGGCGTTTCGGCGGCGCGATGCTCGTCCGGAGGCAGGTACTCGCCCTCCAGACCGGGCTCGTAGTCGTCGAGTTCGGGCACGTAATCGTCGAGATCGTCGAGATCGGCGAAGCCGCGCCTCCGGCGCCGGCGGCTCGCTCCGAGTTCCGGGTAGAGCGCCACGAGGCCCGACTTCTCGTCCTCGCGCGCGACCGCGTCCTCGCTTTTCGCCATCTGGCGGATTTCTTCCTCGAGATCCGGTTCTTCCACGGGTGGGAGCGTCTTGCCGCCCATCACTTTACGGAAAAGGTTCATAGTTCTGCCTTTCCAAGATGATCCTGCCTGTCTTCACGTTTCACGCTCCAGAGGCGCCAGACCGATGACGGCCGGATCGCCTGAAGCAGGGATTTCTTTCGCGTACTCTTGCGCGGAGGCGGGTCGGTGTCCTGCGCGGGCGCGCCGTCGTCCTCGCCGTCCTCTTCGCCGTCAGGCGCCGCAAGAGCCTCGGTCTCGTCGTCGGGGTCGGGCGGAAGCTCCGCCTCGGAGAGGTCTTCGGCGGGGGCGTCTTCGAGCACCGCTGCGGCGCGGGCCGCGGCGTCCTCCTCGCTGAAGAACCCGTCCTCGATCTGCCAGGAGAAGAACGGCTTCTTCTCCTTTTTCTCCTGTCGGGGGGTGTCGGCCGCCTGCCGGGCGCGTTCCTCCTCGAGCCGTCGCGCCTCCAGCACCGCGCGATTGGTCTCCTCGACAAGCCGCGAGATCGACTCCTCCATCTTGCGATCGTTGTTCGCCTGCACCATCGCCGCCTTGCGGCGGGTCTCGGCGTCGATGTCGTAGAGCCACTCGAATGCGGTCTGGGGCCGGTCCTTGGGGAAGATCGACAGGGCCCGGTCGACGGCCACGAGGAATTCCGGTTCGAACTGGTCGGAGCGGCCCGCGAGCGTCACGTAGGGGTCGGCCTCGTTGGCCGCGACCGCGGCGAGGCGCGAATGACTGTTCGGCGGCGGGCTGCCGGTGAGCACGTGATAGAAGGTGGCGCCGAGCGCGTATAGGTCGCTTGCGGGACCCTGCTGCCCCCCCTCGATGTAGAATTCCTGGGGCGAGTAGCCGTCCTTCACGACGAGAAGCGAGGAGAGCGCCCGGCTCGCCCGCGTCGCCTTCTCGCGCGCGGCGCCGAAGTCGATCAGGACGGGCTCGTCGTTGGAGTCCAGCAGGATGTTGTCCGGCGAGATGTCGCGGTGAAGGATGTGCAACTCGTGCACGAAGGTGACGGCCTCGAGGAGCTTCTTGAGGATCGTGACGATCTTCTCGGGGGTCAGGCGCGCCGGGTCGTTCTCGACGACCTCGTGCATGTCCTGACCGTCGACGTAGTCGAGCGCCATGTAGGCCGTCTCGTTGTCCTCGAAGACCTGATGCACGCCGACGATATTGGGGTGGTCGAGCTTGGCCAGCCGGCGGGCCTCCTGCACGAAGAGCCGGACGATCGCGCGGAACTCATCCTGCTGACCCTTCGCCCGTGCCTGGACGATCTTGCCCCGCCGCATGCAGAGTTGGCCGGGGAAGCATTCCTTGATGACGACGGTGCGGTCGAGGCTGTCCCGGGCGAGATAGGTCAGGCCGAATCCGCCGCTGTTGAGAAAGCTCTCGATAACGTACTGGCCGTGCAACAGCGTTGTGCCCGGCGCAAGTTCTTCCGTGAACTCCTCGACTTCCGTCGACTGTTTGCTGTTTGGCGCAGAGTTCATGCGTCCCCACTCAATCTGTGCACCGAAACCGGACAATCTGGCCGACTCCGCCACACTAGAAACGGAGAGTTGCCTAGGACTTTGGCGAAATCATGGTCGCAATCGGGAGTTGGACGGCCGATTGTGGCGAAATAGGCGGAAAATTCCGCAATGGTTCCCGAGCTTTCCCCGTCAGTCCTGATTGAGGTCCTGAATGATGCGCTCGTGCTTGCGGACTTCGGTGAGAACCCGGCCGAACGTCCCGTACCCCCGTCCTTCGAGCATTCCGACGCACCCGACGAGCACTTCGGCGGTAGCGAGGGCATCGCCGATCGCCGTGTGGCGGACCGCGTCCTCGATATCGACGCCGAGGCTTTCGGCCAGCGCGTCGAGCGTGTGCGTCGCCGACCCTCCGAAGAGAACCGCGGAGAGGAGGACCGTGTCGAGAACGGGATGGTCGAAGACGAGCCCGATCCGCGATCCGTAGCGCTTGAGGAAGGCGAGATCGAAGGGCGCGTTGTGCGCGACGAGGACCGACCCGGCCGCGAAGGCGTGAAAGCGCCGGGTCGCCTCCTCGACGCCCGGCGCGGCCGCGACCATGTCGTCGCTGATCCCGTGGACCTTCGTGGATCCGGGCGGGATCGGGCGATCGGGGTTGACGAGGATATCGAAGCGCTCGCCCTCGACGATCCGGCCGTTGACGACGCGAACCGCTCCGATCTGCACGATCTCGTCGGTGTCGGGATCGAGGCCGGTCGTCTCGGTGTCGAAGACGACGTAGGTGAGCGACTTCAGCGGCGCGTTCCGCTGGTCCTTGCTGGGCTCGGCGTGAATGAGTCCGAAGTCATAGGTCAGGGGGCGCTCTGCGTCCGGCGAGAGCGGCTCGAGCACGAGCATGTAGCCGCGTCCGTCGCCGAGCTTGCGAAGATGGCCCGAATAGAACTTGCCCGAGCGCGTCTCCGCCACGATCGGCGCCCGCCGCGCCCCGGTGTCCTCGAGGTCCGCAAGCGCCGCCCGCACCGGATCCTCCTTCAGGTAGTCGAAGAGCGGCGCGTTGAGCCGGGCAGGGGCCTCGGCCTCGAGAAGCTCGGCCGTCTGCCCGTCGTAGAGCACGATCTGGTGCGCCGGATTCACCATCATCACGGCGAGCGGGATGTCGGTCAGGATCGAGGTCAGCTGCGCCTTCTCCGCGGCGAGATCCGCCGTCCGCCGCGCCACCTCCTCGGCGGCGTCCAGCGTCGCGCTGCCGAACTGACGGGAGAGCGCCGAGGCCGCCGGCGCGAGGTCGCCCAGATACCGCGCCCGCGACACGTCGAGGTCGCGCGAGACGCCGCCGTGCGCCCGCGCGCGGAGATCGGCGGCCAGCCGTTCGACGGGCTTGGCGACGTTCTCGTCGAACAGCAGCCAGATGGCCGCGGTCAGGCCGAGGATGCCGAATCCGGCGACAAGGCCCGCCGAGATGAACGGAGAGAGCGCGCCCGGGTCATCCGCCTGCCGGTATCCCATCCAGAGCCCGACCGTCGCGACGGCCACGGCCCCGAGCCCCAGTGCCGCGAAAAACAGGAAGATGCGAAGCCGGAGGCCGAGGCGGTCCATGTCACGCCTCTCCGCACGCGGCGCGAAGGACCGGGTCGTCGGGCGGCATGTCCTCCCATTCGGGATCCGCGATGGCGCCGTCGCCGTCGAACTCTGTGCCGCGCGCGATGACGACGCTGCGGTCCCGCGTACAGTCGAAGAGCACGGGGATCGACTGGACCGGCTGCCAGCGACCGTAGAAATGGAGATCGACGATCCGCTGTCCCGGAAAGTCCGGATGGGTTTTCGCGCCCGCCCGGTCGACCGCGACGAACCGGGTCGTGAGGGGGACGAGATAGGTCCAGGGGCGATAGACGGCGGACTCCTCGACCGTCTGCGCGACGACGACCCCTTCGGGCAGCTGATCGGCTGTTCGCGCGTACCAGCCGTATTCGCTGGAGATCGTGGCGACGATCATGGCCAATCCCGCGGCGATGGGGATGAGCCAGTTGGGGATGCGCTCCGGCGCGTAGCGGCGCACCGCGAAGACGAGGAGCGCGGCGGCGAGACCGGCCAGAACCGTCCCCACGAGTTCGAAAATCATCTCTCCTCCTCCTCCCGGGCCGTCCTCCTAGCCCGGGACTCCTCCCCGGCCCGACATCAGGGCCGACTGCATCGTCTTGACCACCACGAAGGCGTCGCGCAGGTGGCTTCGCTCGAAATCCGAAAGCTCCGCCGGCACGAGGTAATTGTCGGGCGTCTCGCCCGCCTTCACCTGCCGGGCCTGATGCTCGAGCCGGGTCTCGGCGATCAGGTCGTAGGCGTCGAGCAGATCGCGCGCGCCGGTCGTGCTGATGACCCCCGCCGCGCCCGCCGCCTCGATCCGGGCGCGCGTGTTGACGTCGGTCAGTCGTCCGCGCAGGGCGTACATCCGTCCGAGGTCGACAACCGGTACGACGCCGTTCATCTTGAGATCTAGCGTGTTGCGATGCTCGCCCGAGCGGATCGTCGCGATGCCGCGGAGAAGGCTCAGCGGCGGATGGTGCTTGAGCGAGTTCGCCGCCATGTGGGCGGTGAAGATCGAATTCTGCGCCGCGAGCTTCAGCGTTTCGGCCTGCAGGTTGTCGAAAAGCGACCGTTCGCCGCCTATCGGGCGCAGGTCGAACATGACCGAGGCGAGCATCTGGGCCTCGTTCGAGGGCGTGTCGATCCAGCCCCGGAAGTACTTGCGCCATGTCGAGACCGGCTGCCGCCAGCGCGGATTCGTCGCCATCATGTCGCCGGGACAGAAGACGTAGCCCGCGGCGTCGAGCCCGTCCGAGACGATCTTCGCGAGAGCGTCGAAGTAGGGAAGATCGTCATCGCTCGCCGCGTCGTCGAGAAACAGGCAGTTGTCCTGGTCGGAGACGCCGGTCTGCTCCTGCCGGCCCTGGCTGCCGCAGGCGAGCCAGAGGTAGGGAACGGGCGGGGGGCCGAGCTCCTCTTCGGCCAGCTTCAGCAGGCGCCGCGTCGCGGCGTCGGCGATGTCGGTGACGAGACGCGTCGTCACCTCGTGGCGGTTGCCCGCAGCCACGAGCTGCATGAGAAGGCGCGGGATCCGGGCCGTCGATCTGGCGAGGTCCCCGACGGTCGCCGAGTTGGCGACGTCCGAGACGAGGCTCGCCGAGGTCGAGGCCTGAAAGCGGGTGAGGTCCGTCTGCGTGACGATGCCCACGAGCCGGCCCGCGTCGACGATCGGGATGTGGCCCAGGCGCCGCTCCATCATCGTGTGGAGCACGTCGGAGCCCACGGCGGAGGACGGCAGGGTGACCGGGCTCCCCGTCATGATCTCGGCCACCGGCGTGTCGATCGGCAGCGCATGGGCCAGGGCACGGTTCGTGAAGTCCCGCACGGTGACGATGCCGGCAAGGCCCTGGCCCTCAGTCACGCAGAGGCAGGAGATCTTGCGGTCGCGCATCAGCCGGGCGGCATCCACGAGCGGTGTCCGGGGGGCGCAGGTGACGGGTTCGGCGGCCATGAGATCGGCGACGCGGATCGTCGTAAGGTCGGCGGGACGGGCGCGCTTGCCGCTGCGCGCCTCGCCGCTCCGGTCGAAGAACTTGCGAAAGACGGGTTCCTCGTCGAACAGCGTCCTGAAGAGGTCCGCGGGGATCAGGAGGAGGCGCGTGTCGGCGGCGGCCTCGACGGTCGTCTGGGCGATGCCGTCCCGGAGCAGCCCGCGCTCGCCGAACGAGTTTCCGGGACCGAGTTCGGAGACCAGCGTGCCGGTCCCGTCGGTCACGACGACGTCGCCCGACCGGACGACGTAAAGCCCCGCGAGCGGCTCGCCCGCGCGGAACAGGACGGCGTCCCTTGCCAGGGTGACCCAGCTCGAGGCTTCGGCGATCTCGGCGAGGCGCTCGGGCGCCATCTGGTCGTAGGGATGCTGCCTCTCCAGCAGCGCAAGCGCCTCGGCCGTCATGCGTTGTCCCTCCAGACGATTGGTCCTGCGCCGGCCTCCCGGCGCAGGACCATTGCGCAAAGCGGGCGGTTTGTCACCGCCCGCTCGGGTCTCAGTGGTCGACCGCGCCCGCCGCACCGCGCGGGATCCGGACGCTTTCGACAAGCTCCTTGATCTCGGCGGGGGTTTCTTCGGTCATGCTCGACACGATGTAGGCCGCCGCGAAGTTGAGGACCGCGCCGATCGCCCCGAAGGACAGGGGCGAAATCCCGAACAGCCAGTTGTCGACCGTGTTCGGAAGCATGTTCGTGCCGGGGATGAAGAACCACCCCAGATAGGTGAAGATGTAGAGCAGTGTCGCCAGAAGGCCGACGAGCATCCCCGCGATCGCGCCGGTCGAGTTGATGGTCTTCGAGAAGATGCCCATCATCAGGACCGGGAAGATCGAGGACGCCGCCAGACCGAAGGCCAGCGCCACGACTTGCGCCGCAAAGCCCGGCGGGTTGAGGCCGAGCCAGGTCGCGAGCGCGATGGCGAAGGCCATCGAGATGCGCGCGGCCAGGAGCTCGCCCTTCTCCGAGATGCCGGGATTGATCGAGCTCTTGATCAGGTCGTGCGAGACCGCCGACGAGATCGCGAGCAGGAGACCCGCCGCCGTCGACAGCGCCGCCGCCAGACCGCCCGCCGCGATCAGCGCGATGACCCATCCGGGAAGCTGCGCGATCTCGGGGTTGGCGAGAACGAGGATGTCACGGTTGAAGTTGGTGAGCTCGTTGCCTTCCCAGCCACGCGCCTCCGCGATCGCCTGCATGTCAGGATCGGCGTCGTTGTAGTACTGCAGGCGACCGTCATTGTTCTTGTCCTCGAAGCCGAGAAGGCCGGTGGCCTCCCAGTTCGCCATCCACTCGGGCTTGTCGGCCACGGCGATCGCGTCGCCGTCGAGCGCCTGACCGGCCTCGGCGTTGGGCCACATCGTCGTCATGATGTTGAGCCGCGCCATCGAGCCCACGGCCGGGGCCGAGAGATAGAGAAGCGCGATGAAGACCAGCGCCCAGCCCGCCGACCACCGCGCGTCCGACACCTTCGGCACGGTGAAGAAGCGGATGATGACGTGCGGCAGACCCGCGGTGCCGATCATCAGCGACAGCGTGAACAGGAACATGTTGAAGGTCGAGCCGTGCTGCCCGGTGTAGTCGTTGAAGCCGAGCTCCATCAGCACCTGGTTCAGCTTGGTGAGCAGCGGCAGGCCCGAGGCGTCATGCGTCGCGAAGAGGCCGAGACCCGGGATCGGGTTGCCGGTGAGCTGAAGCGAGATGAAGATGGCCGGGATCGTGTAGGCCACGATTAGCACGCAATACTGCGCCACCTGCGTGTAGGTGATGCCCTTCATGCCGCCGAGAACGGCGTAGATGAACACGACCGTGGAGGCGATGAAGAGGCCCGTGGAGCTTTCGACCTCGAGGAAGCGCGAGAACGCGACCCCCGCGCCAGTCATCTGGCCGATCACGTAGGTGATCGAGATGACGAGGAGGCAGATCACGCCCACGATGCGGGCCGTCTTGCTGTAGAAGCGGTCGCCGATGAACTCGGGCACGGTGAACTTGCCGAACTTCCGCAGGTAGGGCGCGAGAAGCATGGCGAGCAGCACGTATCCGCCCGTCCAGCCCATGAGGAACGACGAGTTGCCGTAGCCGACGAAGGCGATGAGACCCGCCATCGAGATGAAGGAGGCCGCCGACATCCAGTCGGCCGCGGTGGCCATGCCGTTCAGGACCGGGTGCACGCCGCGGTTCGCGGCGTAGAATTCCGCGGTCGATCCGGCGCGTGCCCAGATCGCGATGCCCACGTAGAGCGCGAAGGATGCGCCGACGACGAGCAGGTTCAGGGTATACTGTTCCATTGTGTGGGTCGTCCCCTTACTGCTCGTCCACGCCGTACTGGCGGTCGAGCTTGTTCATGTAGCGGGCGTAGTTGAAGATCAGCACGATGAAGACCAGGATGGATCCCTGCTGAGCGAACCAGAAGCCCAGGTCAGTCCCGCCGATTTCGATTCCCGAAAGCAGTGGCCGGAACAGGATTCCGAAGCCCAGTGACACCAGCGCCCAGATTGCGAGGCTGATGAGGATGATGCGGACGTTCGCGGCCCAGTAGCCGCTCGCGTCGGTCGTGTTCGTGTTGGGTTGTTTCGCCATCTGGCGCTCCTCCTTTGGAAATCTCTGTCCGGTCGGACCAGTCCGCGGGGACCGGTCCTCCTCAAGAACACACTCGGTCCACGATCCCGCCGAGACGGGCGGCGATCGCGTCGATCTCCCCCATCGCGTCGAGGCGTTCCAGAACGCCCTGCCCGTCGTAGTAGGCGATGAGCGGAGCGGTCTGGGCATGATAGGCCGAGAGCCGCGACGCGACGGTCTCGGGCGTGTCGTCGGCCCGCCGGGTCATGTCAGTCCCGCCGCACTTGTCGCAGACGCCGGCCTCGGCAGGCGCCTTGAAGCTGTCGTGGTAGCCTTCGCCGCAACCGGCGCAGGTGTAGCGCCCCGCGATACGGGCGACCATTTCGGTATCATCGACCTCGAGCGAGATCGCCGCGTCGATCCGCTGACCGGCATGGGCCAGCATCTCGTCGAGCGCGGCGGCCTGCGCCGTCGTCCGCGGAAACCCGTCGAGGATAACCCCGTGCGCGACGTCGGGCTCGGCAAGGCGGTCGCGGAGCACCGCGACCACGATCTCGTCGGAGACCAGCGCACCGGCCTCCATCACCGCCTTCGCGGCCCGGCCGGCCTCGGTGCCCGCCTTCACCGCCGACCGCAGGAGGTCTCCGGTCGAAAGCTGGACGAGGCCGAAGCGCTCCTCGAGCCTGCGCGCCTGGGTTCCCTTGCCCGCGCCCGGCGGGCCGAGGAGGATCAGGACCGGGGCCCGCGTCGGAGCTGATGCACCGTCCACGACCTCAGTCCCGGTTCATGCGGTTGTCGATCAGGTCGTCGACGACGGAGGGATCGGCGAGCGTCGAGGTGTCGCCCAGCGCGCCATAGTCGTTCTCGGCGATCTTGCGCAGGATGCGCCGCATGATCTTGCCCGAGCGCGTCTTGGGCAGGCCGGGCGCCCACTGGATCAGGTCGGGCGAGGCGATCGGGCCAATCTCGGTCCGGACCCAGGTGCGCAGTTCCTTGCGGAGCTCCTCGGTGGGGTCGACACCGTTCATCAGCGTCACGTAGCAGTAGATGCCCTGGCCCTTGACTGGGTGGGGATAGCCCACGACCGCGGCCTCGGCGACCTTGACATGCGCCACGAGCGCGCTTTCGACCTCGGCTGTGCCCATCCGGTGGCCCGAGACGTTGATCACGTCGTCCACGCGGCCGGTGATCCAGTAGTAGCCGTCGGCGTCGCGCCGGCAGCCGTCGCCCGAGAAATAATAGTTCTTGTAGTCGGAGAAATACGTCTTCTCGAAGCGCTCGTGGTCACCCCATACGGTGCGCATCTGACCGGGCCAGCTTTCCTTGAGACAGAGCACGCCCTCGGCGGCCGTCGTCTGGATTTCCTCTCCCGTATGCGGGTCGAGCACGACCGGCTGAACGCCGAAGAAGGGCAGCGTTGCCGATCCGGGCTTGGCCGGGATCGCGCCCGGCAGCGGGGTCAGAAGGTGACCGCCAGTCTCGGTCTGCCACCACGTGTCGACGATCGGGCATTTCCCCTTGCCCACGACATCGTTGTACCAGTTCCAGGCTTCGGGGTTGATCGGCTCTCCCACCGTGCCGAGGAGTTTCAGCGAGGTGAGATCGTGCTTCTCCACCGGCTCGGTGCCATGCGCCATGAGCGCGCGGATCGCCGTGGGCGCGGTGTAGAACTGATTGACGCCGTGCTTGGCGCAGACCTCCCAGAAGCGGCCCGCGTCCGGCCAGGTCGGGACGCCTTCGAACATCAGCGTCGTCGCCCCGTTCGCGAGAGGCCCGTAGACGATGTAGCTGTGACCCGTGACCCAGCCCACGTCCGCGGTGCACCAGAAGACGTCCCCGTCGTGATAGTCGAAGGTGTACTGGTGGGTCATCGCGGCATAGACGAGGTAGCCGCCGGAAGTATGCACGACGCCCTTGGGCTGGCCCGTGGAGCCCGAGGTATAGAGGATGAAGAGCGGATGCTCGGCCTCCACCTCGACCGGGGCGGAGTGGTCGTCGGCCTCCAGCCGCATCTCGTTGTAGTCGAAGTCACGCCCGTCGACCCAGGTTGTCTGTCCGCCGGTGCGGCGTACGACGAGGCATTTCACCGTGTCCTTGCAGTGCAGCAACGCGGCATCGGTGTTCGACTTGAGCGGCGTCGCCCGCCCGCCGCGCGGCGCGTAGTCCGACGTGATGACCAGCTTCGCCTCGGCGCCGTTGATCCGGGCCGAGAGCGCATCCGGCGAGAAGCCCGCGAAGACGATGGAATGGATCGCGCCGATCCGCGCGCAGGCGAGCATCGCGTACGCGGCTTCGGGGATCATCGGCAGGTAGAGGACGACCCGGTCGCCCTTGCGGACGCCGAGATCCTCGAGGATGTTCGCCATCTTGCAGACTTCGGCGTGCAGTTCCCTGTAGGAGATGTGCTTGGCGTCGTCCTTCGGATCGTCGGGCTCCCAGATGATCGCCGTCTGATCGCCGCGCGTGGCGAGGTGGCGGTCGACGCAGTTGGCGGCGACGTTGAGCGTGCCGTCATCGAACCACTTGATCGAGATGTTTCCGGGGGCGAAGGAGACGTCCTTTACCCGGGTGTAGGGCTTGATCCAGTCGATCCGCTTGCCTTCGGCGCTCCAGAAACCGTCCGGGTCGTCGATCGACGCCTTGTACTTCTCCCGATAGCCCGCCCAGTCGATATGCGCCGATGCCGCGAACGACTCGCTCGGCGGATAGACGTTCACACCACTGGCGTCCGATTTGACCTGAGCTGTCATGATCTGTCCTCCCTTCTCGCGGCCGGTGTCCCATGCGCGTCCGGCCGCTTCGAATTCCTCTCACGCGCATTTTACATGTTTTGCAAAGGAGCGGGTAAGTCCCTTGTCAGCCGAGATTTCCTCGTAAAAAAACTGACTGCCGCATCGGAAATCCTGAAAATTTCTTGTTTGAACCAGCGATTTCAACGGTAAAAAGGATGCCTGATGCCCTGCCTCCCTCGTCCGGCCAGTCGACCGGGGCGGATGATAGCGCAAGCATGTGGGGGAGAGGAGGTGTGACATAGTGGCACGATCGCGGCTGATGCGCCCTCCGACGCGGGCGGCAGTGACGCCGCGTCAGGCCGATGCGAATCCGTGGATCAGTTGCCTGAGGCCCAAGGCCGCGCCCGCGAAGATCCCGCCGAGCGTGAGCGGTGCGCCGTAGGCGAGCAGCGACATCGCCGAGACGCCCTGTCCGATGGTGCAGCCCACCGCCACCACCGCGCCGACGCCCATCAGCGCGGCCCCGAGTATCTGGCGGCGAAGCTCGCGGGGATCCTCGCAGGCTTCCCAGCGGAAGAGCCCGCGGATCAGGCTCCCGAGGAACGCTCCGAGCCAGACACCGGCGACGCTTCCCACCGCGAAGCTTACCGTGCTGCCCGACGCCGTCATCCAGAACAGGATCGATTCGCCGAGCGGCGCCGCGAAAGTGAACGACGAAACCGGCACCGCCTCGAAGCTTGCGGTCGCGACCCATTGCGTGCCGCCCCAGGCGAAGGCGACGGCGAGGCCCACGGCCAGACCCGAGAAGACCATGGCCCGGTCCGCGAGGAACTCCCGCGACCGCAGCATCAGGGCGGCGATCAGCGCGCCCACCGCCATTCCGAAGACCGGCGCGCCGACGCCCGTCAGGCGCTCCAGGAAGTGGGCGAGACCCGCCGGGCCGTCCGTGGGGATGAGAGCGTCGGGGAAAAGCCAGATCCGCGCATAGGCGAGCGGACCCGACATCGTGACATAGGCGCTGATCCCGAGCACGATGACGATCACGAAGGATCTCAGGTCGCCCCCGCCGAGCCGGGCGAGCGCGCCGAAGCCGCAGTTGCCGGCGATCGCCATGCCGTAGCCGAAGACGAGGCCTCCGACCGCATGCGCGAGCGGGTTCCAGCCGTTGCCGAGGTAGGGCGTCTCGGGGGCGCTCAGCAGCCCCGCCTGCATCAGCGCGAAGCTTGCGAACATCGCGGTCGCGATGGCGAGCCCCCACATGCGCAGCCGGTGGTCCGAGCCCCCGTAGAGGTAGTCCTCGATCGCGCCCAGCGTGCAGAAGCGGCCGAGCCGCGCCGCGAGGCCGAGCACAACTCCCCCCGCAAGGCCGATGCAGGCCACGAGATACGCGTCGCTGAGACCGCTCCACATCGGTCTGGTCCTCCCTGGTCCGCGGCGCCGGTTACGGCGTTCTCGGCGGACGTTCCGTCAGCGATCCCTGCAGAAGAGATCGTAGACGACCTCGAGTATTTGCCGGGGACGCTCGTCGGTCAAGCTGTAGTAGATCGTCTTGCCGTCGCGCCGCGGCGTGACGAGGCCCTCCAGGCGGAGCCGCGCGAGTTGCTGGGACACCGCCGCCTGCCGCGCGGAAAGCAACTCCTCGAGCTCGGTGACCGACTTTTCGCCGGTCACCAGATGACAAAGAATCATCAGCCGGCCCTCGTGACTGATCGCCTTGAGAAAGGTCGACGCCGTCGTCGCGTTCTCGATCAGCTTGTCGAGCTCTTCCGGCTCGATATCCTTGTGCAGGACCGGCAGGGTCAACGTTCCGTCCTCAGAAGGCGATCTGGTCGGCCACGGCGTCGATGCCGGCCTGCGCGCAGACGTCGTCGAGTTCCGGCGACGGAGCGCCGGAGACGCCGATGCCGCCCACCATTTCGCCGGTGCCGGTCTCGACCATCAGGCCGCCGCCGAGCGGGAGCGCTTCGGAAAGCTGCCGGATACCCTGGCTGATCTCGCCCGGGCGCGTTGCGAGGTCGAGTTCGGTCGTGTTGGTCCGGAAGCTGACGGCGGTCCAGGCTTTCCTTTGCGACGTCTCGTAGACGTGCAGGCCGGCGAACCGGTCGCGCAGGAACGCCTGCGGTATGCCAAAGCGGTCGACGACGGTGACGCCGACCTGGTAGCCTTCGTTGCGGCAATGGACCATCGCGGCCTCCGCCATCTCGAGCGCGACTTCGGGCTTCAGGACCTGAAAGTCCACGAAGGCCCCGTCATCCTGTGCGACCGCCGGCGTGGCGGCGAGCGCGAGTGCTGCGAATAGGCGTTTCATCCTGTCCCTCCCTGGAAGTTGGTGTTTTCTTTCAGCATCCGGTCGAGGAGCCCCCAGAAGAAGTCCTCCCCGGGGTATCCTTCCATGCGCGCGACCTCGCGATCGTCGACCATCAGAACGAAGGTCGGCGTGATCCGGAGCGGGCCATCGAAGATCAGATCGTCCGGGCGCGGGGCGTGCAGGTCGATGTGGCGCACCGGCGCGAACGCGCCTTCGGGCGTCATCGCGTACTCCGGCCCGACCTGATCGTGCCACATCGTGCAATAGATGCAGCCCTTCTGCTCGACCATGACCAGTTCAGCGGCCATGACCGATGCGCTCAGGCTCGCGGCGGCGAACAGGCCGAGAATAACGCTTCGGATCGTATGCATCGGTATCCCGATTGACGCCGTGATTTGAAAACATGTAATTTGAATATGTGAATAGATCAAGGAAAGCCTCGTGATGTTCGACATATCGCTGGCCGGCGCGGCGCTCGCGGGGCTGTTGTCTTTCCTGTCGCCCTGCATCCTGCCGATCGTTCCCTTCTACCTCAGTTACATGGCCGGCGTCAGCATGAACCAGATCACACCTGACGGAGCGCTGACGCCGGCGGTGCGGGTGAGGGCGGTGCTGTCGGCGACGCTGTTCGCCGCCGGCGTCATCACCGTCTTCATGGCGCTGGGCGCGGCGGCATCGAGCGCGGGTCAGCTCGTCCGGGAGTACTTCGACATCCTGCGCTGGCTGGCGGCCGGGTTCATCTTCGCGATGGGTCTGCACTTTCTGGGCGTGATCCGAATCGGATTTCTCTATCGCCAGTTTCGGGCCGAGGCGGGGTCGACCTCGAATCTCAGCCTCCTCGGCGCCTACGTGATCGGCCTGGCCTTCGCCTTCGGCTGGACGCCCTGCGTCGGTCCCGTCCTCGCGGCGATCCTGTTCACGGCGGCGGGCGCCGAGACCGCGGGGCGGGGGGCGCTCCTGCTCTTCGTCTACGGGGTCGGCATGACGTTGCCGTTCATCATCGCGGCGCTGTTCGTAGGGCCGTTCATGCGCTGGATGCAGGGATTCCGGAAGCATCTGCCGAAGATCGAGAAGGCGATGGGCGGGCTCCTCGTCGCTTTCGCGCTGCTCATCGCCACGAATACCATCAACTACATCGCCAACTGGATGGTCATGTTCTGGCCCCAGATCGGCTAAGGGAGGACGTCATGTTGAAAAGGTTTGTCATCGCGCTCTCGGCGATTCTGATCGCCGCGCCGCTTGCCGCCGCGGAGCTTGGGGACGACGGACTGCACAAGCCGGACTGGTTCCGGATCACCTTCAAGGATCTTCAGGAGGATTTCGCTGACGCCGAGGCGGAGGGAAAGCGCCTTGTGCTCTTCGTGGAACAGCGCGGCTGCATCTACTGCACCGAAATGCACGAGAAGACCTTCCCCGACGAGCGCATCCAGGCGCTGCTGCGCGAGGATTACTTCCCCGTGCAGCTGAACCTTCACGGGGACACCGAGATCGTCGACACCGATGGCGATGTGCTGTCGGAGAAGGCCGCGGCGCGGAAATGGGGGGTGATGTTCACGCCCACGATCATCTTCATGCCGCCCGAGATCGACCCGTCGAAGTCCGCCGTCGCGCAGGCCGTCTCGGTCATGCCGGGTGCGTTCGGACCCGGCACGACGCTCGATATGCTGACCTGGGTGAAGGAGGAGCGCTATCTTGATCAATCCGAGGAGGATTTTCAGCGCTATCATGCGCGGAGAATCAGGGAGCGGGCCGATGGCTCGTTCGAGTAGGAGCGCGATCCGGACGCGGCAAATTCAAAAAACCGAATTTGATGTTGCGTTCGAACTCGCCGGTGCGCTACGGTATACCCAATAAGAGGCGGTGGCCCATGGGAGGAGACATGAGAGTAATTGCTGCAGCGGTCGGGCTGACACTTGTCGCAACGGCGGCGTCGTCGGACGCGATCGCACCGGGAAACGTCGTGTATGGCGAATACGGCGAAATAGAAGCCTCGCTGTCGGGACAGGCCGGCGATCCGACCGAGGGGCGCAAGGTCTTTTCGAGCCGATCCCTCGGCAACTGCGTCGCCTGCCATTCGGTCAGCGAGATGGTCGCCGACGTGCAGTGGCACGGCAACGTGGGGCCCTCCCTCGACGGCGTGGCGGACCGCTGGACCGAGGCGGACGTTCGCGGCATCGTGGCGAACGCCAAGAACGTCTACGACGGCACCATCATGCCGGCGTTCTACAAGACCACCGGATACATCCGGCCCGGCGAGGGCTTCACGACGAAGCCCGCGCAGGAGCCGCTGGCTCCGCTTCTCTCGGCGCAGCAGATCGAGGATGTGGTCGCCTACCTGATGACCCTGAAAGAGTGACGAAAGTCCCCTTTTCGAAGAGGAGAACCCAATGGAACTGACAAGACGCGGAATCATGGCGATGGGGGCGGGCGTCGCCGCTGCCACGCTTTTGCCGGCCCTTCCGGCGCGTGCGGCGGTCGAGGATGCGATCGCTGAATTCACCGGCGGCGCGCCGGTGGGCGAGGGCGGGATAGCGCTCGACACGCCCGAGATCGCCGAGAACGGCAACACGGTCCCGGTGAGCGTGTCCGCTCCGGGCGCGGTGTCGATCATGCTGCTTGCTGCGGGCAACCCGAGCCCGGACGTCGCGACGTTCAACTTCGGGCCGCTCGCCGCCACCCAGTCGGCGTCGACCCGCATCCGTCTTGCCGGCACGCAGGACGTCGTCGCCATCGCGAAGATGTCGGACGGATCGTTCGTGCAGGCTCGCAACGAAGTCAAAGTCACCATCGGCGGCTGCGGCGGCTGAACAGGAGGATCTGGAAATGGCAGATGTGAAACCCCGCGTCCGCGTGCCGAGTACGGCCTCCGCTGGCGAGACGATCGTCATCAAGACGCTCATCAACCACACCATGGAATCGGGTCAGCGCAAGGACTCCAGCGGCAATCCGATCCCGCGTCAGATCATCAACCGGTTCACCGCCGAGTTCAACGGCGAGACGGTGGTCGACGTGGAACTCGAGCCGGCGATCTCCACGAACCCCTACTTCGAGTTCGAGGCGACGGTGCCGGAAACCGGCGAGTTCAAGTTCACCTGGTACGACGACGACGGCTCAGTCTACGAGACCACGTCCGAGGTCGAGGTGAGCTGAGGCACTTTGCGTGCAGGGAGGAAATGCATGAGAACGACAACGCTGAAAAGCGGAGCAGCGGTCATTGCCGCAGGGGCGATCCTCGCCTCGGCGGCATGGGCCGACCCATTCATGGACGACACGCTCATCGTGAATGGCGAGATCGAGATAACCACCGTCGCGCCGGCGCCGGACCATCTTGAAGGGGCGCTGCCGGAGTTGATCTCCGGGTGGCACTACCGCACCGAAGAAACCCGCGACATGGAGCGCGACGACTTCGACAATCCGGCCATGCTCTACGTCGAGCAGGCCGAGACCGTCTGGAACACCGTCGAGGGAGATGCGGGGGAATCCTGCGCGTCCTGCCATGGCGGGCCTGAGGCTTTCGAGGGCTTCTGGGCGGCGCAGCCGAAGGTCAATCCGGCAGACGGCACGCTCTGGTCGGCCGAGATGTACATCAACGATTGCCGTGAGAACCGCATGGGCGCGGAGGCCTGGGGATGGGACTCCCAGCCGATGAAGAACATGACCGCCCTCATAGCGTCCGTCTCGCGCGGGATGCCGATGAACGTGCAGATCGATGGCGATCATGCGCCCTACTGGGAGCGCGGCAAGGAGATCTACTACACCCGGTACGGCCAGATGGAACTCTCATGCGCGAACTGCCACGAGGACAACAACGGGAACATGATCCGGGCCGACCACCTGAGCCAGGGCCACATCAACGGCTTCCCGACCTACCGGCTGAAGCAGGCGAACCTCGTCTCCCGGCATAACCGGTTCCGCGGCTGCATTCGCGACACCCGTGCCGAACCCTATGCGGTCGGCTCCGACGATTTCCTCGCGCTGGAGCTCTATGTGGCCTCGCGTGCGAACGGGCTGTCGATCGAAGGTCCCGCCGTCCGCAACTGATCAATCGGCCCGCTCCGGTCGCCGGCGCGGGCCTTTTCTTACCGAAACGTATTCAGTGATCTGAATACGAAAGAGTGAAGGAAACCGGAATGATATCGCGTCGCGACTTTCTCCAGGTCGGCATGGCGGCCGCCGCGATCACGGGGGCCGGCGGTTTTGGGAACTGGGCGCGCCTCGCCGCTCAGCAGAGCTTGACTCAGGACGATCTCCTGCGCTTCGAGACGACCGGAAACGTGACGCTGATCCACATAACGGACGTCCACGCGCAGTTGAAACCGGTCTGGTTCCGCGAGCCGGAATGGAACATCGGCGTCGGCGACGTCGCCGGGAAGCCGCCGCACGTGACCGGCGCCGATTTCCGCAAGCTCTACGGCATCACCGACGGCAGCCCGGCGCATTACGCGCTGACCTACAACGACTTCACGGCGCTGGCGAAGACCTATGGCAAGGTCGGCGGGATGGACCGGATCTCGACCGTGGTGAAGGCCATCCGGGCTGACCGTCCCGACGCGCTGCTCCTCGACGGCGGTGACACCTGGCAGGGGTCGCTCACCGCGCTCCGCACCGACGGGCAGGACATGGTCAACGTCATGAACGCCCTCGGCGTGGACGCGATGACCGCGCACTGGGAGTTCACGCTCGGCATCGACCGGGTGACCGAGATCGTCGAGAACGAGCTCGCCTTCCCGTTCCTCGGCGCGAACATCTTCGACGCGATGTGGGACGAGCCCGCCTACGAGCCCTACCAGATGTTCGAGCGCGGCGGCACGAAGATCGCCGTGATCGGCCAGGCGTTCCCCTACATGCCGATCGCGAACCCCGGCTGGATGTTCCCGGACCTCTCCTTCGGAATCCGTGAGGAGCGCATGGCGGAGGTCGTCAACGAAGTCCGCGCGAACGGGGCCGAGGTCGTCGTGGTGCTCAGCCACAACGGCTTCGACGTCGACCGCAAGATGGCCTACAACGTCCCCGGCATCGACGTGATCCTGACGGGACACACGCACGATGCGCTGCCTGAGCCGCTTCTCGTGGGCAAGACCCACCTCATCGCAAGCGGGTCTCATGGGAAGTTCATCTCGCGGCTGGATCTCGACGTGCAGGGCGGCGAGGTGCGGGATGTCCGCCACAAGCTGATCCCGATCTTCTCGGACGTGATCGCGCCCGATCCGGAGATGACCGCGCTCGTCGAGGCCGAACGTGCGCCTTACACGGCCGAGCTCGAAGAGGTGATCGGGCAGACCGAGTCGCTTCTCTACCGCCGCGGCAACTTCAACGGCACATGGGACGACCTGATCTGCGACGCGCTTCTCGCCGAGCGCGAGGCGGACATCGCGCTTTCCCCGGGCTTCCGCTGGGGCGCCTCGCTGATCCCCGGCGCCGACATCACGCGCGAGGATATCTTCAACGCGACCGCCATGTCCTACCCGAACGCCTACCGGTCCGAGATGACCGGCGAAATGCTCCACATCATCATGGAGGACGTCGCCGACAACCTGTTCAATCCCGACCCCTACTACCAGCAGGGCGGCGACATGGTTCGCGTCGGCGGCATGGGCTACGCGATCGACATCGACAAGCCGCAGGGCGAGCGCATCACCGACATGACGCTCCTCAAGACCGGCGAGCCGATTGATCCCGCCCGGACCTACGTCGTGTCCGGCTGGGCCAGCGTCAACGAGGGCACCGAGGGTCCGCCGATCTGGGAGGTGGTGGAAAGCCACATCCGCAAGATGGGCACCGTTACGGTCGAGCCGAACACCAGCGTGAAAGTCGCGGGCGCCTGAGCGCGCCAGAAGATGCAAGAGGAGATTTGGACCGATGTCTGAAGAACCGAAGACGCCCGGGACCTCCCGCCGGGCCTTCCTGAGAGGGTCGGCGCTCGCCGCCGGAGCCCTGGCCGCGGGTCGCGCGTCCGCCGCGGGGCCCGACCCGCTGATCACCGAGGTCCAGCCCTGGGCGCAGGTCTTCGGCGATGGCGTGGACGCCACGCCCTACGGCATGCCCATCCGCTTCGAGGATCATGTCGTCCGCCGGAACGTGGAGTGGCTGACCGCCGACGTGACCTCGTCGATCAACTTCACGCCGATCCACGCCCTCGAAGGCACGATCACGCCCCAGGGATGCGCCTTCGAGCGGCACCATTCGGGCGCGATCGAAATGTCCAAGCAGGACTACCGGCTGATGATCAACGGGCTCGTCGATCAGCCGCTCGTCTTCACCTATGCGGATCTCGAGCGTTTCCCGCGCACCGTCCAGACGAACTTCTGCGAATGCGCGGCGAACTCCGGCATGGAATGGGGCGGCGCCCAGCTTCAGGGCGCGCAGTTCACCCACGGCATGATCCACAACATGGAGTATACCGGCGTCTCGCTGCGGACGCTTCTCGACGAGGCCGGGGTTCAGCCCGAGGGCACCTGGGTCTACATCGAGGGCGCGGATGCCTCCTCGAACGGCCGCTCCATCCCGATCCAGAAAGCTCTGGACGACGTTCTGGTGGCGTTTTTCGCCAACGGCGAGGCGCTGCGGAAGGAGCATGGCTATCCCGTCCGTCTCGTCGTGCCGGGCTGGGAAGGCAACCTCTGGGTCAAGTGGCTCCGCCGGATCGAGGTCACCAATGGCCCCGTCGAGGCCCGGGAGGAGACGTCGAAGTACACCGACCTCATGCCCGACGGCCGCGCACGCAAGTGGACCTGGGAGATGGACGCGAAATCCGTCATCACATCGCCCAGCCCCCAAGCGCCGTGGCGGCAGGGGCCGGGGCCGATGGTCATCACCGGGCTCGCCTGGACGGGCCGGGGCAAGATCACGCGCGTCGACGTCTCGCTGGACGGAGGAAAGAGCTGGCAGGAGGCGCGGCTTGCAAGCGAGCCGCAATCGATGGCGCTCACGAGGTTCCATTTCGACCACGTCTGGGACGGTTCGGAAATGCTGCTGCAGTCGCGGGCCATCGACGAGACCGGCTACGTGCAGCCGACGAAGGACGAGCTTCGCGAGATTCGCGGGCTCAACTCGGTCTATCACAACAATGGAATTCAGACTTGGTGGGTCAAGCCGGACGGGGAGGCAGAGAATGTCGAAGTATCGTGATCTCCTGATCGGGGCCGCCATCCTCTCGGCTCTGGCCGCCCCGGCCATGGCCGAGAAGCTCGGCATCGGCCGCCCCGCGCTCCCCGAGGAAATCGACGCCTGGGACGTCAACGTCATGCCCGACGGCGAGGGATTGCCTCAGGGCGCGATGAGCGTCGAAGACGGCGAGCAGGTCTTCGTCGACAACTGCGCGGCCTGCCACGGCGACTTCGCCGAGGGTCTCGACAACTGGCCGCCGCTTGCCGGCGGACGGGGCACGCTGACGGACACCCGGCCGGTCAAGACGGTGGGCTCCTACTGGCCCTATCTCTCGACGGTCTGGGACTACGTGCACAGGTCGATGCCCTACGGCAACGCGCAGTCTCTCACACCCGACGAGGTCTACGGCATCACCGCCTACATCCTCTATTCGGAAGGACTTGTGGATTACGACTTCGTGCTGTCGAAAGAGAACTTCACGGAAGTCCGGTTGCCGAACGAGGACGGCTTCTACGTCGACGATCGGGTCGAGGCGGAGTTTCCGACGTTCCAGCGGGAGGCCTGCATGACCGGCTGCAAGGATGCGGTCGAAATCACGCGCAAGGCGTCCGATCTCGCGGTGACGCCGACGAACGATGCCGGCAAGCCCGAGGGGACGATCCCCGACTTCACGACAGCCGCAGCCGGCGGTGCGGAAGCTGAACCCGCCGTCGCGACCGAAGACGACTCCGCGGCGGCGACACCGGCGTCGACCGGGCCCGATCCGGAACTGATCGCGGCCGGCGAACAGGCCTTCAGACAGTGTCAGACCTGCCACGACGTCGGCGATGGCGCCCGGAACAAGACCGGACCCCACCTCAACGAGCTCTTCGGGCGCCTCGCGGGAAGCCTCGACGGCTTCCGTTATTCGCGCCAGTTCGTCGCTGCGGGCGAGGAAGGGCTTGTCTGGACGGAGGAGACGTTGCACGATTTCCTCATGCAACCGCGGGACTACATCAAGGGCACGCGGATGTCGTTCAGGGGGTTCCGGGACGACGCGGACATCGCCGCGGTGACGGCCTATCTCCAGACCTACACGGAGTGAGCGGATGGGCCGAGCGGCAGGTTACATTCTCTCGCTCTGCCTCTCTCTGGCGGCGCCGGGGGCGATCGCCGACGAGTTCGGAGATCCCGACCGTGGCAAGAGCATTTATGCGCAATGCCAGATGTGCCACCAGGTCGGGCAGGGGGCCGTGCACCGGGTCGGCCCCCACCTCAACGGTATCTTCGGCCGCACGCCCGGCGCGGTGGAGGGCTTTACCCGATACTCGCCCGGTCTCGTCCGGGCCGGCGCGGACGGGATGGTGTGGACCTTCGAAACGCTCGACGTCTACATCGAGGAGCCGCGATCGCTCGTCTCCGGAACCCGGATGAACTTCAGCGGGATCTCCGCGCCGCAGGACCGGTACGATCTGCTCGCCTACCTGCGCGAATTCTCCGCCAGTCCGGCGAACATCCCCGAAGCCGAACCAACCGCGGCGCCGACGAACCCCGACCTCGACCCGGCGATCCTGGCGATCCAGGGCGACCCCGCCTATGGCGAATACCTGTCCGGCGAATGCACGACCTGCCACCAGGCGGACGGATCCGCGCAGGGAATCCCCGCGATCGTGGGCTGGCCGACCGAGGATTTCGTTCTGGCCATGCATGCATACAAGCGTAAGATACGACCTCACCCCGTGATGCAGATGATGGCGTCACGGCTCTCCGACGAGGAGATCGCGGCACTCGCCGCATATTTCAACGCCCTGCAATAAGGGGCGGACCACAGGGAGGAAATCATGAGATTCAACAGACGGACGTTCATCGGAACAGGCGCGGCGGCGTCGCTCGCGCTCTCGGCTCCGAGGGTCATCGGCCAGGGGCGCCCGCGCGTCGTCGTGGTCGGCGGCGGCGCCGGCGGGGCGACGGTCGCGCGTTACCTCGCCAAGGACTCCGACGGAGCGATCGACGTGACGCTCGTCGAACCGACACGGACCTATTACACCTGCTTCTTCTCGAACCTCTACATCGGCGGGTTCCAGGATTACGACGATCTCGGCCACAGCTACGCGACGCTCGCCGGCGACTACGGGATAAACGTCGTCCATGACTGGGCCGTGGGCGTCGACCGCGACGCGAAGACCGTTTCGCTCGCCAGCGGGACCGTGCTTCCCTACGACAGTCTTGTCCTAAGCCCCGGCATCGACTTCGTCGACGGCTCGGTTCCGGGCTGGAGCGTGGCCGATCAGGACGTGATGCCGCACGCGTACAAGGGCGGCACGCAGGCCGCGCTTCTGAAGTCGAAGATCCTCGCCATGCCGGAGGGCGGCACCTACGCGATGATCGCGCCGCCGAACCCGTATCGCTGCCCGCCGGGTCCCTACGAGCGGGTCTCGATGGTCGCCCACCTTCTCAAACAGAACAACCCGACGGCGAAGATCCTCATCGTCGACCCGAAGCAGAACTACTCCAAACAGGCGCTCTTCGAAGAGGGGTTCAACACCCATTACCCCGGCATGGTCGAACGGATCGGGCCGGACTTCGGTGGAGAGAACGTCGAGGTGCGGCCGGCGTCGATGGAAGTCGTCATCGACGGCGCCGTCGAGAAGGTCGATGCCTGCAACGTCATTCCCGCCCAGAAGGCGGGCCGCATTTGCGAGGCCGCGGGCCTGACCGACGGGAACTGGGCGCCGGTCGACGGCCATACAATGCAGAGCCGGATGGACGAGAATGTCCACATCCTCGGTGATGCGTCGGCGCAGGGCGACATGCCGAAGTCGGGCTTCTCCGCCAACAGCCAGGCCAAGGTCGCGGCCATGTCGATCCGCGGCGCGATGACCGGCAGCCAGGTCTTCCCGGCGCGCTTCTCCAATACCTGCTGGTCGCTCATCGCCACCGACGATGGCGTGAAGGTCGGCGCGTCCTACGAGGCGACGGACGAGAAGATCGCCTCGACCTCGAGCTTCATCAGCCAGCCGGGCGAAGACGCGGCGCTGCGCAAGCAGACCTACGAGGAAAGCCTCGGCTGGTACGCGGGGATCACCTCGGACATGTTTGGCTGAAACAGCGAAAAGGGGCGCGGTCCTTGAGCAGAATCAAGGTGCTGCGCCCCGTCTCCTGACATGCTCCAGCCATGTGAAGCTCGGGAGAATCCTCATGATCCGCAATGCTCTGCTCAGTGCTGCCCTCGGCCTGTCCGCCGGCGCCGCGATCGCCCAGGACGAGGCGGTCGTCTACACCTACGACGGCAGCTTCGACGACGCGGCCTTCGGAGTGGAAAGCGCCATCGTCGGGCGCGGCCTCGTCATCGACTTCGTCAGCCATACCGGCGAGATGCTCGCACGGACGGCCGAGGACGTCGGCAGTGACGTCAAGCTTTTCGAAGCGGCCGACATCTTTCTCTTCTGTTCCGCCGTGCTGTCGCGGAAGGTGATGGAGGCGGACCCGATGAACATCGCCCATTGCCCCTACGGCATCTTCGTCGCCGAGCGGGACGGACGGGTGATGGTTGGCTACCGAGACCTTCCCGAGGGGCCGATGGACGAGGTCGAGGCGCTTCTCGAAGACATCGTGCAGGAGGCTATAGGCCAATAGTGTCTTGACGCAAATCAAGGCGATCTGCGCCGGATTTTCCTAGCGTCCGGGGCAGGTTGCGGCGGAGAGCGGGCGCATGCTGGAAGCGCTGATCGAAACATACGGCGACCCTCTGGTGCTGTTCGGGGGCGGACTTGCCGTCGGGCTTCTCTTCGGGGCGCTCGCGCAGCATTCCCGCTTCTGCCTGCGCTCCGCGACCATCGAATTCTCGACGCTTACCTTCGGTCCGAAGCTCGCAATCTGGCTGCTGACCTTTTCGGCGGCGGTGATCGTCTGCCAGTGGGCGATCCTGACCGGACGGCTCGAACTGAGCCAGGCCCGGCAGATCGCCGCGATCGGAAGCATCTCCGGCGCGCTGATCGGCGGGCTGATGTTCGGGATCGGCATGATCCTGGCGCGCGGCTGCGCGAGTCGCCTTCTGGTCCTTTCGGCGACCGGCAACCTTCGTGCGCTGGTGACGGGGCTGATCCTGACCATCGTCGCGCAGGCGTCGCTGCGGGGCGGGCTCGCGCCGGCGCGCGAGCACCTCGCGTCGCTCTGGACGGTTCCGGGCGGATCGGCGCGCGATCTGCTCGTGGTGTCCGGGATCGGGACGATCGGTGGGCTGACGGTTGGGGCGGCGCTTTTGGTGTTCGCCGTCGTGGTGGCGTCGCGCACCCGTGTCGGCACCACACGCGCCGTCGCGGCGGCGGGGGTCGGCGTCGCCGTGGCGCTCGGCTGGCTCTTCACCTACGCGATGACACAGGTTTCATTCGAGCCGCTCATCGCCGGAAGCGTGAGCTTCACCGGGCCCTCCGCCGACACGCTCATGGGCTTCGTCAACGAGCGCAGACTGCCGCTCGACTTCAACGTCGGGCTTGTCCCCGGCGTCTTTCTGGGCTCCGCGCTCATGGCGGTCCTCACGCGGGAGTTCCGCCTGCAGGGCTTCGAGGGCGGAGCCTCCATGCTTCGCTACTTCGCCGGGGCTGCGCTGATGGGGTTCGGCGCGATGCTCGCGGGGGGCTGCGCGGTCGGGGCCGGAGTGACCGGAGGGGCCGTCTTCGCCCTGACAGCGTGGCTCGCGCTTGGCGCGATGTGGTTCGGTGCGGTCGTGGCGCAGCGGATCGAGATGGCGTTCGAGGCACGCGCGCTATCTGCCCGCCCGGCCTGACACGGCGAAGGCCGGGACGCCAGGCCCCGGCCTTCGGTATGCTCTTGGACGCAGTGCCTTACTCGTAGACCGGCATCTGCTGGAGTTCCTCGTCCGTCGCCTCCGAGTAGGCGCGGATCTCGTCGGTATCGGTCCCGCGCTGGATCGAGAGCTGATCGAACGGCAGCGCGACGGACCGCGCGCCGATGCCTAGGAATCCGCCGACGTCGACGATCGCGGCTTCGAGCTGTCCATCGGGATCGACTAGGAGTTCGTCGATTTCGCCGATCGTTTCTTCATTGGGACCGTAGATCTCGATCCCGGTGAGGTCGTCTGCGGTCATCGCGCTGGCCTCCACGACCTCGAAGCCTTCACGCGCAGCCATGCCGGCGCCCGTCGTCTCGGCCATCTGCTGGTCTGCGCCCTCGGTCTGCTGATCGGCCTGAGCGGTCTGCTGCTCTTCACCGTCTTCCGCCTCCTGGATGCGAACTTCCGCCTCGTCGCGCTGGACGTCCACATCCGCCTCTTCGGCCGGATCGATGCGAACCTGCGGGTCGGCCTCGGTGACGGTGACGTCGGCCTCTCCGGCAGTTTCCATCTGAACGTCGGCTTCGGCCTGCGAGACCTGCACTTCCGCGTTTTCTGTCCGTTCGATATTCACCTCGGGCTCGACGTCCGAGACCG
Source organism: uncultured Rhodobacterales bacterium (assembly GCA_964587905.1). Classification (GTDB taxonomy): domain Bacteria; phylum Pseudomonadota; class Alphaproteobacteria; order Rhodobacterales; family Rhodobacteraceae; genus DAINOF01. The sequence goes on along the minus strand of CAZPOK010000006.1, from coordinate 8,286 downwards.
TGACTTCGGGCTCCGACTCCTCGATAACCACCTCCGGGTCGGGCCGCACGAAACGCACCACCGGTTCGGGCTGCTGCACCTGAACGTCGGGTTCGGCCTGAGAGACGTCCACGTCGGGCTGGGGCATCTGGATCGTGACCACCGGCTCGGGGATCTCCACGGTGACTGTGGGCTGGGCCTGCTCCACGGTAATGATCGGCGCCTGCTGCTCCACGTTCACGGTCGGCTTCGACTGCGTGACGGTGACCGTCGGCGTCGGCTGCTCCACCGTGACGATCGGCCGGGCCTGATCGACGTCCACGACCGGATCGGGCACCTCGACTTCGACCTGCGCCTCTCCGGGCTCGACGACGAACTGGCCGGTCCCTGGCGCGTCGGCCTCCTCTTGCGTCTGTTCCTGGGCGACGGCGGCATTCGCGAAGAGAGCGACGGCCGCGACGGAACTCATCAGATACGAGATTTTCATTTCAATCCTCCGTTATCTCTGTATTGGATCTGCCGTTCCAACAGGCTTCGGCGCCCGGTGTTCCCTCCGGGAGCCGGAAAGTCGTCGTCGCAGCGAACCAAGCCGTTGGAATGCGCCTCTCCGGGAATGTCCAAGTGTCGACAAACGCGAGAAAAACGTGCAAATTCCATGTGTGAACCTTGTAAAGTCCATAGGTGCCGTAACGGGAGCGGGAGATGCCGCGAAGCGCGCTCACCGGTAGCCGCATACGCGCGCGCCGGCTGGATCTGGGCATCCGCCAGACCCAACTCGCCGAGGACTGCGGGATCTCGGCCTCCTATCTCAACCTCATCGAGCACAACCGGCGCCGCATCGGCGGCAAGCTCCTCGTCGACATCGCGCGCACGCTCGACGTCGAGGTCTCGGCCCTGAGCCACGGCGCCGACGAGGCGCTCCTGCAGGAGCTGAGATCGGCGGCCGAGGCTGTGGGGGATACCGACGCGCAGGACCGGGCCGAGGAATTCGCCGGGCGCTTCCCCGATTGGGCCAGGGTTCTCGTGGGCCAGGCCCGTCGCGTCGCCTCGCTCGAGCAGGCGGTCGAGACTCTGAGCGATCGCGTCGCCCATGACCCGTTTCTGTCCGCCTCGCTGCACGACATCCTGTCGACGGCCGCGGCGATCCGCTCCACTAGCGCCATTCTCGCCGAGGAGAAGGATGTCGATCCGGCCTGGCAGGCGCGATTCCACCGCAACCTCCACGAGGACAGCCGCCGGCTCGCCGATGCGAGCCGGGCGCTCGCCTCCTACCTCGACGCGGGTGGCGACACCTCCAAGGTCGTCCTGTCGCCTCAGGAAGAGGTCCAGGCGTGGCTCGAGCGCATCGACTTCCGGCTCGAGGCCGTCGAAAGCGGAGGCGATGTCGCCGACGACATCCTCATCTCGGACGAGAGCCTCGGGTCTGACGCGTCGCGGGCGCTCGCGAGGGACTACCTCCGCACCTACCGGTCGGACGCCGCGCGGATGCCCGAGGGCGCGTTCTGCGAGGTGCTCGCCGAACACGGGCCCGATCCCGCGGTGCTCGAGGCGACCTTCGCGGCCGGCTATCCGGCCGTCTTTCGCCGGATCGCCGCGCTCGCGCCCTCGGCGGGCCTGCCCTCCGTCGGGCTCGTCGTGTGCGATGGCTCGGGGACGCTGGTGTTCCGGAAGCCGGCCGAAGGATTTCCGCTGCCGCTTTTCGGCTCGGCCTGTCCGCTCTGGCCGCTCTTCCAGGCGCTCAGCCGTCCGGCGACACCGATGAGACACCTGCTGGAAATCGCGGGCCGGGTGCCCCGACGGTTTCTCGGCTACGCCTACGGCGAGCCCTCGCGGCCCATGGGATTCGACGGACCGCAACTGATGCGGAGCTACATGCTCGTTCTGCCCGCCCCGACGACGGACGAGGCCGTGCCCCCGACCCTGGTCGGAACGAGTTGCCGGATCTGCGCGCGTCCTGACTGCCCGGCGCGCCGGGAACTCTCGGTGATCGGTGTCGCCGAGTGACGACGCATTTTGACAGTGCGGCAAACCTCGGAGATAGTGAAAAGAAAAACGCTTCATCAGGGAGGGATCATGCATGGGCGGTCGAGTCCTGCTGATCGAGGACGAACCGAATATCATCGAGGCGATCCGCTACATCCTCACGCGGGACGGCTGGACGGTCGATACGCATTCCGACGGGGCGACCGCCATGGACGCAATCCACCGGAAGAAGCCCGACGGGATCATCCTCGACGTCATGCTGCCGAACCGGTCCGGCTACGATATCCTCGCCGACCTGCGCGGCTCGCAGGAGACCGCGGCTCTCCCGGTTCTGATGCTCACCGCGCGCGGGCAGACCAAGGACCGCGAGCTGGCCGAGCGATACGGCGTGAGCCGCTTCATGACGAAGCCGTTCTCGAACGACGAGGTGCTCGCGTCCGTCAGGGACCTCGTCCCGCGATGAACGAGCCGCAGGAGCCGCTGTTTCTCGCCCGGCGGACCTACCGTCAGCGGCGTCTCATGGATGCGGCGCGCCTGATGCCGTGGCTTGGAATTCTGCTCTTCTTCCTGCCGCTGCTCTGGCGCGACGCCGCCACCTCCACGGGGCTTCTCTATCTGTTCTCGGTGTGGCTCGTCCTGATCGCGGGCTCGTGGATCCTGTCGCGCAGCCTCGGCAGGTCGACGGCGTGGGACAAGAACGCCGAAGATCCGGGCGCAGAGGGCTGAGCCGTGCTCAGCTTCAACCTGATACTCTCGGTCTGCCTCGGGTACGTCGTTCTTCTGTTCCTCGTCGCCTTCGCCGCCGAGAAACGCGCCGAACGCGGGCAGGCGGGCTGGCTCCGGTCGCCCGTCGTCTACACGCTCTCGCTGTCGATCTACTGCACCGGCTGGACCTTCTTCGGCGCGGTCGGCTACGCGGCCCGGTCGGGGCTCGAATTCGTGACGATCTATCTCGGCCCGACGCTCGTGCTGATCGGGTGGTGGACGATCCTCCGGAAGCTGGTCCGGATCGGCCGCACGCAGCGGATCACGTCGATCGCCGACCTCGTGTCGTCGCGCTACGGGAAGTCGCCGATGCTCGGCGTCTTCGTCACGCTTCTCGCGGTCATCGCGGGAACGCCCTACATCGCGCTGCAACTCCAGTCGGTCACGCTCGCCTTCGAGGTCTTCGCACCCGGCAACGGAAGTGGCGTCCGGGGCTCGCTCGACGTGACGGCGGTCTGGGTCGCGGCCGGCCTTGCGCTGTTCACGATCATCTTCGGAACGCGCAATCTCGATGTTGACGAAAAGCACAACGGCGTGGTCATGGCGATCGCCGTCGAGGCGGTCGTCAAGCTCATCGCGCTGGTCGCCGTGGGCCTCTTCGTCGTGTTCGCCGTGGCGGGCGGGCCGACGGCGACGCTCGAGCAGATCGGGGCGTCGCCGATCGCCGACTGGCGGCTGCAGGGTGATCGCTGGATCGCCCTGACGTTCGTCGCGGCGGCGGCGTTCATCTGTCTCCCGCGGATGTTTCATGTGCTCGTGGTCGAGAACACCGACGAAAGCCATCTCGTGACCGCGTCCTGGGCATTCCCGCTCTACATGTTCCTGATCAGCCTTTTCGTCGTGCCGATTGCGGTCGTGGGGCTTGCCGCCATGCCGCCCGGCACCAACCCCGACACTTTCGTGCTGACCGTTCCGCTCGCCTATGGGCAGGACGGACTTGCGATGCTTTCGTTCCTCGGCGGATTCTCGGCGGCGACCTCGATGGTCATCGTGGCGTCCATCGCGCTCTCGACGATGGTGTCGAACCACATCGTCATGCCGATCTGGCTCAGCGTGCGTCGCGAGAAGGGGAGCGACCCGGGCGACGTCAGGAACATCGTGCTTCTCTCGCGCCGTCTCACGATCACGGCGATCCTGGCACTCGGCTATGCCTATTACGACATGTCGGGCGGCGGGGCGGCGCTCGCCGCGATCGGTCTCATCTCTTTCGTCGGCGTCTCGCAGATCGTCCCGGCGCTGATCGGCGGGATATTCTGGCGCGGCGCCAACCGGATCGGCGCGGCTCTGGGGTTGACCGTCGGTTTCGTCGTCTGGGCCTATACCTTCTTCCTGCCAAGCTTCGGGTCCGGCGCGATCCTCTCCGCCGCGACGATGGCCGAGGGTCCGTTCGGAATATACCTGCTCCGTCCGCAGGCGCTCTTCGGGATCGAGGGCCTCGATCCGCTCGTGCACACCGTGATCTGGAGCATCTCGCTCAACACCGGAGCCTTCATTCTCGGCTCTCTCGTGACCTTCCCGAAACCGCTCGAGCGGCTTCAGGGGGCCAGCTTCGTCAATGTCTGGCGCTACAGCGACAGCACCCGTGGCTGGGGCGAAAGCGTGGCCGAGGCCGAGGATCTTCTCGTCATGGCGCAGCGGATCCTCGGGAACCGGGAGGCGCAGGCGCTGTTCCAGTCGATCGCGCAGGCGCAGGGCAAGCGGGAGTATCTTCCCGACGTGACCCCCGCGTTCCTGCAGACGCTCGAACGCCGGCTCGCCGGGTCGGTCGGCGCGGCGACCGCGCATGCCATGGTCGGACAGATCACCGGCGGTACGACCGTTTCGGTGCAGGATCTCATGAAGGTCGCCGACGAAGCCGCTCAGATCATGGAATATTCCAGCCAGCTCGAGGCCAAGTCGTCCGAGCTCGAACGCACCGCCCGCCAGTTGCGGGAGGCGAACGAGAAGCTGACCGAACTGTCGATCCAGAAGGACGCGTTCCTCAGCCAGATCAGCCACGAGCTTCGCACGCCGATGACCTCGATCCGCGCCTTCTCGGAGATCCTGATGGCGGGCGATACGATGGTGTCGGAAGACCGCATGCGCTATTCGCGGATCATCCACGACGAGTCGCGCCGGCTGACGCGGCTGCTCGACGATCTGCTCGACCTCAGCGTGCTCGAGAACGGGCAGGTGTCTCTGCGCCTCGAGGACGTCCGGCTCGGCGAGGTGATCGACCGGGCCCTCGCGGCGACCGCGCGGCACGGCGAGACGGACCAGATGCGGATCCGTCGAACGAAGGCCGCCGAGAGCGTGCTCGTCACCACCGACGCCGACCGGCTTTCTCAGGTGTTCATCAACATCATCGCCAACGCCCAGAAGTACTGCGCCGCGAGAGAGCCCGACCTGGAGATTCGGGTGAGCGGCGCCGGCGATGCCGTGACCGTCGACTTCGTCGACAACGGTGATGGCATCCCGCGCGCGAAGCAGTCGGTGATCTTCGAGAAGTTCTCGCGCCTGTCGGACACGCGGGCCGCCGGAGGCGCGGGGCTCGGCCTCGCGATCTGCCGCGAGATCATGGACAAGCTCGGCGGTTCGATCTCGTATCTGCCGGGGCAGGGCGGGGCGGCGTTCCGCGTGATCCTGCCGAAGGCGCGCCGGGCCGCGGCCTGAAGGACGGGATCAACGAAGCCTTTACCCGGACGTGGCACTACGCCGGGCGGTACGGGCAAACGGACGGTCACATTGGCGGAACTTTCGACGCATCCGGTCCTCGAACGGAAAATCCGCTCGGCCGCCGGGGGCAGCGCGCGGATCGGCGGTGCGGACGTGTGGCGGCGCATCCTGCCGCGCGTGGCCGAAGAGGGGCTGGGCCTCGAACTGGCCGTGCTCTCGGTCGAGGAGGGCGAGACCTCGCTCACCCGCACCCTCGCGGACCTTCAAGCGGATCTGCTGCTGCTCGGATTGGCGCGCAACGGCGCGGTCTGCGGTCTCGCGATCCTGGACACGGCGTTGCTCGGCGCTCTCATGGAGGTCCAGACGACCGGACGGGTCTCGTCCTCCCGGCGCGAGAAACGCGCAGGCACCTCGACCGACTTCGCGCTGGTCTCCCATGTGATCGACGGCTGGCTCGCGGCCGTGGCCGAAATGTTGCCGGGCGGCGGCGTGGCGCCGTGCTGCGCGCGGCTCTTCCCCGATGCCCGCGCGGTGCGGCTGGGTCTCGACGACGGCGCCTTCCGCGAGACCCGGCTGGAGCTCGAATTCGGCGGCGGGCGCCGGACGGGAGTGCTCCGCATCCTCGCGCCGAGGGACGACAACCGGCGGGCGCGGGGTCTCGACCTGTCGGACCTGCGCGCGGCGCTGCTGCCGCTTCCGGCGCGGATCGACGCGGTTCTCTGCCGCGTGAATCTGCCGCTTTCCCGGGTCATGGCTCTCGAGGTTGGGGAACTGCTCGATCTGGAGGGCGCGTCCGTCCGCCGGATCAAGCTCGAGGCACCGCTTGGTCATCCGGTATCGCGGGCGCATCTGGGGCAGAGCCGGGGGCAGAGGGCCGTGCGCATCCTCGGACCGGCGGAGGCAGACGGCCCCGAGGGCCGCCCGGCGCAGGCCATGTCCCCGCAGATCGACCGGATGGAGTTCGACGGGGAAGCGCCTCCCGGCTTGCGGGAACTCGACGCCCCTGCGGATGCGCCCGGCCTCCCGCCTCTTCCCGATGCGGGCGGTTAGGCCTCAGTGTCCGGCCAGCCGGTCGATCTCGCCACGGAACGGTTCGAGATTGTAGCCCGCGCGCCCCGCCGCGGCGATCAGGTCGTCGGTCGGCACCTTGCCGGCCTGCGACAGTGCCCAGAGGATCGCGCTGCGGTTTCCGGATGCGCAATAGGCGAAGACCGGGCCGTCGGAGGTGTCCAGTGCCTCGCCCTGTGTCGTGATGTGATCCATCGTGAGCGCGCCGTGGCTGAGCGGGTTCATCACGAAGCGGAGGCCCTCCGCCTCCGCGGCCTCGCGGATCGCCTCGGATCCGACATCGGGAGGGATCTCCTCGTCCGGCCGGTTGTCGACGATCGTCTTGAACCCGGCCGCCTTGAGGGCGGCCAGGTCATGCGTCTCGATCTGGGGCGAGACGGCGAATTTTTCCGAAAGCGGTCTGATCTCCATGGCCACCATATCAGGTCGCGGCCGGAACGGCGTCAAGCCTCGCGTTGAGCGTGGGGGCGATGAGCATGCCCAGAATCATCGATCCGACGAAGACGAGGCCGCCGATCCCGCCATAGCTGAGCGACGCCATGGCCGGGCCCGGGCAGAGCCCGACGAGCCCCCAGCCCATGCCGAACAGCGTCGAGCCGATCACGAGCTTGCGCCCGATCTCGGCCTTCGGCGGTGCCGGGAACTGCCCTCCGAGGGCCGGTTGCCGGCCGCGCGTGACGGCCCATGCGATCATCATCGGGATGATCGCGCCGCCCATGACGAAGGCGAGCGTCGGGTCCCAGTCTCCGAAGAGGTCGAGCCAGCCCTGCACCTTGGTCGTGTCGGTCATCCCCGAGACGAGCAGGCCCACGCCGAACATGCTGCCGGCGACGAAAGCGAAGAAAGCGCGCATGTCAGATCACTCCCAGGATGTGCCGGAACAGGACGATCGTCACGCCCCCGGCGAAGATGTAGAAGACGGTGGCCACGATCCCGCGCAGCGACAGCCGCGAGATGCCGCAGACGCCGTGCCCGCTGGTGCAGCCGTTGGCGATCCGCGTGCCGATGCCGACGAGCAGGCCCGCGGCGACGACCGCCACCATGTTGTCGGTCAGGTGCGTGTCGACCTCTTCGTAGAGCGGCACGAAGGCGATCGGCATGAGAACGAGCCCCACGATGAAGGCCGCGCGTTCGAGCCAGGCGGAGCGGCCCGAGCCATCGACGAGACCGCCGAGAATGCCCGACGCCCCCATGATGCGTCCGTTGACGAGGAGGTATACGGCGGCGGCCGATCCGATGATCGCGCCTCCGACCAGCCCCCAGATCCAGTCTTGTTCCATTGGTAAGTCCGTTAGCTGAGTTTCAGAGTTTGTTCACCGGCACCTTCAGGAACACGTCGCCCCTGTTGTCTTCCGCAGGCATTTGCCCCGCGCGCATGTTCACCTGAAGGGAGGGAATGATGAGCTTGGGCATGCCCAGAGTCGCGTCGCGCTCGGTCCGCATCTTCACGAACTCGTCCTTGGATTTCCCGGCACCCACGTGGACGTTCTTCGCCTTCTGCTCGCCCACGGTCGATTCCCAGGCGTAGTCGTCGCGCCCCGGCGCCTTGTAGTCGTGGCCGACGAAGATCCGGGTCGCGTCGGGGAGCGAGAGGATCTTCTGGACGCTCGCGAACATCGTCTCCGCGGAGCCTCCGGGGAAGTCGCAGCGCGCGGTCCCGAAGTCCGGCATGAAGAGCGTGTCGCCGACGAAGGCCGCGTCGCCGATCACGTAGGTGAGACAGGCCGGCGTGTGACCGGGCGTGTGCAGGACGTCGCCGCGAAGCTGGCCGATGTGAAAACTGTCGCCCTCGGTGAAGAGCTTGTCGAACTGGCTGCCGTCGCGCTGGAATTCGGT
>CAZPOK010000005.1:0-39013 GCA_964587905.1 uncultured Rhodobacterales bacterium | reverse complement strand
CCGCCATGAGTGCCACGCCCTTGACTGGCGCCCCGAAGTGCTTGGCCATGTAAGCGGTCCAGCCCACTGCGACGCCAAAATTCGACGGTCGGAACGGCGCAACGTCGACGCCGCGCCCGGAAAGCCAGGGCCTCCATGCGCCGTCAGAGCCTAATCTTGCCCAACTTGCCCCGCCGAGAGCAAGGATCACGACGCGCGGCCGCACCTTCAACCGTCCATCGACCGTGTCGAAGACCAAGTCGTCGCCCGACCATCCTGTCCAGCGGTGCCGCGTTCTGATCTCGATCCCGGCCTCCACCAGCCGGTTCAGCCACGCCCGCAGCAGCGGCGACGCCTTCATCGCGACGGGGAACACGCGTCCGGACGAGCCCGTGAAGACCTCCTGGCCCAGCTCCCGCGCCCAGGCCCGGACCTGCTCGGGTCCGAAATCCCGCAGCATTGGTCCAAGCGGGCCTGCGGCCTCGCGATAGGCGGCAAGCACCTCTCCGGCCGGCTCGTCCTTCGTCAGGTTCAGCCCCGACTTTCCCGCCATCAGGAGCTTCCGCCCCACCGAGGGCTTTGCCTCCATGACGAGGACGGTCCGGCCGGCGCGCGCCAGTTCCTCTGCGGCCATCAGCCCCGCCGGGCCCGCGCCGATCACCAATGCATCTGTCATGCTCTTGCCATTCGCCCACCGGGCGGCACCTTATGCATCCGTGATCGACGATGCCATGCCCACCTGCCCGCTCTGCGGCCGTCCGATCCCGCCCGGCGGCGGAAGCCTGCATCATTTGACCCCGCGACTGAAGGGCGGCAAGGACGGTCCGACCGTCCTCCTCCACGAGATCTGCCACAAGGAGATCCACGCCGTCTTCACGGAGGCCGAACTGGCCCGCCGGTTCAACACTGTCGCGGCCCTGAAGGCCTGTCCCCGCATCGCGCGATTCGTCGATTGGGTCTCAAAGCGCCCGCACGCATTCCGGTCGAAGGTTCCGGGCCGGCGCAGGCGCCGCTAGCCGATCATCGCCTTGATCGCCGCCACATGCGCCGTGCCGGCTCCCTCCGCATCTTCTGCCAGAGATCGCGCGAACGGCATGAGCTCGGGTCCCGGCACAACCGCATCGACGAGCCCGAAGATCATCGCGTCCTCCGCGGTGAGCCGCGCGCCTCCCATCACGATCAGCTTCGTCCGGGCCGGTCCCACCAGAGCCGCCAGGCGTCGGGGATCGGACGGTTGCGGCAGAAAACCGAGCCTCATCACCGGGTAGAAGAAGGAAGCCCCGTCGACCGCGACCCTGAGATCACATGCGAGCGCCATGCCGAAGGCGCCCCCGGCCAGCGTGCCGTTGAGCGCTGCGATCGTGAGGCAAGGCAGCGCTGCTATCGCCCCTGACAGCTCTTCCCAAACAGGATCCGTCGCCAGCCCCGCCCTCGCCTCATCGAGATCTGCTCCCGCGGAAAAGACCCGTCCCTCCCCCGTCAGGATCAGCGCCCTGGGACCCGCTACCGCCTCCCGCGCGATGTCCCGCAGCTCTCTCAGCATCTCCCGCGTCAGCGAATTCGCCTTGTCCGGGCGGTCGATCGTCACTGTCCAGAGTGCCTCCGCCTTGTCGAGGCGGATCACGCGACGAGACCCACGCGCTTCCGGATTGCCTCGTCGCGCAACGAGATCTCTTCGCCGACGAACGCATCCGCGTCCGCGGAGCACATCCAGACCAGCGTCTTTGCCGGCCAGTCCGGCGGAATGTGCGCGGTCCAGTCGAGCTGGCTCACAGGATTGATGCCGCTCGCCTTGATGTCTCTCTGCATCTGCGTGGCGACCGTTCCCGGAGACAGACCCATGGCGCGAATGCCCTTGCCGTACGCCTCGAGATGGACGCAACGCGTCAGCATCGCCGCTCCGGCCTTCGAGGCACAATAGTGGCTCCACGCCTCCACCGGATTGTGCGCGGCTCCCGAGGACACCGTGATGATCGTTCCCCCGCCGCGCTCGATCATTCCGGGCAGCGCAGCGCGGATCCCGTGGAAGACCCCTTTCAGATTCACGTCGATGGCGCTGCTCCACGCTTCGGGATCGGCACCCCAGATATGCGAGATAGGCTCGATCACGCCCGCGTTTCCGACCAGCACGTCAAGCGTTCCGAAGTGCCCGACGCAGGCGTCGACGGCGGTCGCGACTTCCCAGTACCGGCTCACATCACAGGGAATCGCAATGGCACGGTCACCGATTTCTCCCGCGAGCGTCGCGATCGCATCCTCCCCGCGCGACAAGAGCGCGACATTTGCACCGGCCGCAGCGAATTCGCGCGCTGCCGCGGCTCCGATCCCGCGGCTCGCGCCGGTGATGACAACGGTTTTTCCTGTCATGTCGGACATCGCACTCTCCCTGATCGGGAGACAAACGATCACTTAAGTGCATCCGGTTCAAGGCGGCACTTGACCCGCACACGCTGCCGGTGAGACTTTCCCGCGCAAAGTCCTTGTTCCGGGGAAGGAAAGACATGTCATTCAAGCTGCATCATTTTGCCGCCGCGGCGGCGGCCGTCGGCCTCACGGCCACATCCGCGGCCGCACTCACCGCTGGCGAAGTCTGGGCCGACTGGCAGGAGACCTCGGCGGACTTCGGACAGACAATTTCGGTCGGGAGCGAGGAATCCTCCGGCGGTGTCCTGACGCTTCGTGACGTGACCATCACCATGGACACTCCCGAAACCGGCGTGAACGGGACGATCGCCGAAATCGTGATGACGGAGAGGTCGGACGGAAGTGTCGCGATCGACATGTCGGACGAGTTTCCGCTCGATGTGTCGATGACTCCGCCCGAAGGCGAAAGTGGAACCTTTTCGATGCTCGTGAACCAGTCGGGACTCGATCTTGTGGCAACGGGTGATCCGGATGCGATCTCCTACACCTATGCCGTTCCGACCGTCACCGTAACGATGTCCGACGTCGAAACGGACGGCGAACCGACCGACCTCGATCTCGTGATGAGCCTGGCCGGACTTGCCGGCGCCTACACGGTCTCCGGAGACGACCCACGATCCGTGACAAGCAGCCTTGCCGCCGGTTCGATGAACATGACGATGTCGGGGACCGATCCGGAAGGAAGCGGCGACACATTCGACATCACGATGAACGTGGCCGACATCGCCTCCGAAAGCGGCGGCACCATTACGCCGTTAGCCGGCATGACGGACATCAGCCAGATGATCGAGGCGGGCCTCGAGACGCAGGGCACCACGACCCACGGACCGCTGACCTACGAAATCTCGGGCACCAGCGAAGGCAGCGATTTCGCCATGTCTGGCAAGGCCGACCGGGGCAGCTATGACGTTGCCGTCGGGGCGGACGGGCTGACCTATGGCGGCGCGAGCGAAGGCGTTGCCCTGACCGTTTCCGGCTCGGAAATCCCGTTCCCGGAAGTCGAATTCACGATCGCAGAGACCGGCGGCAGGATCCAGATGCCCATGACCGTCTCGGAAGAGCCGAAGGACATGGGCCTGAGCATCCGGCTCGTCGGTCTGACGATCAGCGAAGCGATCTGGTCGATGTTCGATCCGGCCGGCGCAATTCCCCGCGATCCAGCCACCCTGATCGTGGATCTGTCGGGCCAGGGCAGCTGGCTGGTGAACGTTTTCGATCCGGCGGTGGCGGAGCAAGGCATCGAGGAGGTTCCCGGTCAGGTTCAGGAGATCGACGTGAACGAGATCCTCCTCTCGGTGGCCGGCGCGGAACTCACCGGGTCGGGAGAATTCGACATCAACAACGAAGGTCCCGCCCCGCAGCCCGTCGGTACGCTGAATCTCCAGCTTGTCGGTGCGAACGCGCTGATCGACAAGCTGGTCCAGATGGGTCTTGTGCCGGAAGACCAGGCGATGGGCGCGCGTATGATGCTCGGCCTCTTCGCCCGGCCGGGGGCCGGAGAGGATACGCTCGTCTCAGAAATCGCGATCCAACCGGACGGCTCGATCCTCGCCAACGGACAACGCATCCGCTGACGAACTCCCGACCGTCCCGATCCCGCATCGCCCGGCCTCGTGCCGGGCGATGTCGTTCTGGCACCGCCTTGCGCCCGATCGCCGGCCAGACTACGTGGCAGACAGCGAAAGGATTTCCTCCCTATGGCCGCCGATCTCTCCAGCCTCACCCAGCAGCTTCTCGACGCCGCGCGCTCGGCAGGTGCCGACGCGGCAGATGCACTGGCCGTGGATGGCGCGTCTATCTCGATCGACGTCCTCAAGGGCCGGCTCGAACAGGCCGAGCGTGCCGAGAGCATCGATCTGGGACTTCGCGTTCTCATCGGGCATCGCCAATCCTGCGTGTCTGCCTCTGACATTAAAGCCGCGACCGTCGCCGAGATGGCCGAACGGGCGGTGGCCATGGCCCGGGAAGCGCCCGAGGACCCGACGATCGGTCTCGCCGATCCCTCCCAACTCGCCGTAGACTGGAACGTCGAAACGCTCGACCTTTCAGACCCGTCAGACGAACCGGCCCCAGCTGAGCTTCAGGATCATGCGGCCCGCGCCGAGGCCGCCGCGCTCGCCGTCGCGGGCATCTCGAAGATCGATTCCACCTCCGCCGCATTTGGCCGCCGCCGCCTGCACCTTGCGGCGACGAACGGCTTCTCCGGCGGCTATGCGCGCACCGACCACGCCATCTCCTGCGTCGCCATCACAGGCAGCGGCACGACGATGGAGAGAGACTATTTCGGCGAAACGCGCATCTACAGGGCTGATCTTCCGTCGCCCGAGGACGTCGGCCGCATCGCCGGCGAACGCACCGCGGCCCGCGCCGGCGCCCGCAAGCCTCCCACGGGCGCCTTCCCGGTCCTCTATGACGAACGGATCTCCTCATCCCTCATCGGCCACCTCCTGCAAGCAGTGAACGGCGCCGCCATTGTCCGCGGCGCCTCCTGGCTCAGGGGAGCGCTCGGCGAGCAGGTGCTTCCCGACGGGCTCTCCCTCAGCGAGGATCCGCACCGGCCACGCGTCGCTGGCTCACGTCCGTTCGACGGGGAAGGGCTCCCGACGCGAAAGCGCCAGATCGTCGAACGGGGCGCGCTCACCGGTTGGACCCTCGACCTCTCGACGGCCCGCAAGCTCGGCATGGAAAGCACCGGCAACGCCGTCCGCTCCACATCGGCGCCGCCGCAACCTTCGAACACCAACGTCGCGCTGACACAGGGCGACAGGAGCCGCGACGAACTCCTGCGCGAGATGGGGCGCGGCCTGCTGGTTACCTCGCTCATCGGCTCTTCGATAAACCCGAACACCGGTGATTACTCACGCGGCGCCTCGGGCTTCTGGATAGAAAACGGAGAGATCGCCTATCCCGTCAATGAGTGCACCATCGCGGGCAATCTTCGCGAGATGCTGCGCATGGTCGTCCCCGCGAACGATGCCCGTCCCTGGATGTCCCGCGTCGTGCCCTCACTCCTCGTCGAAGGCCTCACTCTTGCCGGAGAGTGATCTCGACCTCCTGCTCGCCGCGGCTCTCGAGGCCGGAAAGATCGCCTGCCGCCACTGGCGCGAGAATCCGAAGGTCTGGGACAAGGGCGTCGACGGGCCGGTCTCCGAGGCCGATTACGAGGTCGACGCCTTCCTCAAGGGCACGCTCCGCGCCGCCCGTCCCGATTACGGCTGGCTGTCGGAGGAAACGCCGGACACGCCAGAGACCCGCGCCGGGCTCCGGCTTTTCGTGATCGACCCCATCGACGGCACGCGCGCCTTCATCGAGGGAGAGCGGACCTGGGCGCATTCGATCGCAGTCGTCGAGGATGGCACTCCGGTCGCGGGAGTCGTCCACCTTCCAGTGCACGAAAAGACCTACGCGGCGGCCGCGGGTCACGGAGCGACGCTGAACGGCGCTCTCGTCCGCGCCTCCGACCGCAGCGAAATCACCGGGTCGACGTTCCTCGCCCCGCGGGTCTCCTTCGATCAACAGCACTGGAAAGGCGAGGTCCCGCACGTCGAGCGTGCCTTCCGACCATCCCTTGCCTACAGGCTGTGCCTCGTGGCCGAGGGCCGCTACGACGGCATGATGACGCTTCGTCCGACATGGGAATGGGACGTCGCGGCCGGAAGCCTCATCGCGACCGAAGCAGGGACCACCGTCACCGACCGGCGCGGCCGGCCACTCGTCTTCAACAATGCCGATCCGCGCCTCGATGGCATCATCGCCGCCGGCGCACCGCTTCACGCAGAAGTCACGCGTCGGATGGCCTAGCCGGTCACCCGCCGGTTCCGCGTCGCGATCAGCTTGAGCCGCAGCGCGTTCAGTCGGATGAACCCCTCGGCATCCTTCTGATCGTAGGCGCCTGCGTCCTCCTCGAAGGTCACGTGCGCCTCCGAATAGAGCGAATGGTCCGACCACCGCGCCACCGTCCGCGCCGATCCCTTGTAGAGCTTCACCCGCACCGTCCCCGACACGTGCTCCTGGCTCTGATCGATCAGCGCCTGCAGCATCTCGCGTTCGGGGCTGAACCAGAACCCGTTGTAGATCAGTTCCGCATAGCGCGGCATGATCGAGTCCTTGAGGTGCCCCGCCCCGCTGTCGAGCGTGATCTGCTCGATCCCCCGGTGCGCTTCCAAGAGAATGGTTCCGCCGGGCGTCTCGTAAATCCCCCGCGACTTCATCCCGACGAAGCGGTTCTCCACCAGGTCGAGCCGCCCGACTCCATGCTTTCCGCCGAGCTCGTTCAGGCTCGTCAGGATCGCGGCCGCGCTCTTCGCCTCACCATTGAGCGCGACCGCATCGCCCTTCTCAAAGGTGATCTCCACCATCTCGGGCGCATCGGGCGCATTCTCCGGATGCACCGTCCGCTGATAGACGTAGTCCGGCGCCTCCTGACCGGGATCCTCCAGAACCTTGCCCTCGGAAGATGTGTGCAGAAGGTTCGCATCGACCGAAAACGGCGCCTCACCGCGCTTGTCCTTCGCGATCGGGATCTGGTTCTGCTCGGCGAACTCCAGGAGCCGTGTCCGGCTCGTCAGGCTCCACTCGCGCCAGGGCGCGATGACCTTGATTTCGGGGTTCAACGCATAGGCGCTCAACTCGAACCGCACCTGGTCGTTGCCCTTGCCCGTCGCCCCGTGCGCCACGGCATCCGCGCCGGTCTCGGCGGCTATCTCCACGAGCCGCTTGGAAATCAGGGGCCTCGCGATGGACGTGCCGAGCAGGTAAAGCCCTTCGTAGAGCGCGTTGGCGCGGAACATCGGGAAGACGAAGTCGCGCACGAACTCCTCGCGCAGGTCCTCGATGTAGATGTTCCCGGGCGCGATCCCCAGCATCTCGGCCTTATTGCGCGCCGGGTCCAGCTCCTCCCCCTGCCCGAGATCTGCGGTGAAGGTAACGACCTCGCAGCCGTATTCGGTCTGCAGCCATTTCAGGATGATCGAGGTGTCGAGGCCGCCCGAGTAGGCGAGCACGACTTTCTTCGGCGCGGACATGCAGTTCCCCCGGATTGTCAGGTTTTCCGGGCGTGTAAGGCTTTTTCAGAGAGGGAACAAGGTGCCGGTCCGTCGCTTACCGGAGAAGCGCCGGGTACTTCTCCTGAAGACGCCTGAGCATTTCGAAACGCTCGGCACTTTGCATATAGACGGCCATGAACCGTTCAGACGGAGACATTGACGCGCGCTCCGACATCGCCCGGGCGCTCGCCAGCGAATAGGTCGCGTCGCCGACAGCGGATGCCGACACGGGAACAGCGATCACGCCCGCGAGAAGCAGCGTCACTGTGAACGACCTTGCGCATCCTAGCATCGGAGTCTCCCTTCACCTTCGCAAGAGGGAACAGGACAACTGAGGCGAGACTTTGGCGGAACGGGTTTAGGATTTTGACAATGCGGTCGCGATCCGCCGGAGGCGGCAGCCCGTCGTCATCAGTTCGCCGATGCAAGGTCCTCGTCTGTCTCGCAGCCCGCAGGCGCCCCGCAACCGATCAAATCCTCTCCACCCTTTTTGCCAGCCGTTACCGCACTTTCGTCCACGTCCATTGTCTCCGACGTCGCCGCGATCACATCGAAATTCTGCTCGATATGCGCGATGACTCCGGCCAGCAGCTTCTCGTCATCCTCCAGCGAGTCGGGATCATCCTTGTTCCAGTATGCCAAGAGCGCGCCCTGGGCCTCGGCCAAACCGGCAAGATCCTCATGAGCGCCGCCGTAGAGGTCCGTCACTGTGGCATCGAAGGAGCCGAGCCCGGCATGCGCGTCCGCGATCGAAGGGTCGGCGAGGCTGGGATCTGCGTCCCTCGCGGCGACATACGAATCGTAATCTTCATAGCCTGCGTCCGCGAGGGCTGTCTCGAGGTCCGACGTTCCCAGAGAGAAATACGCAGTCTCGAGATCCGAGTCGAAGACCGTCGGGTCGGCTTCAACCGCCGCGAGGTAGTCATCGAACGTTTCGTACTCCGACGCGTCGAGCGCGCTGTAGAACGCGTGGTATTCCATGCCTTCCGGCGTCGAGAGGATTTCCTCCGCCTCCGCGGCGTCCACACTGGCCAGCGCGATGGCAGCCATGTGACCGACTGGGCCGTTGAAGTTCCCGTTCTCCATGTGCGCCATGACGGCATTGATGTCGGCGTTGAGCGCGCCGTTCATGTTCCCGAGCGCACTTGGATGCAGGCCCGTCAGCTGTGCTGCGCGCGATCCCGGCAACGGCTTGGCGTCCGGCCGCTTCGCGGGAGCGACAGATGTCACGGGCGCCCGTTTGGTCGGGGCCGTGCGCGACGCCTGACGCGCCTGCTTCTTGTCCTGTCCCGTCAGCCTGTTCAGAAAAACACCCACCGGATCAGGTCCGCCGCGCTGCGCCGTCGCGATGCCGGATCTGCCGCCCTGGCTGGCCCGCGACGGTTTTCCGGCGCCTCGTGCGGCATTATCTTTTCCGCCGCCACGGGAGTCGCTCGCATTTCCGGTCCCGCCGCCATTTCCTTTGCCATTCCCGCCCTTGGCGTGGGCCGCATCGACCGTTGTGATCGACATGACAATGGCTGCAGGTACGACCGCAACGGCGGACAACGTCGCGGCGACGAGAACCGCCCTCATCTCTCTTCTCATGATTTTCTCCTGCACTGGTGAGTGGCCAGAGCTTCCCTTCCATTCCGGCGACCTCTTGTGGCGATTTTGTGGCGCCGAGCGCCTGTTCATCATGAAACGGTTCGTTTACGGCAGACTACCGCCAGTGTCGAAGGAGCCTCCATGCCGGATTTCGCCGATGCCGCCCGAGCCGCGACAGCGCAGATGCGGACGCTCTTCGAGCCCACCCCGCTCCAGCGCAACGACTTCCTTTCCGACCGCTTCGCTGCCGATATCTGGCTCAAGCGGGAGGACCTGAGCCCGGTACGTTCATACAAGATCCGCGGCGCCTTCAATGCGATGCGCAAGGTGATCGGCGCGGGTGAGGGTGACAAGGGCTTCGTCTGCGCGAGCGCGGGCAACCACGCGCAGGGCGTTGCCTATGTCTGCCGCCATTTCGGCGTCAGGGGCGTCATCTTCATGCCGGTCACGACGCCGCAGCAGAAGATCGACAAGACACGAGTATTCGGCGGGACCAGTGTCGAAATCCGCCTTACCGGCGACTATTTCGACGACACACTCGCCTCCGCCCAGGCGTTCTGCCGGGAGAGCGGCGCGCACTTCCTCTCGCCATTCGATGACCCCGATGTGATCGAGGGCCAGGCCACCGTTGCCGTCGAGATCCTGGACTCCCTGCGCGCTCCGCCCGACCTCGTCGTGCTCCCCGTCGGCGGCGGCGGCCTCTCCTCCGGCGTCACCGCCCATTTCCGGGACACCGCAGCCGCAACACGTTTCATCTATGTCGAACCCGCAGGCGGCGCGAGCCTCACCGCCGCCATCGCTGCGGGCGAGCCTGTCACCATCGACCGCGTCGACACTTTCGTCGACGGTGCCGCGGTGGCACGAATCGGCTCCAATACCTTCCGACATCTTGCAGGCGTCGATCCAAACGACATCTTCCGCGCACCAGAAGACCGCATCTGCACCACCATCCTCGAGATGCTGAACCACGAGGGCATCGTCCTCGAACCCGCCGGCGCCCTCTCCGTCGACATCCTCGCATCGATCCGCGACGGCATCGCCGGCAAGACCGTGGTCGCAGTCACCTCCGGCGGCAACTTCGACTTCGAGCGCCTCCCCGAGGTCAAGGAACGCGCCCAGCGCTATTCCGGTGTGAAGAAGTACTTCATCCTGCGCCTGCCCCAGCGACCCGGCGCGCTACGCGATTTCCTCGAGATGCTGGGCCCCGACGACGACATCGCACGCTTCGAATACCTCAAGAAGTCCGCACGCAACTTTGGCTCGGTCCTGATCGGCATCGAGACCAAGCGGCCGGAGAATTTCACAGAGCTCTTCGCACGCCTCGACGCGCATGGCTTCGTGTATCGCGACATCACGACCGACGAGACGGTGGCACAATTCATCCTGTGACGAACTCGTCCTGCGAGTAGCCCTGGATGTAGAGAAGCCCCGTCAGGTCGCCGTGGTTGATTCGGATGTCGACTTCCGCCGCAACGACGGGCTTCGCATGCAACGCCACGCCCGCGCCAGCCCGCTTCAGCATCCCGAGGTCGTTCGCCCCATCCCCCACCGCCATCACGTCCGCTTCGGATATCCCTAGCCGCGCCGTGATTTCCTGGAGCGCCTGCACCTTCGCCTCGCGACCGAGGATCGGCTCGGCGGCATGTCCGGTCAGCCGTCCACCCTCGATCAGCAGAAGGTTTGCCCGGTGCTCGTCAAAGCCCAGCGCCAAAGCCACTTTCTCGGTGAAAGAACTGAAGCCGCCCGAAACCAGAGCGGTATATGCCCCCTGTGCCTTCATCGTGGCGACCAGCGCCCGCCCCCCCGGCGTGAACGTGATCCGGTCCGCGAGAACAGTCTCTATCACGCCTGAGTCAAGGCCTGTCAGCAGAGAGAGCCTGGCCTTCAGCGCCCCTTCGAAATCCAGCTCTCCGTTCATCGCCTGCCGCGTGATCGCGGCGACCTCGGCCCCGACATCCGCGACGCTCGCCAACTCGTCGATGCACTCCTGCCCGATCATCGTGGAGTCCATGTCGGCGAGCAGCATCTTCTTCCTGCGCCTTTCGGCAGTCTGAACGATCAAATCGACGCCCAGCGCCTGCAAGTCTTCCCAGACGTCCCAGCGGTTCGCCGGAACGGTGGCCACTGCGAATTCAACTGCCTCATCGGGCGCAAGCCACTGCGCCGCGCCGCCACCCCAGGCGTTGCGCAGCGAGTCGACGAGGGCAGGATCGAGCGACGGACGAATGGGAGAAGTGAGAAGCGTGACGATGAACAAGGGCGGGCTCCGATGCGGGCGGCGGCGTAGCACGGCCGGGGGCACGGCGCCAGTGGATCACTTCGCCGACAGTGCCTCTCGCCAGACCGAATAGAGGAACGTGGCCGACCACGTCAGCACCATGAACCCGCCCAGCGACTGCATCATCGCGATCAGACGAAACGGCCCGGTGGCATCGATCGATGTGTAGCCGACAGTCGTGAAGTTGATTCCCGAGAAATAGAGCAGGTCATCCCAGCTGATCCGCCCCTGTTCCACTGAGAGGGAGCCGATATCCGGGATGGCAAGAAGAACGTGAAAGGCCAGCGCGAAGGCCAAGATCTCGACGGTATGGATGACGAGCAGACCGATGAACGCCGTCAGGATCGACCGGTTTGCCCGGCTTTCGACCGGACGCGACAATCCCCTGAGCGCCCGAAGCGCCACGTGGTGGAACACGCCGAGAGCGGCCACCAGAACGAAGCCTGCAAGCAGCGCGGTCAAGACGCCTCCCCGGTTTTGAGCTTGAGTTCCATCCTCACGGAAACTGAGGCTCACCGCCCGCTGTTCCTCCGGGCGCCACAGGTTTCCGATTGGAGGCGTCGTATGGCCGGGTCGCGGCAAACGCACCGCGATTTGCTGTTGCCAACCGTAACACGCCCGACTACCTGCGTCAGTGGGACACCCCTCCCCAACGAGGGGCGAATATCTGGAAGGATATCGGATATGAGCACTATGCGACCGGCGGCGCGGCCGGATAATCCGCGTTTCTCTTCAGGCCCCTGCGCCAAACCCCCGACATTTTCGCTCGAACGTCTCGCCGACGCGGCCCTTGGCCGGTCTCACCGCGCTGCCGTCGGCAAGGCAAAGCTCAAGGCCGCCATCGACGGGACGCGCGAGATTCTCGGCATCCCCCGCGGCTACCGCGTCGGCATCGTCCCCGCATCCGACACAGGCGCGGTCGAGATGGCTATGTGGTCGCTTCTCGGAGAGCGGCCCGTTGAGATGCTGGCCTGGGAGTCCTTCGGCAAGGGCTGGGTCACCGATGCGGTAAAGCAATTGAAGCTCGATGCGACGGTGCGGGAGGCCGACTATGGCCGGATCGTCGACTTCGCCGAGGTCGATTTCGACAAGGACGTCGTCTTCACCTGGAACGGCACGACATCAGGCGTTCGCGTCCCCGATTCAGTGACTATTCCAGCGGATCGCGCGGGTCTCACGATCTGCGACGCGACCTCCGCCGCCTTCGCTCAACGCCTTCCGTGGGACGCGCTCGACGTTACCACCTTTTCCTGGCAGAAGGTTCTCGGCGGCGAGGCCGCACACGGGATGCTGGTATTGTCTCCCCGCGCCGTCGAGCGACTCGAAAGCTATACACCGCCCTGGCCGCTGCCCAAGATCTTCCGTCTCACGAAGGGCGGGAAGCTCATCGAAGGCATCTTCGCGGGCGAAACGATCAACACACCGTCCATGCTCGCCCTCGAAGACTATCTCCTGGCGCTCGACTGGGCCCGGTCGGCGGGCGGGCTCGACGGACTCGCCACGCGGGCAGACGCCAACACCGCCGTCATCGACCGCTTCGTCGCCGAACACGCCTGGGTCGACTTCCTTGCGGAGGATCCGGCGACGCGCTCGAACACCTCCGTCTGCCTCAAGTTTGCCGACGCTCGCATCACCGACGGCACGGCCTTCGCGAAGGCCGTCGCCAAGCGTCTGGAGAAGGAGGACGTCGCTTACGACATCGGGGCCTATCGCGATGCCCCTCCCGGTCTCCGGATCTGGTGCGGCGGCACGGTCGAGACCTCTGATCTGGAGGCGCTGATGCCTTGGCTGGAGTGGGCCTTCGAGGAGGAGATCGTCGCGCACTCCGCAGCCGCCTGAACGTTCGCGTTGGGACGTTCGCGTCCACAAGCGATCCATCCGCATTTCATTCTGTGAAAAAGGAGCCCTCAGATGGCCCCCAAAGTGCTCGTCTCCGACAAGCTTTCCGAAACTGCCGTCCAAATTTTCCGCGACCGCGGCATCGACGTGACCTTCGACCCCTCCATCGGCAAGGACAAGGACAAGTTCCTTGACGTCATTGGAGAATACGACGGCCTCGCGATCCGCTCGGCGACCAAGGTCACGGAGAAAGTCCTCGACCGCGCTGCGAATCTCAAGGTGATCGGCCGCGCCGGAATCGGCGTCGACAACGTCGATATCCCGGCCGCGTCGAAAAAGGGTGTGATCGTGATGAACACACCGTTCGGAAACTCGATCACGACCGCCGAACACGCCATCGCGATGATGATGGCGGTGGCCCGCCAGATCCCGGAGGCCAACGCCTCGACCCATGCCGGCAGATGGGAGAAGTCCCGCTTCATGGGCGTCGAGCTCACGTCCAAGACGCTGGGTGTCATCGGCGCGGGGAACATCGGCTCCATCGTTTGCGAGCGCGCACATGGGCTCAAGATGAAGGTGATCGCCTACGATCCTTTTCTCTCGGAGGAGCGCGCGGCGCAGCTCGGCGTCGAAAAGGTCGAGCTTGAAGACCTCCTTGCTCGGGCGGATTTCATTACCCTCCACGTGCCGCTCACCGACAAGACGCGGAACATCCTCTCCAAGGACGCCATCGCAAGGGCGAAACGAGGAGTCCGTATCGTCAACTGCGCACGCGGTGGCCTGATCGACGAGGATGCCCTCGCCGATGCGCTGAGGAAGGGCCACGTCGCCGGTGCCGCGCTTGACGTCTTCGCTGTCGAACCGGCCACCGAAAGCCCGCTCTTCAGCCTGCCCAACGTCGTCGTCACCCCTCACCTCGGCGCCTCGACCACGGAAGCGCAGGAAAACGTTGCGCTCCAGGTGGCCGAGCAGATGTCCGACTACCTTCTGACCGGTGCTGTTCAGAACGCGCTCAACATGCCATCGGTGACGGCCGAGGAAGCCGCCGTCATGGGGCCGTGGATCAAGCTCGCGCAGCATCTAGGATCGTTCACGGGGCAGCTGACGGACGAGCCGATCAAGGCCGTGAACATTCTCTACGATGGGACCGTCGCCCAGATGAACACGGCCGCGCTCAACGCCGCGGTGATCGCGGGCGTCATGAAGGCGGTGAACCCCGACGTGAACATGGTGTCAGCTCCGATCATCGCGAAGGAGCGCGGCATCAAGATCTCGACGACCACACAAGGCAAGTCGGGTGTGTTCGACGCCTACATGAAGCTGACGGTTGTCACCGCAGAACGCGAACGTTCCATTGCTGGGACCGTCTTCTCGGATGGCAAGCCGCGGTTCATTCAGATCAAGGGCATCACCATAGACGCCGAGATCGGCCGGCACATGCTCTACACCACGAACGAGGACGTCCCTGGCATCATCGGCGCGCTCGGTCAGACCTTGGGCGAGAACGGCGTGAACATCGCCAACTTCACCCTCGGCCGGTCGACTCGTGGGAAAGACGCCATCGCGCTCCTCTATGTCGACGACCCGATCCCGGGGCCGGTCCTCGAAAAGCTCCGTTCAACCGGTCTGTTTCAGCAGGTCCGCCCTCTGGCATTCGACGCCGGATGAGATGACGGTGGGGCGCGGAGCGCTTATGTGACGGGAACGCGCCCTGACCGGAGACTCAAATGCGCTTTTACGCCATCGGCGACGTCCACGGGCAACGCGGAATGCTTGAGGCCGCGCACGAGCGGATCATGAAAGACCGCAAGGCAATCGGAGACACAAACGCGCCTGTCGTTCATCTCGGCGACCTGGTTGACCGCGGACCCGACAGCAAGGGCGTGATCGACCTGTTGCTCGAAGGGCGCGAACGCGGCGAGCCCTGGCTCATTGTTCGCGGCAACCACGACGCGATGTTCGGCGACTTCCTCGGGACGACGGCGGATCCAGACGATGCATTGCGCAAAGGACTGACCTGGCTCAATGCGAGGGTAGGGGGCGATGCGACGCTCGCATCCTACGGCATCCGCACCGGGGGCTTCCGCAGCCGTCGCGCCGTTCTGCAAGACGCGCGCGAGGCGATCCCGGACGCCCATCGCCGCTTCCTCGACTCGCTCCCGTATTTCCATGCGACGCCCGAGGTGCTCTTCGTGCATGCGGGGATCAGGCCAGGCGTTCCCGTCACGCTTCAGGACCCGACGGACCTCATGTGGATTCGGGATGAGTTCCTCTACGACACGCGGGATCACGGACCTCTGATCGTGCACGGACACACGCCCGTCGATGATCCTCAGAACTGCGGGAACCGTGTGAACCTCGACACGGGAGCCGGATTCGGGCGGCGGCTGACAGCGGCAGTTTTCGAAGGACGCGAATGCTGGGTGTTGACCGAAGCGGGACGGCAACCGCTCCCGCCGCCGCATTAGTCTCTCTTGTTCCGTTTCTGGAGCCAACGGAAACCGAAGAAGATCGCCAGGATCAAAGCTGTCCAGAAGATCAGATCACCCATGCCGCAAACCTCGTTCCGATGACGCGCCCGCCGGTCGTAGGGACCGATGCCGCCGCGATCAAGCCCTTCGGTCCGGTCGACCAGCCCGCGACGCGACGTCCGGCTTCCGTTGGCGTCGCGTGTGGGTAGGATGGCGCCTGACATTTCAGGGAGGAACGGACATGACCGACATCGTGATCCTCGGCGGCGCACGCACCGCGATAGGGACTTTCGGCGGAGGCTTGTCCGCAACCCCGCCGATCGAACTCGGGCGCATCGCCGCGGAGGCAGCGCTTGCGCGCGCCGGCGTCGATGGCGGCCAGGTCGGCCACGTTGCGTTCGGGCACGTCATCAACACCGAACCGAAAGACATGTATCTCTCTCGCGTTGCGGCAATGGCAGCGGGCGTGCCCGAGACCGTCCCCGCGATGAACGTCAACCGCCTGTGCGGCTCGGGCGCTCAGGCCATTGTGTCTGTCGTGCAGGCGCTCCAACTCGGAGATGCGGACTACGGTCTTGCAGGCGGCTCCGAATGCATGAGCCGTTCGCCCTACATTCTCCCACAGGCGCGCTGGGGCCAGAAAATGGGTGACGCAGGCGCGCAGGATATGATGCTTGGCGCGCTCAACTGCCCTTTCGGAACCGGGCACATGGGCGTCACCGCCGAAAACGTCGCCCGGGAGCACGACATAGACCGCACAGCCCAGGACGCCTTCGCCCTCGAAAGCCAGAAGCGTGCGGCCGCGGCGATCGCCGAAGGCCGGTTTCGGGACCAGATCGTCCCGGTGGAGATCAAAGTGAAGCGCGAAACCGCCGCCTTCGACACCGACGAGCACCCGAAGGCAACGACGACAGAGGCGCTCTCCGGGCTGCGGCCCGTTTTCGACAAGGACGGCACCGTGACCGCTGGCAACGCGTCCGGCATCAATGACGGCGCGGCGGCGCTCGTCCTGGCTCGCGTCGACGCGGCGGAGAAGGTCGGTCTCACACCCCGGGCCCGGATCCTGGGGTATGCCCATGCGGGCGTCCGGCCCGAGGTCATGGGAATTGGCCCGGTTCCGGCGGTCGAGCGGCTTCTGGAGCGCACCGGCCTCTCGGCAGACGACTTCGACGTCATAGAATCCAACGAGGCCTTCGCGGCGCAGGCGCTCGCGGTGAATCGCAGCCTCGGTTTCGACCCCGCCAAGGTCAACCCGAATGGCGGCGCGATTGCACTTGGTCACCCCGTCGGCGCGACGGGGGCCATCATCACCGTGAAGGCGATGTACGAGTTGGACCGCATCGGCGGCCGCTACGGACTCATCACCATGTGCATCGGCGGCGGTCAGGGAATCGCTCTCGCGATCGAACGCTTGGCTTAACGGCTCCTTTACCGAGTCGCCCGCAATCTCCGGTTCGGAATGTCCCGTACCGGAGTCTTGGATGTCCTTTCACGATCACCTGGCGATGGAACGTCGTGCTCGTCTCGCGGCCGAACGTCTGTTCGAACAGCGGCAGGCGGAGCTTTGCGAGGCGAACCGGACTGTCTCCGAGCACTCGCGCCGCCTCACGAACGAATTCGCTCAGAAGCGGGACGAGGCGGAGCACCTCCGCGACGAGAACCAGATCGTGCGCCACGACCTGGAGCGCGCGAAGGACGCCGTGGAGATTGCGGAACGCCGGCTCTGGGATTCGCTCGAGACGATCCAGGACGGTTTCGCGGTCTTCGACGAGAACAACCGGCTGATCGCGGCCAATAAGGCATATCTGTCTGTCTTCGAAGGACTGTCTGACGTCAGGATTGGTGCCACCTACCACGATCTTCTGAAGATCGCGGTCGAGGAAGGCGTTGTCGACATCGGGGTTCAGTCGCGGTCTGACTGGTGCGCCAAAATGCTCGCACGCTGGCGTCAGCCCGTCATCGAACCGGTCGTGCTCCGGTTCTGGAACGGGCAGTACGTCCGACTTCTCGACCGGCGCACGCGCGACGGAGACATGGTCACGCTGGCGCTCAACATCACCTCCGCGATCCGGCGCGAGAAAGCTCTCAAGAAGGCACGAGAAAAGGCGGAAGCCGCCAACCGCGCGAAATCTGCCTTTCTCGCCAACATGAGCCATGAGATCCGGACGCCGATGAACGGTGTTGTCGGAATGGCAGACATCCTTCTGGAGTCGACACTCGACGAGGAGCAGCGTCTTTACGTTCAGACCATTCGGAATTCCGGCGAAGCCCTTCTTACCATAATAAATGACGTCCTCGACTACTCGAAGATCGAGGCAGAGCGCCTCACGCTCTATCCAGCGCCGTTCGATCTGGAGAACACGATACAGGAGGTGCTGACGCTTCTGTCGCCCAAGGCTCAGGAAAAGGGAATTCGGCTCGAACTCGACTACGACCTGTTTCTGCCGACGCGGCTCGTTGGCGATGGCGGACGTCTCCGGCAGGTCCTGACGAACCTCATCGGGAATGCCGTGAAATTCACCGATACCGGTTCGGTCAAGGTCCGCGTCATTGGACGCCCGGGCGGGCCAGGCTATCGGCATGTCACCGTATCGGTCGAGGATTCGGGGATCGGCATCGCTCCGCAAATGCGCCGCCACATCTTCGGGGAGTTCAACCAGGTCGAAGGAGAGATGAACCGCCGGTTCGACGGGACGGGGCTCGGCCTCGCGATCTCCAAGCGGCTGGTGGACCTCATGTCGGGGGAGATCTGGGTCGAGTCCGAGGTCGGCAAGGGATCCTGCTTCAGCTTCAGGATCAAGGTTCCGGTAGCCGAGGAGGAAGGGGCGGAACGCAAGATTGCTCACTGGATCGACAGGGCCTTCCTGCTTGACCCCGACGAGCGGAGCCGTCAGGCGACGACCGCCCAGCTCGTCGCGCTCGGCCTGCCTGTGGTCCGGCTAACGGATGGACTGGCGCTCCGAAAAGCGCCCCTTGGCCCGCGTGACATTCTCGTCGTCTCGGATCCCTCCGGTGAAAAGGGCGCCTGTGACCGGTTCCGCCAGCTTGTTCTAGAGGTAGAACCCGCGTTGACGTTGCTCCTCACCAGTAATGCCGCCTCTCCGCTGGAAGACGGATCCGCACCGGTTCGTGTCATTCCGCATCCGGTCTTGCGCCAAAACCTCCTGGAGGCTCTTGAGGCACCTCCATGCCCGCCGATGGCATTCAGGGACGAGGCACCGGCCCCGCTTGTCGAGAAGGAGCCTCGCCGCCTGCGTCTCCTTGCGGCGGAAGACAACAAGACGAATCAACTCGTCTTCAAGAAGATGCTCGGCGGGTTGGACATCGACATCCTGTTCGCGGACGACGGAAACGAAGCTGTGGAGCTGTTCCGCACGTTCCAACCCGACATTCTCTTCACGGATATCTCGATGCCCGTGATGGACGGGAAGGAAGCCGCCCGCCGCATCCGCGAGATCGAGGAGACAGCGGGTTCCGCGCGGATCCCTATCGTGGCGATGACCGCCCATGCGATGGAGGGCGACGATCGGAGCATCCTCGGCGCAGGGATCGACCAGTACATGACGAAGCCCATCCGAAAGCCGGTTCTTGCCGAGTACGTCATCGCCGCCGCAGCCGCCGATCCGGGCATTGTCCCACCGGACCCGGGCGCTCTGGCCGAGATGCCGGCCGTCGCTGCAAGCGCCTAGACGGACTCTTCAGGGATGGATTGCTAGTCGTCCGGGTAGCTCCGAACAAAGACCGGCGCGTCCGCTTCGGATCTCTCCGGATCGTAGGCATAGTCACCGGAGTCGAAATCCCGAAGGCCTTCCGGGTCGGTGAGACGGCGTTCGATGACGAACCGCGCCATCGCTCCACGGGCGCGCTTGGCATAGAAGCTGACAACCTTCGCCTCTCCGCGTCGATCCTCTAGGAAGACGGGTGCCACGATGCGGAGGCCAAGCGCGCCGGGATCGACGGCTCCAAAGTATTCCTGGCTTGCGCAGTTCAGGAGCGTATCGGTCCCAAGGCTTGCAGCAGTCTCCTTGAGCGAAACGGCGATCTTGTCGCCCCAGAAGTCGTAGAGGCTCGTCCCGCGGCGGGTCTTCAGGCGGCTTCCCATCTCGAGACGGTAGGGCTGGATCTCGTCGAGCGGACGGAGCAGGCCGTAGAGGCCCGAGAGGATGCGGAGGTGGTCCTGGGCCCAGTCGAGTTCCTGTGGGTCGAGGGATCCGGCATCCAAGCCGATATAAGTGTCACCTGCGAAAGCGAACGCGGCGGGGCGGAGGGCTGTGGGGCAGGGGTCGGCGGTGAACTCGCGGAACCGGTCGCGATTGAGCCGGGCGAGGTCGTCGGAAAGGTTCATCAAGGCCTTAAGGTCCTCGAGGCTAAGCTGGCGAGCGTGACCTGCCAGGATCGAGGCCTCCCGGGTGAAGGCGGGATCGGTTCCTGGAACGTCCGTGGCGGTCCAGTCGAGCCGCTTGGCGGGTGAGATGACGACGAGCATGGTTCCCCTGTTGGAAAGAATCCGGGGTCGGACACTCTTCCAGCGCATTGTTAATGTTACCGCAATTGGAAGCGACTAAGCCCCCAATCCCCACATCTTTTAGCACGGCGTTGCCGGAGGTCCATCCGCTCCTCAGGCGTCGGCCAGCACCTCCGCGAAGGCGTCACCGAAACGCTGCGCGAGACGATCTCCAAGCAGGCGGTGGAGCTGATGCCGGGCATCCGGCCCCAGCGCGGCAATCCGGGCGAGCAGCGCGGCGGAGCAACTCATCGGTTTGCCGGTTCCGTCCTGCCCCCGAGCGAGTCGGGCCTGCACCGCCAGCAGCCGATCATAGGTCTCGCCGGCGGCGCGACCGGCAAGCTTGCGCCGCGCAGGATGCGCCGGGGCCGCGGCCTCACCCGAGATCACCTCGAGAAAAGCCGTCCCGTAACGCTCGAGCTTGGCCGCGCCAACGCCTCCGATGGCAGACATCTCGTCGAGCGTGTGCGGCCGCGTCTCCGCCATTTCGATGAGGGTCCGGTCGGTGAAGATGATGTAGGCCGGCACGCCCTGTGCCTCGGCCAGCGCCCGGCGCTTGGCCTTGAGCGCCGAGAGAAGCGGCGCGGCCTCGTCCGAGACAAGCGCCTTCGCCGCTGGACGACTTTGGCTTTTCGCCGCCGCGATGGTGTCGCGACGAAGGGTGATGCCGTCCTCTCCGCGCAGGATCGGACGGGCGGCCTCTGTCATGCGGAGCGCGCCGTGACGCTCGGGGTCCGGGCGCATCAGGTCGCGGCCCATGATCTGCCGGAAGATCGCCTGCCACTCGCGACGGTTGAATTCCCGCCCGACGCCGAAAGTCGGAAGGCCGTCATGGCCTCGCGCTCGGACCTTTTCGGTCTCGGTACCGAGCAGGATGTCGATCAGGTGCCCAGCGCCAAAGCTCTCGCCGCTCCGGAGCGCGGCGGACAGCGCCTTTCGCACGGCTTCGGTCGCGTCGAATGTTTCGGCCGGGCGGTCGCAGAGATCGCAGTTGCCGCAGGGCGCGGCCGCTTCCCCGAAATAGCGCAGGAGCGCGACGCGGCGACAGCCCAGCGCCTCCGCCAGACCCAAGAGAGTGTTGAGGCGTCCGTGATCGGCGGCGCGGCGTTCGGGCGGGGCCGGGCTTTCGTCGATCTGCGCGCGGCGGAAGCGGATGTCGTCAGGCCCATAGAGCGTCATCGTCTCGGCCGGGGCGCCGTCGCGGCCGGCGCGGCCGATCTCCTGGTAGTAGGCCTCGATCGACTTCGGCAGGTCAGCGTGGGCGACCCAGCGGATATCCGGCTTGTCGATGCCCATTCCGAACGCGACGGTGGCCGTCACAATGAGACCGTCCTCCTGCTGGAAACGTCCTTCGACCCGACGGCGGGCGTCGGGCTCCATTCCGCCGTGGTAGGCGGTTGCGGCGTGGCCGGCGTCGTTCAGCGCGGCAGCGAGGGTTTCGGTCTTGGCGCGGGTGCCGCAATACACGATGCCCGACTGGCCCTTGCGCGCGGCGGCGAAGCCGAGGATCTGGCGGCGCGGCTGATCCTTGGGCGCGAAGGCGAGATGGATGTTCGGACGATCGAAGCCACGCAGGAAAATTTCCGGCGCGCCGTCCCCGAATAGCCGCGCGACGATCTCTGTCCGCGTTTCCTCATCGGCCGTGGCGGTGAAGGCGGCGAGAGGGACCTCGAGCGCCTGCCTCAGCCCGCCGATGCGGAGGTAGTCGGGACGGAAGTCGTGGCCCCACTGGCTGACGCAATGCGCCTCGTCCACGGCGATGAGCGATACTCCGATGCGGCGGAGAAAAGACACTGTTCCGCCGGACCCGAGCCTTTCAGGCGCCATGTAGAGAAGCTTCAGCCGACCGTCGTCCAGCGCGGCGCGCACTGCTGCCGTCTCGTCCTCGGTGTTGCCGGAGGTCAGCGCCCCCGCCTCCACCCCCGCCTCGCGCAGCGCGCGGACCTGATCGCGCATCAGCGCTATGAGGGGCGAAATCACGACTGTGACACCGTCACGACAGAGCGCGGGAAGCTGGAAACAGAGCGACTTGCCGCCGCCCGTCGGCATGATCGCGAGGGTGTCGCGCCCCGCCGTGACCGCCGCGACGATGTCGGCCTGACCGGGCCGGAAGTCCGGGAATCCAAAGACGGACGACAGGATCGCCTGTGGGTCGGGCATTTCTTTGTTGTTCTCGCTGACTGCTCGTCAGGAGAGAGCATCCCACATGAAGAATCGGTCAACAACCCCCAAGGCAGATCACACGAAGGCGTAGGCGTTGTTGATGAGGACGATGCGGAGCGCGTAGACGCCGATCAGCGCCACGAGCGGCGCGAGATCGATGCCGCCGAGGTCGGGCAGAAACCGCCTGATCGGCTCGTAAAGCGGCTCGAGCAGGCGGTTGAGGCCATACCAGATCTGCGAGACGAGCGGCTGGCGCAGGTTGAGAACCTGGAAATTGATCAGCCAGCTCATGATGATGTGCGCGATCATGATGAACCAGACCACGTCGAGGATCAGGAGCAGGATCTGGAATAGGGAAGTCATGGGCCGCCGTTCCGCTGGTGTCGGACGGTACCTAAGTCCCGATCGCCCGCAAGGCAAGCGCCCGACACCGCCTGCGCCGCGCGGCCCGGGCGCCGGATCTGAAATCCGTTGCGCCCAAGCGTCGTCGCGGGCAAAGACCCTCAAGCGGCAGGGACATTTCGATGGCGTATTCTCGCAAGCGCATCTGGGGCTGGTATTTTTTCGACTGGGCGTCGCAGCCCTACAACACGCTGCTTCTGACCTTCATCTTCGGACCCTATATCAACGAGCTTCTGGGCGACGGGACGGCGGCGCAGACGGCGTGGGGCTTCGGCGTGGGGGCGGCGGGTCTCGTCATCGCGTTCCTCGCGCCCGTTCTCGGGGCGATGGCCGACACGGCCGGAAGCCGGATGCGGTGGATCTGGATCTTCTCGGCGATGTACGTCACGGGGAGCGCGGGGCTGTGGTTCGCGGCGCCGGGGGACTTCAACCTCGTGCTGATCCTCGCCTGCTTCGCGGTGGGCCTCGTCGGGATGGAGTTCGCCACGACCTTCACGCACGCGATGCTGCCGGCGCTGGGGTCGCGTGAGGATCTGGGCCGGATTTCCGGGAACGGCTGGGCCTTCGGCTATCTCGGCGGGCTGGTCGCGCTGGTCGTGATGCTGGTGTTCTTCGCCGAAAGCGCGAGCACCGGGCGGACGTTCGTGGGGCTGGAACCTGCGCTGGGACTCGATTCCGCGGCACGCGAGGGGACGCGGTTCGTGGGACCGCTGACGGCGCTCTGGTTCGCGGTCTTCATGGTGCCGTTCTTCCTTTGGGTGCGCGAGCCGCCGCCGGTCGTGCCGGTTCGCGGCGCGGTGGGGGACGCGCTTGGGGGACTCTGGACGACGGTGAGAGGACTGCCGGGCCGGCGGAGCCTGTTTTCATATCTCGTCGCCTCGATGTTCTATCGGGATGGGCTCAACGGGATGTATGCGTTCGGCGGAATCTACGCGGCGGGCGTTCTGGGTTGGAGCGTCGTCGACACCGGCATTTTCGGGATACTGGCGATCATCACCGGTGCGCTCTTCGCGTGGCTTGGCGGGCGCATGGATTCCGCCCGCGGACCGAAACCGGTGATCCTGATCTGCATCTCGGTGCTCACGCTCGTTGCTATCGCGATCGTCTTCATCTCGCCAAGGGCTCTCTTCGGGATTCGTCTCGAAGACGGCTCCAACCTGCCGGATATCGCCTTTTACGTGATCGGCGCGCTGATCGGCGCAGCGGGGGGCGCACTTCAGTCGGCCTCCCGCACGATGATGGTGCGGCAGTCCGATCAGGACCGGATGACGGAAGCCTTTGGGCTCTACGCACTGGCCGGAAAGGCCACGTCCTTCATCGCGCCGCTGTCGATCGGGGTGGTGACGTATCTGACCGGCAGCCAGCAGCTTGGAGTTACGCCGCTCATTCTCCTGTTCCTTATCGGGCTGGTTTTGCTAGCATGGGTGAAACCGGACGGAGATCGAGCAGAATGATCCACCGTATCGCCCTGTGCCTTGCCCTCGTCCTCGGGGTGGCCGCCTGCGATGCCGACGACACAGAGCCGACTGTGTCCTCCAGCAACCTCGTCATGCGGAACGGCATCGCCAAGGAGATGTTCGGCGCTTCGTCCGTGGCGTCGGCGCAATCGCCCGCGCCTGTCGGCTTCTATTCCAAGGGGTGCCTTGCAGGCGCCGCGCAACTGCCCGAGACGGGTCCGACTTGGCAGGCGATGCGGCTCAGCCGGAACCGGAACTGGGGACATCCGGACACGATCGCGTTCATCCAACGGCTCTCCCGGCAGGCCGCGCAGCAGCCGGGTTGGAACGGCCTCTACGTGGGCGACATCTCGCAGCCGCGGGGGGGCCCGATGCTGACGGGCCATGCCTCGCACCAGATCGGTCTGGATGCCGACATCTGGATGCTGCCGGCCACGAACCTTCGACTGAGCCGCACAGAACGGGAGAGCCTGTCGTCGATCTCGATGCGGCGGGCGAACGGCGCCTACGTCAACGAAAGCTGGACCCGCGAACATCACGAGATCCTCAAGGCCGCCGCCAGAGATCCCGCGGTGGAGCGCATCTTCGTCTTCCCCGGCGCCAAGGTGCAGATGTGCAACGACGAGACCGGCGACCGGTCCTGGCTTCGCAAGGTCCGTCCCTGGTACGGGCACCACTACCACTTTCACGTGAGACTGAAGTGCCCTGCAGGCGCGCGCGGATGCGTCGCCCAGGACCCGATGCCGGCCGGCGACGGATGCGCCGACGCGCAGGACTGGGTGAACAACATCCTCAATCCCCCACCGCCCGATCCGGACGCGCCGCCGCCCCGGCCGCGCCGTGACCTGATGCTGGCGGACCTTCCCGATCAATGCCGCGCTGTCCTCGCCTCGCGCTGATCGCCGCCCTTTTCGCCTCGTCCTGCACGGCCGCCGCCGATCAGACGGCCGAGTTCGCGGGGTCGTTCAGCTGGGCGAAGACGGACGAGGCGTTCTTCGGTTTCTCCGGGATCGAGCTCTCGGATGACGGGATGTCCTTCGTCGTCATTGGCGACAGCTCACAAGTGATAACGGGCAGCATTGCGAGAGATGCCGGAGGACGCATCGATAAAATGACCGTCCAGACCATCGGCTCGCTTCGAGCATCGGACGGATCGAACATTCGCGGGACGAGGTTCGAGGATGCCGAAGGCCTGACCACGCTTCCGGACGGCGGCTACGCGGTCTCGTTCGAGGGAGCGCACCGGGTCAACCTCTACAGCAGGATCAACGGTCCTGCGAAACCGCTCCCCGTCGCACGGGCCTTCGGATCATTGCAGGCCAACGCGGGTCTCGAGGCCCTTGCCGCGGACCGGAACGGAACGCTCTACGCGCTCCCCGAGCGGTCGGGCGGACTGACGGATGATTTCCCCGTCTTCCGGTATCGCGATGGCGCGTGGGACATTCCGTTCAGTGTGCCTCGGGGCGACGGCTACCTTGTCGTGGGCGCGGATTTCGGTCCGGATGGAAGCTTCTACCTTCTCGAACGGCAGTTTCTCGGGGTTCTGGGCTTCTCGACTCGTGTGCGACGGTTCTCAATCGACAGAGACGACATCGGCGGCGGCGAGACGATTCTGGAGACCGCGGCACGCGTGCACGACAATCTCGAAGGCATTTCAGTCTGGCGCGACGCCATTGGCGGACTTCGTCTCACGATGGTTTCCGACAACAATAACCTGCCGATCCAGAAGACCGAGTTCGTGGAATACCGGCTTAGGGAATGACTTGCGGCATGAGCGGAGAGGCGCTAAACGCCGCGCGTCCCGCATGAGGGGCCAAGTCTCCGCAACCTTGTCAAAACGGAAGCCGTATTCAATGACCCGCATCCTGCCCGGCATCCTTGCCATGGCCGCCATCGTGGTGGCCTCCAACATCCTCGTTCAGTTCCTGTTCGGCCAGTGGCTGACCTGGGGCGCCTTCACCTATCCGCTCGCCTTTCTCGTCACCGACGTGATGAACCGCGTCTACGGGACCGCAGTTGCCCGCAAGGTCGTGTTCGCGGGCTTCCTCACTGGCGTCGCCTGTTCGCTGATCGGCACCCAGATCCAGGGGGACTTCGGACCGCTCGTGACTTGGCGAATCGCCATCGGATCGGGCCTCGCCTTCCTGACCGCACAGCTTCTGGACATCGCGGTCTTCGACCGGCTGCGGGAGGGGCCGTGGTGGCGCGCGCCGCTGGCCTCGACGCTGATCGGATCGAGCGTGGATACCGCGCTCTTCTTCACGATCGCCTTTTCCGCATCTCTGTCCTTTCTCGAACCCGGCAACGACGTGAGCTGGGCAGGCGAGACGCTGCCGCTTCTGGGCGTCGGTCCCGTTGTTCCTCTCTGGGTGTCGCTTGCGGTGGCTGACTGGGGTGTAAAACTTGCCCTTGCCTTGATCGCGCTGGTTCCATTCCGCCTCATTGTCAGGCGGATGACGCGACGGCTAGCGTGAAAGGTTTTGACAAACACAAAATCTGTGGCAACATCCTTGCAACGTCAACCAATCGAAAGGAGGTGATCCAGTGTCTAGAGTGATATTGGAGAAAAGAGTCGGAACAGTCGGAGGGGCCGCTGCCTGAGGGCAAACCTGAAGGCGAAACGCTTCTGATTGGGCCACTGCTCTAACTGGCTCACCTCCATGGAACTCGAAGGGCCACCGCCGATGCGGTGGCCCTTTTGGGTTTTCAGGGGGTGTTGTATGGATCGGGCGAGGGGATCGCCATGCTCGCCGTGAACAGCAACATCGCCATCGAGGAATGGGAACTCGTCGAGCAGTTCATGCGCGCATCCGGGCCCGGCGGGCAGAACGTGAACAAGGTCTCGAGCGCTGTGGAATTGCGGTTCGAAGCGGAGCGGAGCCCGAACCTCCCACCTCCGGTCAAGAACCGACTGCGGCGGGTCGCGGGGCGGCGATGGACCAAGGACGGGGCTGTGGTGATCCAGGTCGACGAGACGCGAAGCCAGGCGCGCAACCGCGAAATCGCACGGGAGCGGCTGGCCGAACTGATCCGCAAGGCGACGGTGGTGCCGAAACGGCGCAAGCCCACGAAGCCAACGCTCGCCTCCCAGAGGCGGCGGGTGGACGAAAAGACGAAGCGCGGCGCGGTCAAGGCGCTGCGGGGCCCGGTGAGGGGCGACGAATGAGCGATCTTCTGGAGCGGCGCGCGCGCCTGATGGGCCCGAATGTGCCGACGTTCTACGAGAAGCCGGTGCATATCGTGCAGGGCGAGGGAGTCTGGCTCCGTGATTCGGGCGGCAAGACGTACCTCGACTGCTACAACAACGTGCCGCATGTCGGGCATTGCCACCCGAAGGTGGTCGAGGCGATCTGCCGGCAGTCGGCGAGGCTGAACACGCACACCCGGTATCTGCACGAGGGCGTGCTCGACTACATCGAGCGGCTGACGGGGAGCCTCGGGCACGATCTGAGCCAGGCGATCATGGTATGCACCGGATCGGAGGCGAACGACCTCGCGCTGCGGATGGCACAGGCCGCGACGGGAAAGACCGGTATAATAGCCACCGACAACACGTATCACGGGAACACTTCGGCGGTGTCGCAACTGTCGACGAGACGGCCGCCGATCGGAGGTCGAGCCGGGAACGTGCGTCTGGTGCCGGCACCGGACAGCCTCGACCCCGTGGGAGGATCGATCGAAGGGCAGGCCGAGGCGTTTGCGCGGGAAGTCGCACGGGCGATCGTCGACCTCGAGGAGACGGGGCCGGGGTTCGCGGGGCTGATGCTGTGCCCTGTCTTCGCGAACGAAGGGCTCCCGAACCTGGGTCCGGGAGTCCTCGATCCGACGGTGGCCGTGGTCCGGCGCGCGCGGGGTCTGATCCTCTGCGACGAGGTTCAGCCGGGCTTCGGGCGCGTCGGATCCGATTTCTGGGGGCACGACTGGCTCGGCGTTGCGCCGGACGTCGTGACGTTGGGCAAGCCGATGGGAAACGGGTATCCCGTCGCCGCTGCGGTTGCCCGACCCGACATCATGGCGGCGTTCCGCGAGGATTTCGGTTACTTCAACACATTCGGCGGAAACCCGGTCGCCGCGGCGGCGGCAACTGCGGTTCTTGACGTCATCGACGCGGAGGGCCTCGTTTCCAACGCGGCGGATGTCGGCGATTATGCGAAAGCCGCACTTCTCGAGCTCGATCATCCGCGCGTCGCGGAAGTCAGGGGCCGCGGACTGTTTTTCGGGGTCGTGTTGAGAGAGCAGGACGGCGCACCGGCCACGCGGCTCGCCGAACGGTCGGTCGAGGAAATGAAGAATCGCGGCGTACTGATCGGACGGATCGGACGGGACATGAACATCCTGAAGCTGCGGCCTCCGATGACCTTCTCGCGCGACCACGCCGACCTGGCAGTCGGCACGCTGGGCGCGGTCTTGGCGGACCTGGCGGGATGAGCGCAGCGGATGCAGCCCGTCGCTGGGGCGCGGTAGAGGAACCGCGCCTGATCAAGGATCGCGAAAACGCCGTCTACGAAATCGCGCTGAAGGACGGGGCGCGCGCGGCGCTGCGGCTTCATCGCGCCGGATACCAAAGCGATGCCGCGATCCGCTCGGAACTGTGGTGGATGACGCGGCTCGCGGATGCCGGGCTGCCCGTGCCGATGCCGATTCAGGCCCTCGATGGAGAGTCTCTCGCGAAATCCGGCGGACGCACGGCCTCGGTCGTCTCCTGGGTAGAGGGGGATCAGTTCGGCGATGGCGAAACACTCCTCCCCGCTGATGCCGAGTGGGTGGGCGCACGCTACTCCGCCCTCGGGCGTTTGATTGCGGAGATGCACGATGTGACGGATGCACTGGAGCTTCCTGAAGGCTTCGACCGGCCGCGCTGGGGCCGGGAAGCGTACACCGGTCCCGATCCGCTGTGGGGGCGGTTTTGGGAGAACCCGGCGCTGACCGTTGAAGAGGCCGACCTCATGCATGAGGCCCGGGAACGAATGGACGCGAGCCTCGCGACGTTCGAGAGAGACGGGGCCGATGTCGGACTGATCCACGCGGACCTGCTTCGCGAGAATGTACTCGTGGACGGGGAGGATCTTTCGATCATCGATTTTGACGATTGCGGGTTCGGGTTCCGCACCTATGACCTCGCCACTGCGCTCGTTCAGGGAATCGGTGATCCGATGTACAGCGCGGCACGAGGCGCGCTTTGCAGCGGATACCGGCAGGCCCGACATGTCGCTTCGCCGCTTGCCGACGATGTCGAACTTTTCGTTACGCTTCGGTGCTTCGCGTCGGCGGGCTGGATCATGACTCGAGCGGATCCGCGCGATCCGAAAATGCGCTTCTACGCCGAGCGTGCCGTCAATGCGGCGCGCCTACTGGTCGGCTGATCAGCCGTCCCCTCGCGGTTGCCTGCAACAAGAGACGAACTCGTCAGTCCGTCGGGATGCCGTCCCGCGTCCAGCGGGTGATTTCCGGATAGAACATCGCCCGCCATTTCCGAACCCGAGGATTCATGACCCTCCGCCACAGAGGCGGAACAAGGGCCATGAGAGTCATGACCGGATATCCGAAGGGAAGTTGCGGTGACTCCTCGGAACCGTGATTCTGAAGGAGCGGAAACCGGCGGTCGGGTTTCGCGTGATGATCGGCGTGGCGCTGAAGGTTGATCAGAAGCCAGTTCGAGGCCTTTTGCGCACCGTTCCAGCTGTGGTGCGGACGGACGGGCTCGTACCGTCCGTTCCCGAGCGGCTTTCGGACGAGACCATAGTGTTCGACATAGTTCACAAGCTCGAGCTGCCAGATCGCGACGAGCGCCTGGAACAGGAAGAGGGCAAGCCCCAGCCATCCCCCGATCAGGAGCGCGAGAAGCACGTAGGCCGACTGGAGCGCGGCATAGCGCCAGAACGGGTTCGACCTGTCCCACCAGGGACGGCCCTTGCGCGCGAGCATTTCCTTTTCCGCATGGAAAGCCGAGGTGATGCATTCCGGCAGAACGCGGAAAAAGAAGCTGTGGAAGCCCTCGTTATAGCGCGCCGTCACGGCGTCGCGCGGCGTACCGACATGCTGGTGATGAACGTGCAGATGCTCGGACCTGAAGTGCCCATACAGCACCATCGAAAGGAGAAGGTCGCCGAGCCAGCGCTCGAACCGGTTCTTCTGGTGAATGAGTTCGTGGGCGTAGACGATGCCGATAGTACCCGACAGGATGCCAACCCCGAAGAAGACGATGAGTTCCTCCCCTAGGGCGAGATGGTCGGTCCATGTCACGTAACCTATCAGCCCGAAGATCGTCAGAAACTGGAGCGGCGCCCAGATCAGCGTGACGAGGCGATACCAGAAGATGTTCTCCTCGGCCGTATCAGGGTCTGCATTCTCAAGTTCCAGACCGGTGATCCTATCAAGAACGGAAAACATCCACCACGTGACCAGCGGGGGAAGAAGGACCGTCCAGCCACCGAAGACGGCGCCGGTCCAGACCATCGGAACAAGCGCCACGGAGACCCAGAACGGGGCGGTTCTCGAAAATGACCTGAGTTCGGCGGAACCGATCATGCGCGGTCCTCTTCTGCTCGCCCCTCGTGGCTCAACATAGCGTCAGTTCCATGGTGCGCTCAATCCAATCGAAGCGCCGGCCGGGCGAGGTCGAAGGCCTTCCGCATGACGGTCGGCAGGTTGGACGGGCGGAAGTCTTCGCGGGTGACGAAATGCCCGCGGCTGGGTTCGAGGTCTTCGGGCAGATGCGCGACAAAGAGCGTGAGGCGCAGATGAAAATGCGTGAACGTGTGACGGACCTCGGCGTCAAGTTCCTCCCAGTCGGCTTTCGCGGGAGCGTGCCCGGTTGGATCCGCCGACCAGTCGGTTCCGGGCCACCCAAGCATGCCGCCGAGAAGGCCGCTCTCGGGTCGCGTCTCGAGCAGCCATGCGCCGTCCGTCCGCACCCCGATCCACGCGATGCCGTAGCGCACCGGTTTTGCGGTTTTCGGCTGCTTTCTGGGCAGGCTGCCCGCGATTCCGGACGCGCGTCCAGAACACGCATCGATCCAGGGACAGATTCCGCAGGCCGGATTTCGCGGCGTGCAGACCGTGGCGCCGAGGTCCATGACCGCCTGGGCGTAGTCCCCGGGCCGGAACTCCGGCGTCAGATCATCGGCGAGGCGTGCGAGTTCTCTTTTCGACCCGGGAAGGGGATCTTCGACGGCGCGGAGGCGGGCGATCACGCGTTCGACATTGCCATCGACGACGGTCTCCGGCCGATCGAACGCGATCGCCGCGACGGCGGAGGCCGTGTAGGGTCCTATTCCGGGCAGGGCGAGCAGATCTTCTCGGTTGTCTGGGAATACTCCGTCGTGGTCTGACGCCACGGCGCGCGCGCATTTCAGCAGATTTCGGGCGCGGGCGTAGTAGCCGAGACCCGCCCATTCGCCCATGACGTCCGCATCGTTCGCCGACGCGAGATCCGTGACGGAAGGCCACCGGTCTGTGAACCTGTGGAAGTAGTCGCGGACCGCCGCGACCGTCGTCTGTTGAAGCATGATCTCGGACAGCCAGACGCGGTACGGGTCCGGCCTGATGCCCGCCGCCCTTTCCGCTGGCGCGACGCGCCATGGCAGCACCCGCGCGTGAGCGTCGTACCAGTTCAGAAGCGCCGACGGCAAAGTCTCGTCACGCAATTATTATTCCCTTGCTATCGCTTTTCCGTGGAGCCCGTGGCACCCATCCCTAGACTAGTTGAAGACACTTGGAATGAAAACAAATGCAACGAGCGGGGCCCCACGGAAAGTCGAGACGCGCCCGCGGACCCGAACGGGCGGGTGCGCTTCTTGCGCCGCAGATCCGTGTCGCGAGCGAAACGCGCGGTTTCGCCGTGAGCCGGCTTCTGACACATTGGGCCGAGATCGCCGGCGAAGACACCGCAAGGATCGCGCGCCCCGTTGAGATGTCTTACGGCCGGGGCTTTGGCGCGACGCTCACGCTTCTCACGACCGGCGCCTTTGCACCAATCGTCGAGATGCAGAAGGAGAGGCTCCGCGAGAAGGTGAACGCCGTCTATGGCTACAACGCCGTCTCGCGCATCCGGATCACACAGACCGCCGCCACCGGCTTCGCCGAGGCGCAGGCCGCCTTCGAACCGAAAGCCGCAGACCCTTCCGCCAAAGTCGTCGCGGCCGCGCGTCGTGACGTGCAAGGGGTAGAAAACGACGCCCTTCGCGACGCTCTCGAGGCCCTTGGCCAGAACATACACAACAGCAAGAAATCCTGACGAGGTCATACAGATGAACCGCCGAATCCTGCTTCTCTCCGCCGCATCCGCCGCCGTCTTCGCCGGGGGCTACAGCTTCTTCAGCCGATCCGGGTCCGGGGGCGTGGCGCCACTGATGACCGGCGTCGCAAACGCACAGGACGGGGAGATCGACACGTCCCAGGTCATGGAAATGACGCTTGGGAACCCCGATGCGGACGTGACGGTGATCGAGTACGCCTCCTTCACCTGCCCGCACTGCCGGACCTTTCACCAGACCACTTTCAAGGACCTCAAGGAAAACTACATCGACCCCGGCAGAATTCACTTCATCTATCGAGAGGTGTATTTCGACCGCTTCGGCCTCTGGGCCGCGATGCTTGCGCGATGCGCCGGTGCGGAGCGGTACTTCGGCATGACCGAGCTTCTCTATGAAACGCAGCAAGAGTGGACGGCCGGCGGCGATCCGGCCGCCGTCGCCGAGAACCTCAAAAAGCTCGGCCGGACGGCCGGCCTGTCGGACGAAGAGGTCGACGCCTGTCTGCAGGACGGCGACAAGGCACGCGCGATGGTTGCCGTCTATCAGGAGAACGCCGAGGCCGACGACATAAACGCGACGCCGTCCTTCGTCATCGACGGCGAGAAATACAGCAACATGAGTTATGAAGAGTTCTCGGCCATCCTCGACGAGAAACTCGAAAGCTAGGCGAAAAGCCGGGTCAAGGCGGCGTCGAGTGCATCGCAGTGATCCAGTCGAAGTCGGACCGGCAAAGTCAGGACCTTCTGGCGAAAGGACGCGGGCAGGCGCACCGCGTCCTTTTCCGTTGTCACCATTTGTGCTCCAAGCGCCTGGGCCTCGACCTCGAGCCGCTTCATCAGGGCG
This sequence comes from uncultured Rhodobacterales bacterium, assembly GCA_964587905.1. Taxonomy (GTDB): domain Bacteria; phylum Pseudomonadota; class Alphaproteobacteria; order Rhodobacterales; family Rhodobacteraceae; genus DAINOF01. Next base: position 5,766 of record CAZPOK010000005.1, on the reverse strand, counting down.
GGGGTGAGCACCTGATGGTCGCTCAAGGGCTCGGCACGAACGAGATCGGCTCCGAGATCTCGAAGCGTGCGAAAGAACTTCTCCGGCCGGCCGATGCCCGCAAAAGCGAGCGTGCGGAGCCCCGACCAATCCATCCCCGTCTTGAGCGGCAGGAGTTCCGCCGTCGCCAGAGGGCATCGAAGCCGGTTCCCCCAGATGCGCCGGAATTGCGCCTGCGCCTCTCCCCCTCCGATCGACAGGACGAGATCTGCACGTTCGAGCCCTGTTTCGATCGGCTCTCTCAGCGGTCCCGCCGGAATGACGCGCCCGTTTCCGAAACCGGTCTCGGCATCGACGACGACGATGGACAGGTCCTTGCAGACAGACGGATTCTGAAAGCCGTCGTCGAGGAGGATCACACTCGCGCCGGCCCGTTGGGCCTTCTTGACGCCATCGGCACGGTCGCGCGACACCCATGCCGGGAGGAAGGCCGCCAGAAGAAGCGGCTCGTCGCCGACCTCTGCCGCTCCATGCCTTGACGGCTCGACCCGCACCGGACCGGGAAGACGACCGCCATAGCCCCGTGACACAACATGTGGCGAGTGGCCGGCCGAGAAAAACCGTTCCGCCAGCGCGATCACCGCCGGCGTCTTTCCCGTACCGCCGGCGTTTATGTTTCCGACACAGATGACGGGGACACTTGCCCGGTACCCACCCGTCCGGAGGTGTCGGGCCGTCCCTGCTGCATAAACTGCGGCGAGTGGGGCGAGAACACGCGCCTGCCAGCCCGGAGCATCGGGCGGATTGCTCCAGAACGCGGGCGGTCGCATCAGGCAGGGTCCCGTTCGTCGAGCGCGGTTGCGATGATTTCCAGAGCTCGATCCGTCACATGGGCTCCGGCGGACGTGATTTCCCAGGCCCGGCGCGCCATTTCAGCCGCTCGGTCCGGGGAAAGAAGATCCGTCACGGCGTCCCCGAGCGCCTCGCGCGACCCCACGGTTCGCGCGGCCCCGGCAGCGAGAAATCGCGAAAACGCCTCGCGGTGTTGCCCTGTCTGCTGTCCTGTGACGATCGCCGATCCAAGCGCGGCAGGTTCGTGGGGATCGTGACCACGGCCGTTCCGGATCAGCGAGTCCCCGAGAAATGCGATCGGTGCGAGCCGGTACCAGAGACCGTCTTCGCCCGGAACGTCAGCCACGTAGATCTGCACATCCGGGTCCGGCTCCTCTCCCCCGGAGCGCAGCGCTACCTTCAGGCCCTGCTTCTCGAACCTGTCCCGGAGACCCGGTCCGTCCGCCGGATCGGCCGGGCTCAGGATCAGAAGCAGCCGGTGCGCGAGGCGGCGCGCGTGATCGTTCGCGGCAAGAACCTGCTCCACCTCCTCGGCATGGACATTCGTGGCGAGCCAGACCGGACGTGCCGCAAGAAGCGTTGCCAGCGCCGAATGGTCTGAGCGGTTGCAGGCAAGCGGCGCGCGTCCTTCCTCGAGATATCCCGTCGCCTCCACGCGATCTGTCGGCGCGCGCAAGCGGCGAAACATGTCGGCGTCGGCGGCAGTGGGCGTCAGGATGTACGACACGCGCTGAAAGAGAGACGCCGCCGCCATCGGCGCCCAGCGCAAATGCCGGGCGGAGGCGCTCGAAACGCGGGCGTCGAGGAGGCAGACCGGTGTGCCCCGGTCATGCGCTTCGACGATCGCGGCCGGATGGGCGATCTCGCCCGCCAGCACTGCGACATCCGGACGCCAGTGATCGAGAAAGCGCTTGAGCTCTCGTGTCGTATCCTCTGGCATCCTGTCGGAGAGGAGGGGATCAGGAAGCGCCAGGCGCTCCTCAGAGGTCACAAGTGCGAAGCTTCCTGCACGTGTGGAGACGAACCTCCGCGCGAGCTCTACAAGAGCGTCGGGACGTGTACCCGGGCCGGCGGCGAACCAGACGACCTCTCCCTCTGGCCTGGAGGCGGATGGCCGGTCTTCCTGATCCGTCTTGCCTTTTCCACGTTCCGCGAAAGCACGCGACGCAAGGTAGAGCGCCAGTCCGGCGGAGCGCGTCATCGCACGTCAGCGGCCGAGTTCTTCGGTCGACGAAGCCTCGGCTCCCTCGTCCCGGAGGCGATGAAGGTGCGCAATGAAGTAGCGCATGTGCGCGTTGTCGACAGTGCGCTGTGCCTCGGCCTTCCATGCAGCGTAAGCATTTGCGTAGTCTGGGAAAATTCCGACGACGTGGATATCGTCCACGTTTCTGAACTGAGTGGACTGCGGATCGACGAGTTCGCCGCCGAAGACGAGGTGCAGACGTTGGGTCATGGGGCCTCCGCTGGTTGGAGCGCAGCGTAGGGATTCCCATTCGGGGGTCAAGAACGAGACGCGCGGACCGCCAACGCCTCCCGCTTGCATCAGGTCCGGGCCGCGAGCTCCTCGTACCAAGGCATCGCCTTATGGACGAGGTCGGCGTAGTCGCCGTCGAGATCCGGAAGCGGATCCTCAGGACCGTCGAACCCGGTCGAGCGGTGGACGGCGCCGTACCAGTGGGGCGCCCAAGGACCGTCGTCGCGATGGCCGCCGGAGGGCCACCAAAGCATCGCGGCTTCGAAGGGAAGCCCGAGGCGGTCGCAAAGACGCGTCAGGGCCGCGCGCGGATCGGTGCGTATGTCTGCACTGTCGATCACCGTCGGTGACTGGCCAAGGGTCACGGCGTGATCGTGGAGGTCCACGAGCCGACGGTAGCCCAGGTCGTCGAGGGTCGGGCGTTCGCGCTTCCGCACGTAGCTCGCGACAACACGGGCGGGATGGCGGACCAGGAAAACGTTGGAGAGTTCGGACATCCAGCCACGCGGAAATCCGTCGATCATGTGATGAGCCATGTGCTTCTGGTAGAAATGCCGCTTTCCAGCCGGAACAGAACCTGTGCAGCGGGCGGCGACCCGTTCGGGATCGGTCTCTCCGCCGGCGATGATCTCGTCCCGCATCGGGTGGTCGAGGCCGGTCGCCGCGAGGTAGGCGGCATAGAACGGCTCGTCCCAAATGGCGCAGTCCGGGCGATTGCCGAAGGCGTACATCATCGCGGTCGAGAGGTTTCTCGGGCCGGACCACATGGCGATGCGCATGCTTCTCTCCTGATCGGGATCACTGCGGCGGCGCCGCTGTGCTGCGTGTTATGGGCAAGTCGAGCTGGCGTCAGGGCCGGGAAACCAGGTCCGCGTAGAGACCGCGGATGCGCGTCGTCACGGGACCCAGCCCACCCGTTCCGATGGTCCGGCCGTCGATCTCTCCCACCGGGGTCTGTGCGCCGAAGGTGCCGGTAAGGAAGACCTCGCAGGCGGAATAGGCTTCGACCAGCGAATAATTCTTCTCATGGACGGGAATTCCGTTTGCGCGGCAGACATCGATGACTTTCCGGCGGGTGATCCCGTTCATGCAGTAGTCCCCCGTGGAGGTCCACACCTCGCCCTTGCGGACGATGAAGAGGTTGCAGGCATTCGTCGTGTTCACGAAGCCATGGATGTCGAGCATCAGCGCCTCGTCGGCGCCCGCCTTCTCGGCGGCGATACAGGCGAGGACGCAGTTGAGCTTGGAATGGCTGTTGAGCTTGGGATCCTGTGTCATCGGCAGGCCGCGGATATGGGGAACCGTGGCGAGGCGGATGGGGCGGGGAATCACAGGTTTCGAGTGCTCCATCAGGATGACGACGGACGGCCCGGAGCGGGAGAGAGACGGGTGCTGGAACGGGCGGACCTTGGGTCCCCTCGTGACCATGAGCCGAGCGTGGGCGTCGGTTTCCATGACGTTTGCGGCGCGGGTCGCTTCGAGGGCATCGATCACGCCCTGACGGTCGAGGCCGATATCGAGGTCAATGGCTTTCGCCGCTTCGAAGAGCCGGTCGAGATGGTCGTCCAGGAACGCCCAGCGTCCGTCGTAGAGGCGGAGCCCCTCCCAGACGCCGTCGCCCAGCATGAAGCCGGAATCGTAGACGCTGACCACAGCCTCGGCCTTGGGCCGGAGCGCACCGTTCACCCAAACGAGAATCGCCTCGTTCCGGGCGTCCTCTTCGGCCTGATGCGTCGTGACATGGTCCATCAACTGTCCTCCCGGCGCGACGCTATCCCCGGGCGCGCAGGCAGACAACTGTCACTCGTGCGTGACTTCACGCGCGGTTGTCTTGCGTACGAGGGGGATGAGGCACGAAACTGGATACATGAAAAGAACCAGACTCATGACCGAGACACTCCTTCGTATCAAGCCCGCTCTCCTCGCCGTCGCGATTCTCGTCGGATACGCGGTGCATTGCGACGAGGCGAAAGCTCAGAATAGCGAGACGGCCGTCGTCGCCGGAGGCTGCTTCTGGTGTGTCGAGGCGGATTTCGAGAAAGTGCGCGGCGTGAGCGAGGCCGTCTCCGGCTTCACCGGCGGCACCGTGGCGGACCCGACCTACAGGCAGGTCACGCGCGGCGGAACCGGGCACTACGAGGCGGTGGAGATCAGCTATGATCCGTCTGTCATCAGCTATGAACAGATCATCGAACTGTTTCTGCGGTCGATCGACCCGACCGATCCGGGCGGACAGTTCTGCGACCGCGGCGAAAGCTACCGGACGGCGATCTTCGTGGAAAACGCCGAGGAACGGCGGATCGCCGAGCGCGAGATCGCCGAGGCCGAGACTGCGCTGGGGCAGGAGATAGTGACGCCCGTCCTTGAGGCGGGTTCGTTCTACGAGGCCGAGGACTACCATCAGGACTATTACAAGAGCGGCGATATCATCCTGACGCGCTTCGGGCCCCGGTCCAAGGCCTCGGCATACGACCTCTATCGCGACGCCTGCCGGCGCGACGAGCGCGTGCGGGAGCTTTGGGGGTCCGACGCGCCGTTCGCGGGCTAGGACCGGGCTTTCAGGAACGTCGCAACCTCAGCAAGTGTCGGGATCGCGTCGGCCGTACCCTTTTTCGTAACCTTGAGGGCCGCCGCGGCGGCCGCGCGTTCGAGAGCCTCGCGGATCTCTAGGCCCTGATCGAGCCCGGCCGCGACGTAGCCGACGAAAGTATCGCCCGCACCAGTCGTGTCGACCGGAGTAACGGCGATTGCGGAAACCGATACTGTCTCTCCGGATTCCAGGTCGCGCCAGTCGGCGCCACCGGCGCCTCTGGTGACCAGCAGCCCCTTGGTAGGCCAATCGGAGAGGTCACGACCGACGGCCTCTTCGAGTTGTGACGCCTCCACCGCATTCATCGCGATGACCGACGCGAAAGGCAGGATCTCCCGGACGGCGCGGACCGAGAAGGGCGCGGCGGAATAGACGAGGCGGAGCCCGAGACGGCGTGAGGCTTCGCCGAGTTCGGTCAGGTGCGGCGTTTCGTTCTGCGTCAGGACGATATCACCGGGCGCGGCGCCGGCGAGGGCGTCCTGGACGTGACTTGCCGATTGCGCAGTGTTCGCCCCGCCGAAGACGAGGATCGCGTTTTCCCCGTTTTCCGCAACCGAAATGATGGCGTGACCCGAGGGGCCGTCGATCTCGGCGACATAGGTCGTGTCGACCCCAAACCGTGCGAGCCGGTCCCGCGCCCAGCGCCCGTCAGCGCCGATTGCGCCTATGTGGTGGACGGCGGAGCCGGCGCGAACTGCGGCGACGGACTGGTTTGCTCCCTTGCCGCCCAGACCTTGCCAGACCTCGGTCGCGATGATCGTCTCGCCGGGGGCGGGCAGGTGCGGGACCGCGTAGAAATAATCCGCGTTTATCGAACCGAAGTTCCAGACCGCCATGTCAGCGCACGTTGCAGGCGGCGAGGACCGCCATG
>CAZPOK010000004.1:0-39201 GCA_964587905.1 uncultured Rhodobacterales bacterium | reverse complement strand
CATTGCAACCAGGACGACGGCGACGACGAGGAGTGCAACGGCGGCGACCCGATGCTGTCGCCCTCCCAGCGGATCTGGGGCTACGAGAGCGCCGACGGATCCTTCGCGCAGTTCACCCGGGTCCAGGCGCAACAGCTTATGGCGCGACCGAGGCACCTGACCTGGGAAGAGTCGGGCTGCTACACGCTCACGCTCGCCACGGCCTACCGGATGCTGTTCGGCCATCCGCCGCATGATCTTCAACCGGGGCAGAACGTGTTGGTCTGGGGTGCCTCGGGCGGGCTGGGGTCCTTCGCGATCCAGCTCATCAACACTGCAGGCGCCAATGCGATCGGCGTGATCTCGGACGAGACGAAGCGCGAGTTCGTCATGAGCCTCGGCGCCAAGGGAGTCATCAATCGCAAGGAGTTCGACTGCTGGGGACGCCTTCCCGAGGTTGGCACGGACGACTACACCAACTGGTTTTCCGAGGTCCGGCGCTTCGGCAAGGCGATCTGGGACATCACGGGCAAGGGCGTGAATGTCGACATGGTGTTCGAGCATCCCGGGGAGAGTACCTTCCCGGTCTCCACCTTCGTCGTGAAGCGCGGTGGCATGGTCGTGATCTGCGCCGGGACCACGGGCTACAACTGCACCTTCGACGTGCGGCACATGTGGAGCCACCAGAAGCGGCTTCAGGGCAGTCACTTCGCGCATCTCAAACAGGCGAGTGCTGCCAACCGGCTGATGCTGGAGCGGCGGCTCGACCCATGCATGTCGGAGGTGTTCGAGTGGCGCGACCTGCCGCAGGCGCATGTTAAGATGCTGAAGAACGAGCACAAGCCGGGCAACATGGCGGTGCTGGTGCAGGCGCCGAAGACGGGACTGCGGACGTTCGAGGATACTCTGGAGGCGAGCCGGTCGCTTTGATCCGGCGATGACGATTCAAGCCGTCCAGGGTCGGGGTGATGCGCCCGGGTCGTTCCTTCCGACGGGGCGTGAGGGCGTCTGGGAATGGAACGCCGCAGGTGGTGCCGGTTTCGCCAAAGTTTTTCACCGCTTTTAGTGTTCTACATGCCGGCTGATCCGGCTGGCAGGTCCCCGGCGGGGCGGATAGGGTCGCGGGCATGAACATACCCGCGACGCTTTTCTCCGAGGATCAGGCCGAGGCCTGGGATGCCGCGGCCGAGGTCCTGCGGGGTGCGGGCGTCGATGTCGAGGAGCAGGTGACGACGCCGCGGGCGGAGGGGCAAGGCGGCGTGCTGGCGATCCTGGGCAAGGCCGGAACGGGCAAGACCATGCTGCTCGCCAGGCTGGGCGAGGCGCTGGCCGAGACCGGTGTCGAGACCGTCACGGGCGACTACGACTATCGCAAGCGCAAGGACAGGCGGACGCTAGCCATCCTCGCGCCGACGAACAAGGCAGCGAGCGTACTGCGCCATCGCGGTGTGCCAGCGACGACCATCCACCGCATCCTCTATACGCCGGTCTACGACCCCGAATACGAGAAGCTGGCCGAATGGTTGGCCGAGGGCGGCGAGAGGCCGTCGATCGAGGGCCTGACCGAGATCGCCTATGAGCGGGCGCAGGCGTTCTATCGCACCCACCGGTCGATCCCGGGTGCCATGGCGGCGGCAGGGCTGAGGGGGTCGGACTTCATCAAGGGCTGGAAACGTCGCGAGGACCCGCTGGATGTCGGTTTCGTCGACGAGGCGTCGATGCTCGACGAGCGGCAGTTCGAGGATCTCAAGGAGATTTTCCCGGTGCTCCTGCTGTTTGGCGATCCGGCACAGCTCGCGCCCGTGAACCAGTCGGGATCGATGGTCTTCGAGACCCTGCCCGCGGGACGGCAGCTCAGGCTGGACCGGATCCACCGGCAGGCGGAGGACAACCCGATCCTCGATCTCGCCCATGCGCTCGCCGACGAGAGCCTGACCTTCGAGAATTTCGAGCGGATGGTCGAGGACGCCGCGCGGCGGGATCCGCGAGTGATGGTCGAGGGGCGGGTCGACAGCGATCTCATGGCGCGCTCGCCGGTTCTCGTCTGGCGGAACGCGACGCGCATCCGGCTGATCCATGCCTTCCGTGCAGCCCATGGGGCGCCTGCGGATGCGCTTCTGCCGGGTGAGCCGCTGGTCTGCGACGGGATCGAACTGCCGCTGAAGCAGCGCAAGCGCCGGATCGAGCTCGAGGCGCGCGGGCTCGTGAAGGGTGCGCAGGCGATCTACCTGCGGCCCGGCAAGCGGCCGGGTTTCTCGCGGCTGCATCTTGTGGGCGCCGAGGATCCGCAGGTCTCGGCAGCCTCCATCGTCAAGATCGAGGCGCCGGGCGAGGAGGAGCCGTTCATCCCCTTCGCGGCGAACATGGGCGCGGTGTTCCTGCACGGTGCAGCGGTCACGATCCACAAGGCGCAAGGGTCTCAGTGGGAGACGGTGCAGGTCTTCGCGCCCGACCTCTACGCGGCGGCGCGCGCGGGGCGGATAGAGGCGGGGATACCGCTCTGGAAGCGGCTCGCCTACGTCGCCATCACGCGGGCCGAGCACCGACTGATCTGGGTGACGCGCTACCGGCTGGGCCGGCCGGCGCGGCCGCTCGATACGAGCGATCTGGAGGCGCCGGCGGCGCCGTTGAGTCTGACCGGGGAGGAATTCGAATGACGCGCACGATGCTTGTGACAGGGGCGAGCTCGGGGATCGGGCGTGCGGTGGCGGAGATGGCGCTCGAAGCCGGCTGGCGCGTCGGGCTGATGGCGCGGCGCGAGGCGGAGCTTCGGGACGTCGCGGGAAACCGTGAGACGGCGCTTGTCGTGCCGGGGGATGTGACCTCGCTCGCGGAGTGCGAGCGGGCGGTCGCCGGCGTGGCGGAGACGTGGGGACGTCTTGACGTGCTCTTCAACAACGCGGGCATTTTCACGCCGCAGGGCACGATCGACGAGATCGACCACGAGGACTGGATCCGGTCGGTAACGGTGAACCTGACGGGGATGTTCAACGCGGCGCGAGCCGCTTTCGCGCAGATGCGCCGGCAGAGCCCTCAAGGCGGACGGATCGTCAACAACGGCTCGATCAGCGCCCACGCGCCACGCGAGGGATCGGTCTGCTACACGACGACGAAGCACGCGATAACGGGGCTGACGAAGACGCTTTCACTCGACGGTCGGCCTTTCGGTATCGCCTGCGGGCAGATCGACATCGGCAACGCGCGGACGCCGATGATCGCGGCCCTGGCGGAGCGCGCGAAGGCCGAGGGCGAGGTGCCGCCCGAGACGATGGATGTCGCCGACGCGGCGCGGTCCGTGCTGCACATGGCCTCGCTGCCGCGCGAGGCGAACGTGCAGTTCATGACCGTCATGGCGACGAAGATGCCCTATGTCGGGCGCGGATGACCCCGGGCGGGAGCGAGAGGCCGTCTGCCCCTCGCGCTCCCCGAGGATACTTGCGGACAGATGGAGGCGCGGTTACCAGCGCCCGGTCAGCTTCGCAGATAGCGGAACGCCGCCGAGGCGCCCCAGCCAGCGGCGATCGCAATGGCCAGAGCCAGGACGCCGTAGGCGAGCGGCCGGTCGTAGGCGAGGTTGAACAGGAACCTCTCGAGCCCGACCTTGCGGACGAAAATCGTCGTTTCCCGACTGTCGATCACCTCGCGTCCCCGGGTCAGGTAGAAGCGGACGGTGTAGTTGCCCTCGGTGAGATTGGCGGGAAGCGCGACCTGCGTGTTGAAGAGCGTCGCATCCGCGAGCGTCACGCTGTTCGGGCGCGTCTGGTAGAGCCCGTTCCGGAGTCGGATCCGGATCAGCGCCTCGGTGAAGTTTCCTGTATCGGTGACGTCCGCGCCGACCGACCGGATGGCCCGGCCGATCGAGATCTTGTGGCGCAGATCTTCGGTGTCCGAGATCACATCCTCCCAGGGTCCCGACGTCGCGACCGCATAGAACGATGGCGCGCGATCGACCTCGACGGCATCGCTGTTGACCCAGATCCCCATCTCGCGGGACTTCCGGCGGACGATGACGGGATCCGACGGACCGGCGACCGTGACGATGACGTGCAGCGCGCCGTCGGGGATCGGGCCCTCGCGCTTGATCGCGCCGAAGACGAGGATCTCCGAGCCGTCGAAATTGGTGTTGATGGCGACGCGGTTCTGGGACAGTCCCGCGATGACCTCCTCGGACCGCACGGGCAGCGCGCAGAGGAGAAGGAGAAGGGTGAGGCGCAACATCTCAGGGCCTCATCGCTTCGGTGATGGTGTAGAGTTCGGCAGGTTCGAGAAGGAGATCAAGCGCGATCTTGCCCGACACCGAAAGCACGAGGATCGCGAGAAGGATCCGGAGCTGTTCGGCCTTGAGCCGAGCGCCGAGGTTGGTGCCGAACTGCGCGCCCACCACGCCGCCCAGCAGCAGGACGACGGCGAGCACCATGTCAACGGTATGGTTCAGCGTCGCGTGCATAAGGGTCGTAAAGGCGGTGACGAAGATGATCTGGAAGAGCGACGTGCCGATCACCACCTTCGTCGGCATGCCTAGGAGATAGATCATCGCCGGCACCATGATGAACCCGCCGCCCACCCCCATGATCGCGGCGAGGAGACCCACGAGCGCTCCGACGAGAAGCGGCGGCACGACGGAGATGTAGAGGCCGGAGGTCCGGAACTTCACCTTGAGCGGCAGGGCATGGATCCAGTTGTGACGGCGTCGTGTCGGGGGAGCGCCCGAGCGCGACCTGAAAAGCGCGTTCAGGCCTTCGACGAACATCAGCGCACCGATGATGCCGAGGAAGATCACGTAGGACAGCTGCACGACAAGGTCGACCTGGCCCGCCTGCCGCAGGAGGTTGAAGATCTGGACGCCCGCGGCAGAGCCAACGAGCCCGCCCGCGAGCAGGACGAGGCCCATTCGGAAGTCGACGGTCCGTCGTTTGAGATGCGCCAGAACGCCGGAGACCGACGAGGCGACGATCTGGTTAGCGGAGGTTGCGACGGCGACGGCCGGCGGGATGCCGGCGAAGAAGAGGAGAGGCGTTATCAGAAAGCCGCCACCCACGCCGAACATGCCGGAAAGTATGCCCACGATGCCGCCGATCCCTAGAAGCAGGAACGCGTTGACCGAAACCTCGGCGATCGGCAGGTAGATCTGCATCAGGAACCGGAATCCTTGGGCTGATGCCCGCTTACAGGTGACCCGCGCGGAGTTCCACTGTCAAACCCCGCGACAGATCGGAGCGTCAGAGCGTGGCGAGGAAGCCGCGCAGCACCTTTTCCAGCTTCACGGCGCCCAGTGGCGCCATGGCCTTGGTGTGCTCGTGGGAGATGGCCTCGTCGCTCATGCCGGCGGCCATGTTGGTGATCGTGGAGATCGCCGCGACGCGCAGGTTGAGGAATCTGGCAAGGATCACCTCGGGCACGGTCGACATGCCGACGGCGTCGGCGCCGAGAGTGCGGATCGCGCGGATCTCGGCCGGGGTCTCGAAGGAGGGGCCGGAATACCAGGCGTAGACGCCCTCCTTCAGCTTTACCTCTGCGGCCTCGGCGGCGGCATGCAGGCGAGCGCGCAGGTCGGGGTCGTAGGCTTGCGTCATCGAAACGAAGCGGGCGTCCGTCGGTTCGCCGATGAGCGGGTTGAGCCCGGAGAAGTTGATGTGGTCCGAAAGGCACATCAGCTCGCCCGGAGGAATGTCGGGGCGCATGGAGCCAGCGGCGTTGGTGAGAAGAAGGATTTCGGCCCCGAGCGCCTTCAGCGTTTCGAGCGGCAGGCGCATGGCGTCGCCGCGGCCGCTTTCGTAGTAGTGCGCCCGGCCGCCGAAGACGGCGACGCGCTGGCCCTCGAACTCGCCCACGACAAGGTCCGCGCGGTGCCCGGAGACCCCGGCCTGCGGGAACCCCGGGAGGTGGTCGTAGGGGATCGCGTTTCCGTCGACCGCTTGCGCAAGGCGGCCGAGGCCGGAGCCGAGGATCAGCCCCACCCGCACCGACGCCTCGCCCGCGTGCGCGCGAACGATGGCGGCGAGATCCTCAGCGCTCCTTGACATAGGGCTCTCCGCCCGCGCGCGGCGGGATGGCGCGGCCGACGAACCCCGCGAGAATGACGACGGTCAGGATGTAGGGCAGCGCCTGCATGAACTGCACCGGGAGGATGAACCCCGCGATGTCGATATTCTGGTAGCGATTGCCGACGGCCTCGAGGAAGCCGAACAGCAGGCAGGCCCAGAGCGCGGGCCACGGTCGCCACTTGGAGAAGATGAGCGCGGCGAGAGCGATGAAGCCGCGTCCGGCGCTCATGTCCTTGACGAAGCCCGCCGCGAGGCCGGTGGCGAGGTAGGCTCCGGCGAGGCCCGTGAGCAAGCCGCAGATCGCGACGGCGGTATAGCGCATCCGCACGACCGAGATGCCGGCGGTGTCGACCGCCGCGGGATTCTCACCGACCGCGCGGAGACGAAGGCCGAAGCGGGTGCGGAAGAGCACGTACCAGCTCGCCACGACGGCGAGGAGCGCGACGTAGACGAGGATCGTATGGCCGGAGACGAGTTCGGAGTAGATCGGACCGATGACGGGAATCCCGTCGATCACGCCGGACAGCGGCCACTCGATGGGCGCGAACCGGGCGTCGCCCGTGAGTGCGGGTGTGCGGCCGCCCTGGCGGAACCATGCCTCGGCCACGAGGACGGTGAGGCCCGCTGCGAGGAAATTGATGGCCACGCCCGAGATGAGCTGATTGCCGCGGAACGTGATGGAGGCGAGGCCGTGGATGCCGGCGAGCACCATGGACGAGGCGATGCCGGCGAGAAGGCCGATCCAGACCGAGCCGGTGATCACCGCGAGCGCGGCCGAGAAGAAGGCCGAGATCAGGATCTTTCCTTCGAGGCCAATGTCGAAGATGCCCGAGCGTTCGGAGAAGAGCCCGGCGAGACACGCCAGAAGAAGCGGTGTGGCGAGGCGCACGGTGGAATCGAGAATCTGGAGGATCGTCGCGAAATCCATCGGCCTACTCCGCAGGCTTGCGTTGCGTGGCGGCGTCCGGCCCGCTCTTGCGGTTCATCGCGACGAAAATCCTTTCGAGCGGCATCCGCACCATGTTGTCGAGCGCGCCGGTGAAGAGGATCACCAGCGCCTGGATCACGATGATCAGTTCGCGGGGAACGCTGGTCCAGAGGCTGAGTTCGGCACCGCCCTGATAGAGGAAGCCGAAGAGGATCGCGGCGAGGAAGATGCCGAAGGGATGGCTGCGCCCCATGAGCGCCACCGCGATACCGATGAACCCCGCGCCCTCGACCGAGTTGAGCACCAGCCGCTCTGCCTCGCCCATGACGTTATTGATCGCCATCAGCCCGGCGAGCCCGCCGGAGATCAGCATGGCGATCATCGTGATCTTCACCGGGCTGATGCCGGCATAGATCGCCGCCGGCTCGGAATGTCCGAGCGCGCGGATCTCGAAGCCGAGCCGCGTGCGCCAGATCAGGAGCCAGACAAGGACGCAGGCGAGGATCGCGACGAAAAGCGTGACATTGGCGGGAGCGCCCCGGAACAGGGTCAGCCCGAAAGCCGAGAACATCTCCTGGAGCGTCGGAAGGTGGGTCGCTGGCGGGAAGTTGGCGCTGGCCGGGTCCATCTGGCCGGTCGGGCGAAGGATGTTCACCAGCATGTAATTCAGCAGAGCCGCGCCGATCAGGTTGAACATGATCGTCGTGATGACGATGTGGCTGCCGCGTTTGGCCTGCAGATAGGCAGGGACCGCCGCCCAGGCCGCTCCGAACAGAGCTCCTGCGGCCATCGCCCCGAGAAGCGCGATGGTCCAGTGCGGCCAGGGGATGAACAGCGCGGCGAGCGCGACGCCGAGACCGCCGAGAAGCGCCTGCCCTTCGCCGCCGATGTTGAAGAGACCCGCGTGGAAGGCCACCGCGAAGGCGAGCCCCGTGAACATGAAATTCGTGGCATAGTAGAGCGTGTAGCCCCATCCGTAGGTCGAGCCGAGCGCGCCGGTGACCATCACGCGGACGGCGTCCACAGGGTTCTCGCCGATCGCAAGGATCACGAGGCCTGAAAGGATGAAGGCGATGGTCAGGCTGATGAGCGGGATGACGACGACGTCGACCCAGGCCGGCATCTTCTGCATCTAGTGTCTCCCGGTGCCGGCGCGGGCGAGCTGCGCCTCGACGACCTCGTGGTCCGGGCCGTCCGTCTCGCCGGTGATGCCGGCCATGAGAAGCCCAAGCTCGCGCTGGTTGGTTTGCGCGGGATCGCGTTCGCCCATGATCCGGCCGTCGAACATCACCGCGATGCGGTCGGACATCGACATGATCTCGTCAAGCTCGACCGAGACGAGCAGGATCGCCTTCCCCTCGTCGCGCAGTTCGATGATCCGCTGGTGGATGAACTCGATCGCGCCGATGTCGACGCCGCGCGTCGGCTGACCGACGAGGAGAAGGTCGGGATTCCGCTCGATCTCGCGGGCGAGGACGATCTTCTGCTGATTGCCGCCTGAGAAGCTCTTGGCGTCGAGCATCGGGTTGGGCGGGCGGACGTCGAACCGCTCCATCTTGGCCGCGCTTTCCGCCTTGATCGCCGCATTGTCCATCAGAAAACGGTTCTTCTGGTAGGCACGATCGTGGTGATAGCCGAAGACCATGTTCTCCCAGGCGAGGTAATCCATGATGAGGCCTTCGCGCTGGCGGTCCTCGGGGACATGGGCAATGCCGCGCTCGCGGCGGGAGCGGCCGTTGGAGTGCTTGCCGGTGAGGTCGATCGCCTGATCGTTGATGCGCACGGCTCCGGTGCCGGTCGTATAGCCGCCCAGAAGCTCCAGAAGCTCGGACTGGCCGTTTCCGGCGACCCCTGCAACCCCCAGGATCTCGCCCGCGCGAACGGTCAGGTCGATGCCCTTCAGCCGCTCGACGCCGTCTTCGTCCGTCACCCGGAGGTTCTCGACCTCGAGCACGGTCTTGCCGGGCGTCGCCGGTTTCTTGTCGACACGAAGAAGCACCTTCCGGCCAACCATCAGCTCGGCGAGCTGTTCCGCACTGGTGTCCTCGGTCCGGACCGTCGCCGTCATCTCTCCGCGGCGCATGACGCTGACCGTTTCGGTGATCTCCATGATCTCGCGGAGCTTGTGGGTGATCAGGATGATCGTCTTGCCCTGCTCCTTGAGGCCACGGAGAATGCGGAACAGGTGGTCGGCTTCAGCCGGGGTCAGGACGCCCGTCGGCTCGTCAAGGATGAGGATCTCGGCCTGCCGGTAGAGCGCCTTCAGGATCTCGACGCGCTGCTGCATGCCGACGCCGATCTCCTCGATCAGCGCGTCGGGGTCGACGGACAGCTCGTATTCGTCTGAAAGCTGCTTGAGAAGGGTCCGAGCCTTGGCGAGCGAGGGGCGCAGGAGCGGGCCGTCCTCTGCGCCAAGGACGACATTTTCCAGAACGGTGAAGTTCTGCACGAGCTTGAAGTGCTGGAACACCATGCCGATGCCGGCACGGATTGCTGCCTGGCTGTCGGGGATCTCGGTCCTCTCGCCCCGGATGAAGATCTCGCCTGCGTCGGCCTTGTAGAAACCGTAGAGGATCGACATCAGGGTCGATTTTCCGGCCCCGTTCTCGCCGATGATGCCGTGGATCGTGCCCGGCATGACGCGGATGGAAATGTCCTTGTTCGCCTGCACCGGGCCGAAGGCCTTCGAGATGCCGCGGAGCTCAATGGCTGGGGCGGCCGTGTCCGGCCGCCCCGTATGTGGTTGATCGCTCACGCTTCGCTCAGAAGGTGAGGGCCGGGCAGCTGTCGTCGGACGAGTAGTCGTGCACCTCGATCTCACCTGCGATGATCTGCTGCTTCGCCTCTTCCACGGCGGTCTCCATTTCATCGCTGATGAGCTCGGCGTTGTTCTCGTCGAGCGCCCAGCCCACACCTTCTTCGGCGAGGCCGAGGACCTGGACGCCGGTCTCGAGGTCGGCGCCGGCCGACATCGCGTCGAACACGGCAACATCGACGCGCTTGAGCATCGAGGTCAGGACGGAGCCCGGGTGGAGGTAGTTCTGGTTCGAGTCCACGCCGATCGCGTAGATGTCCTCGTCGGCAGCGGCCTGAAGCACGCCGAGACCGGTGCCGCCAGCCGCGGCATAGACCACGTCGGCGCCCTGGCTGATCTGTGCCTTGGTGAGTTCGCCGCCCTTCACGGGGTCATTCCACGCGGCAGGGGTCGTTCCGGTCATGTTCGCGACGATCGTCGCGTCCGGGTTGACCGCTTTCACGCCTTGGGCGTAGCCGCAGGCGAACTTGCGGATCAGCGGAATGTCCATGCCGCCCACAAAGCCGACCGTATCGGTTTCGGATGCCATCGCGGCGAGCATGCCGACGAGGTAGGAGCCTTCATGCTCCTTGAAGAGGACCGAAAGGACATTCGGGTGCTCGGCCGGGTCGACGAAGCCGTCGATCGTGACGAATTTGGTGTCGGGATAGTCCGGGGCGACGTTCGAGATCGGTCCGGCCTGCGCGAAGCCGGTGGTGACGATCGGATTGAATCCGGCCTCGGCGAAGCGACGCAGCGCCTGCTCGCGCTGGGCTTCCGAGCTGATCTCGAGATCGCGGTAGGAACCGCCGGTCTCGGACGCGAACCGCTCGGCGCCGTTGTAGGCCGCTTCGTTGAACGACTTGTCGAACTTGCCGCCGAGGTCGTAGATCAGCGCCGGTTCGGCCAGCGCCGCGCCGGCCGAAAGGGCGAGCGCGGCAGCCGCGCCGAGAAGTTTCGTCATATGATTCATCGTTTGCTCCCAGTTGGCTTTGTCTTCGGCCGGGCGGCCCACCGCCGTCCCAACCCGGCGCGATGGAGTCGCGCCAGATCATCGGCAATTAAGGCGTGAGGGGTCGGGAAGGGTCAATAGCTTTCTGGGCGGCGGCACGGCCCGTTCCCCATGCGTTCGCCGCGTTTTTCCCGCGTGACGCATGGTCAGGCGCTGTCGAGGATTTTCCGGTAGACAAGCGCATCGACGCGGCGGCCGTCGGGTGTGCTGTAGTAGCCCTGTCTGAGGCCGCTTCGCACGTAGCCGGCCCCTGCGTAGAGCGCGATCGCGGGCGCGTTGTCGGCGGCGACCTCGAGATGTGCATGGCGTGCGCCGCGGCTGCCTGCGACTTCTTCGAAATCGGCGAGGCAGCCCCGGCCGATGGCCTGTCTGCGATGATCCGGATCGACAGCGAGTGTCAGGAGTTCCGCTTCCTCGAACACCGCGCGTCCGACAGCGAGCCCCTTGGCTGAACCAACGGCGAAGACGTTGGCCGAGGCGAGAAGCGCGCGAAACTCGTCCGCGGTCCACGGCCGGGGCGTCGTCATGACGCGGGCGTGGAGGGCCGCCATCTGCTCGGGCGTCACGGGAGGATCACCGGCGGCACATCTCGGGAAGGCGCGGCATCGGTGGCACGGACGTAGAGCGGGGCGGGGCGCGGCGATGGCGCGGTCCGGCGGCGGCGGGCGAGCCGGGCGATGTTGGTCACCATCTCGTCAAGGGGGAGATCGTTCAGCCTGACGATCGGCGGGTCGAGGCGGCCGATCTCGCTCTGCGGGACGATGCGCGGTGCGCCGGTACCGTTGCCCACGCGCTGGACGTAGACCTGATCCCGCGGCGCGTCGATGACGACCGTCGTGGAACGCGCGGGCTCCGGGCAGGCGGCCTCGAAACCCGAGACGCCGATCGCGGGGACACCGAGAGCGAGCGACAGTCCGCGGGCCGTCGCGACTGCGATGCGGATGCCGGTGAAGTTGCCGGGACCGATGCCGACGCCGACCGCGTCGAGATCGCCCCACGCGAGGCCTGCCTCAGACAGCATCTCCTCGAGCATCGGGACCAGTCGCTCGGACTGTCCCCTTCCCATTTCCTCGGCCCTTGTCAGAGGAGGCGCGTTGCCGCAAAGCAAAGCGGCCGCGCAGTGCGCGGCCGACGTGTCGAATGCGAGAACCCGCGGCTCAGGCGGCAACCGGCCTGACCTCAACCACCTCCGGGATGTAATGGCGGAGCAGGTTCTCGATGCCCATCTTGAGCGTGAGCGTCGACGACGGGCAGCCCGCGCAGGCGCCCTGCATGTGCAGGTAGACGATGCCGCGGTCAAAACCGTGGAACGTGATGTCGCCGCCGTCCTGTGCCACGGCCGGGCGCACGCGGGTGTCCAGCAGTTCCTTGATCTGGTCGACGATCTCCGAATCCGGACCGTCATGCTCGGCATGTCCCGCTGCCCCGGTGCCTTCGCCCTCGATCGTCGGCTGACCGGACTGGAAGTGCTCCATGATCGCGCCGAGGATCGCCGGCTTGATGTGGTCCCACTGCACCGCCTCGGCCTTTGTAACAGTCACAAAGTCCGTGCCGAAGAACACGCCCGTCACGCCCTCGACCGCAAAGATGCGGGAGGCGAGCGGCGACTTGCCAGCGGTTTCGGGGGCCGGGAAGTCCGCGGTGCCCGCATCGAGCACGCTGCGCCCGGGCAGGAACTTGAGGGTCGCCGGGTTCGGCGTGGATTCAGTCTGAATGAACATCGGTGCGCTTCCTTGCCGTTCCCACCGGATATGCGCCCCGCGAGGCTGTAAGTCAAGGTTTGGAACGGTTCTAAACTATCTCAGGTCACGGCTTCGAGCCGTTCCTTCGACAACTCCCCGGGCACGATCGTGATCGGGACAGGCAAGGTGCCGGAGCTCTTGGAGAGTTGTGTCACGAGAGGGCCGGGGCCACCCTTTTCCGTTCCGGCGCCAAGCACCAGAACACCGATTTCGTCATCTTCCCGGATCTGGGCAAGGATTTCGGGCACCACCTCGCCCTCGCGGATCACGAGCTCCGGATCGATGCCCTGCTTGTCCCGCATCCACTTGGCGAAGACCTCGAAATGCGCCTGGATCCGCTCCCGCGCCTCTTCTCGCATGATCTCGCCCACGCCGATCCAATGGTTGAATTCTTCCGGCGGGATGACCGAGATGATCTGCACGCCGCCCCCGGTATTCGCGGCGCGCATCGCGGCGAACCGCATCGCGTTCAGGCATTCACGGCTGTCGTCGAGAATTACGAGAAACTTGCGCATGGAAACCTCCGGATCGCGAGGATGCCGAGCGCGCAGGCGGCGCGCAACAGATTTCCGTGCGGTCTAGCGATCCCGGTTGCGGCGGGGAAACCGGAGAAGGCCTCCGATCGCAAGGAAGACGAGGCCCTGGATCAGGTTGACCGCCGCCGACATGGGCTGTGCCGTGCGGTTTCCCGGCTGGACCACGTGGGGCTCCGGAGTGGCCTTGATCCAGATCGGAACCGCGTCTCCATATCCGTCCGAGGCGCAGTCCGCGCTCCGGCGGCTTCGGCTGCTGGTCGATCCAAGCCAGATCAGCGGCTTGCGCCGGGTCTGTCCGGCGTAGCTCCATTCGACGACGGGTTGGCAGTCGTATCGTGCATCCATCGACGCGTCCGAGGTGAGACGCTCTTCCGATGCCACGATGATCGCGGTGCCGCGGGTGTAGTCGTCGCTCCAGTCGTCTTCCACGAAGAGCGTGTCGAGCCCTCGTGTGAATCCGCCATAGGCGATGAAGAGGCAGAGTGCCGCGATCGGAAATCGTACGTACGGCCGACGCAGCATCAATGCGCGGACAGCGCCCAGTCCCAGTAGAGGTCGCGGATCCGGCGGGTGACGGGACCGACCTGATAATGCGTGCCCTCGAATTCTGTCACCGGCATCACCTTCGTCGCGTTTCCCGACAAGAACACCTCGTCCGCGGCGCGGAAGTCGTCGAAGGTGAGCACGGTCTCGTGCACCGCGTAGCCGTCGGAACGCAGGTTCGTCATGTGCCGGGCGCGGGTGATCCCGGCGAGGAAGGTTCCGTTCGCGACCGGCGTGAAGACTTCTCCGTCCTTCACCATGAAGACGTTTGCGGTGGCCGCCTCGGCCACATTGCCGAGCGCGTCCGCCACGAGGGCGTTCGTGTAGCCCTTCTCGCGCACCTCGCGCAGCATGCGCTGGTTGTTCGGATAGAGGCAGCCGGCCTTTGCATTGACGACGGCGTCCTCGAGGACCGGCCGGCGGAACCGTGTCGTGGCGAGGGTGATCGTCGCTTCGCCGGGGGGCATCGGGATTTCCTCGAGAGACACGCAGAACGCGGTTCTGGCGGGGTCGTGCGTGACGATCGAGGGATCGCCGTCGATCGCCCAGTACATCGGGCGGATGTAGACGGCGGCGCCTTCGGGATAGGTCGAGAGACCGTCCATGATGATCCCGACCATCTCCTCGACGCCGACCGTGGGATTGATCATCAGCGCCTGCGCCGATGCGTTCACCCGCGCGCAATGGCGGTCGAGATCGGGTGTCACCCCTTCAAACAGCCGCGCGCCGTCGAAGACACTCGTTCCCAGCCATGCGCCATGGTCGGCGGCGCGCATCACCATGACGTCGCCGTCGTGCCACGCACCGTCGAAGTAGGTTCGGATGTTCGTGCCGCTTGCCATGACCGGGGTCCTCCCGGCGCGGACGGTAGGACCGGTTAGGTCAGGAGTCCAGACGTTCCCCCGCCTCCTGGATTAGCTGCCGGATCGACAGCGGCGCGTTGACCATGTCGAGTTGGCCCGATGCATCGCGGGGCCAGTCTTCTGGCGCCCTGTCGCGGTAGAGTTCCACGCCGTTGCCGTCCGGATCGCGGAGGTAGACGGCCTCGCTCACGCCGTGGTCGGCGGCGCCGTCGAAGGCGATGCCCGCATCGGCCACGCGTCGGACGGCATCGGCGAGCGTGGCGCGGTCGGGATAGAGGAAGGCCACGTGGTAAAGGCCGGTGTGGCCTGGCGCAGGCGGGCTTCCTCCGGCGCTTTCCCAGGTGTTGAGGCCGATGTGGTGGTGGTAGCCTCCTGCCGACAGGAAGGCCGCCTGCGCGCCGTAGCGCTGGGTGACCTCAAAGCCGAGGACGCCAGAGTAGAAGGCGATGGCCCGCTCCAGATCGGCGACCTTCAGGTGAACGTGGCCAACGCGGGTCTGCGGATGAACAGGTCTGGTCATGGGGCTTCTCCTTGCCTCGGAGCCCTACCGCTTCGCGGCAACTGCGGGAAGTAACGTATCTGACAGGGATCTGTGCGGGAATGCAAAAGACCCCCCGGCGGGGAACCGGGGGGCAATGGCGGTCTCGGCAGCACCGATGACACACGACCCGGGCGATGGACCAGGCGGGGAGCACCGATCCAAGTCTTGGGGACGAGGCAAGTCGCCCGGGCACACACGCCGGAAAGACCGGCCCCGTACGGATACGAACCGGGTGAATCCCTTTTATGACAGGTTCATCCGAGTCGTGTGAAAGTTCAGGCGGATCCCACCATGCCGACGATGTCGTAGGTCTTTTGCAGCACCGGCCCCGCGATCTCCCGCGCGCGCTCGGCGCCGCGGCCCAGGATGCGGTCGATCTCGGCGGGATCCTCCATCAGCCGCGCCATCTCGGCGGAGATCGGCGAGAGCTTCTCGACCGCGAGGTCCGCGAGCATGGGCTTGAACTGCGAGAACTGATGTCCGCCGACTTCCGCCAGAACCCAGTCGACGGACCTGTCGGCGAGCGCTGCGTAGATGTTCACGAGATTGCGCGCCTCGGGCCGGTTTTCCAGCCCCTCGGGCTCCATGGGCAGTGGCTCCGGGTCGGTGCGGGCCTTCCGGATCTTGTTCGCGATCGTATCCGCGTCATCGGTCATGTTGATGCGGCTCATGTCCGAGGGGTCCGACTTCGACATCTTCTTGGTCCCGTCGCGAAGGCTCATCACGCGCGTCGCCGCGCCCTTGATCACCGGCTCGGTGACGGGGAAGAAGTCCACGCCGAAGTCGTTGTTGAACTTGATCGCGATGTCGCGCGTCAATTCGAGGTGCTGCTTCTGGTCCTCTCCCACGGGCACGTGCGTCGCATGGTAGGCGAGGATGTCGGCAGCCATGAGCGCGGGATACGCGAAGAGCCCAAGCGACGCGTTCTGCGCGTTCTTGCCCGCCTTGTCCTTGAACTGGGTCATCCGCTGCATCCAGCCCAGCCGGGCGACACAATTGAAAATCCAGGCGAGCTGCGCGTGCTGGGCGACCTGGGACTGGTTGAAGAGGATCGAGCGTTCTGGGTCGACGCCGCTCGCGATGAAGCCGGCGCATAGCTCGCGCGTCGCACGGCGGAGCTTCTCGGGATCCTGCCAGACCGTGATGGCGTGGAGATCGACCATGCAGTAGACCGTCTCGAAGGTCCCCGCGTCCTGCATCTCGACAAAGCGCTTGAGCGCGCCGAGGTAGTTGCCGAGCGTCAGCCCGCCCGAGGGCTGGATGCCCGAGAACACACGCGGCGTGAAGGCGGGGGCGGTCATCTGAGTTCTCCGAGGTGGATTTCCGGGCCGTGGTCGCTTAACGCTGGGGCGAGAGCCCGTCAAGAAAGGCCGAGGGAATGAGCAGCCCCTACAACGAGTCTCCGTTCAACGCCTTGCCGCCCGTCGTCGTGGCGCTGGCGCTGCCCATCGTGGCGATCGAGCTCTGGCTCAACGCCGGCGCACAGGGCTTCATCGGCGGCCCAGAGGCTGTCGGCTGGCGGCTCGACGCGATCCGGGACTACGCGTTCTTCGGGCCGGTTCTGGAGCTGATGATCGAGGCGAACCGCTGGCCGGCGACGGAGGTCATGCGCTTTGTCAGCTATCCGTTCGTGCACGGAAGCTTCACTCATATGCTGATGGCGCTGGTCTTCCTGCTCGCGCTTGGCAAGATGGTGGGCGAAGTGTTTTCGGCCCTCGGTGTGCTCCTCGTCTTCTTCTCGTCGGCGATCATCGGCGCTCTCGCATTCACGGTCCTGACGGACGATCCCGCGCCGCTTGTCGGCGCCTATCCCGCGGTCTACGGGCTGATCGGCGCGTTCACCTTCATTCTATGGGTGAAGCTCGGCCAGCAGGGGGCGCCGCAGATACGCGCGTTCTACCTGATCGGTTTCCTGCTGTTCATCCAGCTCGTGTTCGGGCTTCTGTTCGGAGCAGGCCAGGGATGGGTGGCCGAAGTCACGGGCTTTGTCACGGGCTTTGGGCTGTCCTTCCTCGTCAGCCCGGGCGGCTGGGCGCGGGCGGTGGAACGGCTGCGCGCGCGTTAACGGCGGAGCGCGCCCCGCAGATCGGCCGCGGTGAAGGCGCCCAGGATCCGGCCGGCGCCGAAGTAGGTCAGAAGGCCGATCAGGATCAGGAGGGCAAGCGCGCCGTAGCGCAGAGTCGGCGTCGCGAGGAGCGACAGCATCAGAGCGGCCGCAAACCAGAGCACCGCTCCCATTATGAGCGAGGCGACGACGATCCGCCAGATGCGCGACCGGAAACGGTCGTCCAGAGCCGCGGCCTCGCCCAGCCTTCGCGATCCCCGCCAGAGCAGCCACATCATCGTCCAGCCGGCAAGCGTGGCGCCGAGTGCCGCGGCGATATAGCCGATGACAGGGGCGAGGCCAACGGCGACCACCGCGTTAACCACGAGCGCGACCAGCGCGTAGTAGAACGGCCGCCGCGTGTCCTCGCGCGCGAAATAGAGCGGCTGGAGCACCTTCTGCATCACGAAGGCCGGCAGACCCAGGCCGTAGACCATGACCGCAAGTGCCGTCGCCGCGACATCGTCGGGCCCGAACGCGCCGCGTTCGAAGAGGACCGACACGAGCGGTAGCGGGATGACGGCGAGCGCCACCGCAGCCGGCACGGTCAGCGCGAGCGACACCTCCGCGGCGCGGCTGAAGGCCTGGCGGCCGCCCTCGGTATCGTCGGCGCGAAGCCGGCGGGACAGATCCGGCAGCAGGACGACGCCGATGGCGATGCCGACGACGCCCAGCGGAAGCTGATAGAGCCGGTCGGCATATGAGAGCCAGGCGACCGCCCCGTCGAAGAAGCTCGCCACCTGCCGCCCGATCAGCAGGTTCACCTGGACGACGCCTCCCGCAAGCGCCGCGGGCGCGGCGATGATGGCGAGACGTCTGAGTTCCGGTGTGAGCTTCGGGCGCTTGAGCGTCAGCCGGAATCCTGCGCGCGACGCCGCGGTCCAGACCAGCGCGAACTGCGCGACCCCGGCGACGGGGACGGCCCAGGCGAGCGTGTCCCCGACAGGCCAGCCGAGCCAGTGCCCGGCACTCACGGCAAGGATGAAGAGGAGGTTCAGGAGCACCGGCGCTGCCGCGGCTGCCGTGAACCGCCCGGTGGCGTTCAGGACGCCGGAGAGAAGCGCCGCGAGCGAGATGAACAGGATGTAGGGGAAGGCGATACGTCCGTAGACGACCGCCAGATCGAAGCGTTCGTCGCTGGCGAAGCCCGCCGCCATGAGGAGCACCAGCCATGGCATGAGCGCCATGCCGAGAAGCGTGAAGGCGATGAGCACGCTGGCAAGGCCGGAAAACGCATCTTCGGCGAAGCCCTTCGGGTTTTCGCCCGCCTCCAGCCGCTTCGAGAACATCGGCACGAAGGCCATGTTGAACGCGCCTTCGGCGAAGAATCGGCGGAACATGTTCGGCAGCGAAAAGGCGATCAGGAAGGCTTCCGCCACCGGGCCCGCGCCGAGGAAGGCGGCGATCAGGATGTCGCGCACGAAGCCCAGGACGCGGCTCGCCATGGTCCAGACGCCGACCGTCAGGAAGCCCGAGATCAGGCGGATCGGCTTCACGTCACCGCCCGGCCCGTTGCGCACCGCGCGCGATCGCCTCCCGCAGCCGCTTCTCGAGCGCTTTCTGCTTGGCCTCGGACTGGAATTTCAGCCCGAACATGTCCTTCACATAGAAGCTGTCGACTGCCTGTTCGCCGTAGGTCGCGATCACTGCGCTGGCGATGTAGACGTTGGCCGAGGCGAGCGCCCGCGTGAGGTCGTAGAGCAGGCCCGGCCGGTCCCGCGTGTCGACCTCGATGATCGTGTAGATGTCCGACCCCTCGTTGTCGAAAGTGATCGTCGTCGGCACCCGGAACGGCCGCTCCCGCTTCTTGAGCTTGTCCTTGTCGACGAGCGCCTCGCGCGCGACAACCTCGCCGCTCAGCGTCTTCTCGATCATGCCGCGGAGGCGCGGCAGGCGGGTTTCCTCGAAAGGCGACCCCTCGTCGTCCTGCACCCAGAAGACGGCGGTCGCATAGCCGTCCTTCGTCGTGTAGGTGCGCGCGTCGACGACGTTCGCGCCGACGAGCGCCAGCGCGCCCGCGAGCCGCGAGAAGATGCCGGGATGGTCGGACAGCGCGAAGCAGGCCCGCGTCGCGTCACGGTCCTCGTCGGGATAGAGATCCACCCTTATCTCCTCGTTGCCGATCCCGTGCAGCAGGTTGGCGAAGACCACGTGCGCCGCGGCCGGCATCCCCTGCCAGTAGGGGTCGTAGTGCCGCTGAACCTCCGCGCGGACCTCCTTGGGATCCCAGTCTCCCAAGGCCTCGCGCAGGCGCGCCTTGGCCTCGGCGCTCCGAGTCTCGCGGTTGATCTCCTCGAGCCCTGTCCCGAGCGCGTTCGCCGTCTCGCGGTAGAGCTGCCTGAGAAGCTGCGCCTTCCAGTTGTTCCACACGTTCGGCCCCACCCCGCGTATGTCGCAGACCGTGAGCACCGTCAGAAGGTCGAGCCGCTTTTTCGTCTTCACCGCCTTGGCGAAGCCGCGCACCGTCCGCGGATCGGACAGATCGCGCTTCTGCGCCATGTCGGACATCAGGAGGTGATTGCGGACGAGCCATTCCACCGTCTCGGCCTCGTCCTTTTTCAGCCCGAACCGCGGCGCCACTTTCCGCGCGATCTGCGCGCCGACGACCGAGTGATCCTCCTCGCGGCCCTTTCCGATGTCGTGCAGGAACAGCGCGGCATAAAGCACCTTGCGGTTCAGCCCCTCGCCCAGGATGCGCGAAGCGATCGGCAGTTCCTCGACGAGTTCCTCCCGCTCGATCTGCGCGAGGGTCTTGATGCATTGGATCGTGTGCTCGTCGACCGTGTAGGCGTGATACATGTTGAACTGCATCATCGCCACCACCGGCGCGAATTCGGGCACGAAGGCCGCGAGCACCCCGAGTTCGTTCATCCGCCTGAGCGCCCGTTCGGGATTGCCGTGCTTCAGAAGTGTGTCGAAGAAGATGCGGTTCGCCTCCGGGTCGCTCCGCATCTCGTCGTCGATCAGGTCTAGGTTCGCCGAGACCAGGCGCATCGCGTCGGGGTGAAGGAGGTATCCGGTCCGAAGCGCCTCTTCGAAGATCCGCAGAAGGTTGATCTTGTCGGCGAGGAATTTCTTGTCGTTCTCGACCGTGATCCGGTTGTGCACGATTGAGTAGCCGTCCTTCACCTTCTTCTTCCGGCGCAGGACGCGGAACAGGTCGGGCGCCTTCTTGGTGTGGCGCGCTTCGAGATCGGTGAGCACGATCCGGGTCAGCTCTCCCACCCGGGTCGCGTGACGGAAGTAGTCCTGCATGAAGAACTCCACCGCGCGTCGAGTGCCGCGATCCTTGTAGCCCATCCGGTCGGCCACCTCGACCTGCAGGTCGAACGTGAGCTGGTCCATCGCCCGGCCGGAAATCAGGTGGAGGTGACACCTCACCGCCATTAGGAAGTTTTCCGCGCGCAGGAAGCTGTCGAATTCCTCCGTCGAGAAGACCTTGAGCTTCACGAGGTCTTCTGCATTCCGCACGCCCTTGACGTATTTCGCGATCCAGAACAGCGTCTGCAGGTCGCGCAACCCGCCCTTGCCTTCCTTGACGTTCGGCTCGACGACATAGCGCTGCCCGCCCTGCTTGCGATGCCTCTCCGCCCGTTCGGCGAGCTTTGCCTCGATGTAGTCCGACGCGGTGCCCTTGAAGAGCTCCTTCTGGAGCCGCCGGCCAAGCTCTTCCGCAAGCGCGGGTTCGCCCGCGATGAACCGACGCTCCAGAAGCGCCGTTCGGATCGTGTAGTCCTCGCGCCCGAGCCGGATGCACTCCTTGATCGTCCGACTTGCGTGGCCGACCTTCAGGTGCAGGTCCCAGAAGATGTAGAGCATCGACTCGATGACGCTCTCGAGCCAGCCGGTAATCTTGTAGGGCGTCAGGAAAAGGAGATCGACGTCCGAGAACGGCGCCATTTCGGCGCGGCCGTAGCCCCCGACGGCGAGCACTGCTATCTTCTCGCCCTCGGTCGGGTTCGGACGCGGATGAAGGCGGGTCATCGCGATCTCGAGACCCGTCTTCACCACGCCGTCCATGAGAAAGGCGTAGGCCGTGACCGTCTCCCGCGCCGCGCGCGGCCGCTCGGCGAAACCGGCGGCGATGCTCTCCCGACCCTGTTCCATAGCCGCCTTCAGGTGCCGGACGGTCGCCGCCCGGATCTCGCGGTTGTCTGCGGCCGACGCGAGTTCGGCCTCGAGCGCCGCCCGCACCGCGACCCGGTCGAAGATCGCCTCGGGCGGCCGGATCAGGTTCGGATAGGCGTGGCCGGGATCGTCGGGCGTCGCCGGCTCAGAGGCCGGCGCCGCCGAAGCTTCTTTGAGCGGGGTCAATCACGATCACCTGGTTGTTCTGGATCTGCGCCACGGCGAGCGCGCGTTCGTTCGTACCATCGGGCAGCAGGCGGAACACGCCGTTGACCCCGGCGAAGCCGGAGGGCTGGGTCAGCGCCTGGCCGGTGAGCGCGTCCGACTGGCCCTGGCTGACGAGGGCGCCGATCGCTGCGATCGCGTCGTAGGCAAGACCCGCTATCGGGTGCGGCTGGGTCCCGTAGGCGGCCTGGTAACGCGCCGAGAACTGCGCGGAGGGTCCCGGTTGCGGCAGCGCGAACCACGCGCCCTGCAGACCCGAGAGCGACAGGGCGCTCGACGGGACATCGAGGCGCTGCAGGCCGATGTACTGCACCTCGGACGGATCGATCCCGTTCTCGGGAAGAAGCTGCGCCAGGAACGGGATCGCGCCCGAGGTTCCCGAGGTCAGGAAGATCGCGTCTGCGCCTGAACTTTCGGTCTGGCTGGCGATGTCGGGTACGGCATTGACGACGCCCTGCTGGCTAAGCTCGAAACCGGTGACCCCGGCGACGCGCGCGCCGTTCGCCTGGATCGCCCGGACGATGGCGTCCCGCCCGAGTTGTTCGGACGCGTCGAGGCCATGCGCGATCTGGATGTTGCCGCGATTCTGCGACACCGCGTAGCGCACGAGCCGGTTCGCCGTCGTGCCGAAGGTCGTGCCCAGCACGAAGACGTTGCCGCCCGCAACGGTCGGATTGTTCGAGAATGACAGCACGTTGATCCCGCGCCCCGCCACGGCCTGTCCGGCGGCGGCGGCCGACTCCGCGAAGACCGGGCCGATGATGATGCGGGCGCCGTCCCGAACGGCCTCCTGCGCGACTGCCGCGGCCTGCGCAGGCTGGCCGGCGGTGTCGTAGAGCCGCAGGTCGATCCGGGCCCCCTGCAGATCGCCCATCGCAAGCCGCGCCGCGTTCTCTAGGCTCTGTGCAAGCGTGGCACCGCCGTCGGGCGATCCCGCAGGGACGAGAAGGGCGACCGGGACGGCATTCCGCGTGTTGATCGTCGGGCCGCCCATGCC
This sequence comes from uncultured Rhodobacterales bacterium, assembly GCA_964587905.1. GTDB lineage: Bacteria > Pseudomonadota > Alphaproteobacteria > Rhodobacterales > Rhodobacteraceae > DAINOF01. The sequence goes on along the minus strand of CAZPOK010000004.1, from coordinate 16,765 downwards.
GCCCGTCTCGCAGGCGGTGAGCAGGACGGCGGACAGGAGGGCCAGAAGGCCCAGTTGAAGCTTGCGGGCGACGGCCGTTGCGGCAACCATGGCACTTCCTCGCGGGAAACGGTCAGGAACAGTTGGAGGCACCCTATGCGGAAGGTGCAATGGTGTAAATCTCGACGGAACGTCCGGTTCCGATGACGGCCGCGCCGCGCCCGGTGCCGCCCGGCCTTCACTTCGTCGCGACGCCGATCGGAACGGCGCGCGACATCACCCTGCGCGCGCTCGACATTCTCTCTGGTGCCGACGTGCTGGCGGCCGAAGACACGCGCACGGCGCGCAAGCTCATGGACATCCACGGCATAGCGCTGGGCGGGCGCCCGCTGATCGCCTATCACGATCACAATGGTCCGGCGGTTCGCCCACGGCTTCTCTCCGCGCTGGCGGACGGCAAGTCGGTCGCCTACGTGTCGGAGGCAGGCACGCCGCTCGTCGCTGATCCCGGCTATGCACTGGGCCGCGCGGCGATCGATGCGGGGCATCCGGTTCACGCAGCGCCCGGCCCCTCGGCGGCGCTCGCAGCGCTCACGGTCTCGGGCCTGCCGACCGACCGGTTTCTCTTCGCCGGCTTCCCGCCCGTCAAGGCCGGAGAAAGGCAGCGCTTTCTCGAGGACCTGAAAGGGGTTCCGGCGACACTCGTCCTCTTCGAATCGCCGGGGCGTGTCCAGGCTACGCTGCGTGCCTCGGCCGAGGTCCTTGGCGAGCGCGACGCGGCGATGTGCCGGGAGCTGACCAAACGGTTCGAGGAGGTCCGGCGCGGATCCCTCGCCGATCTCGCGACGTCGGTGCGGGCGGACCCGCCGAAGGGCGAGATCGTCCTCGTCTTCGACCGCGACAGGACCGCCCCGGACGCCGCAGACATGGACGGCATGCTCGATGCGGCCCTGCGGACTATGAGCGTCAGGGATGCCGCGGCCCATGTCGCGGCGGCGCTCTCCCTGCCGAAGCGGCAGGTGTACCAGGCGGCACTCGATCGGGCTGGCCCTCGCGGCGATTAACCCCGCATAGACCTTTTCGTTGCAGTCTCTGGCAGCGTCCGCAAACTCGGGCGAGAGACCGGAGGACAAGATGCGGACGGAACGGAGCATTCGCGGCGCGACCAACCATCAATCGGGCCTTGCGGCCGAGGCGCAGGTCGCGGACCGGTTCCTGCGCGGCGGCCACGAGATCCGGGCGCGTCGCTGGCGCGGGCCGGGCGGCGAGATCGACCTGATCTTCGGCAACGGTGAAGGCGTGATATTCGTCGAGGTGAAGAAGGCCCGCGACCATGCCACTGCCCTGTCCCGCGTCTCGCCCGGGCAACTCGACCGGATCCAGCGATCCGCAGAAGCCTATGCCGCGACGCTCCCAAGAGGGGCGCTCACGGAGATGCGGATCGACATCGCGCTCGTCGACGAGATGGGGCGCATCGAGATCGTGGAGAACGCGACGATGCACTGATGCCATTGTGCCCCTCCCCGGTCTGCGCCATGAAAGGGCCGGATTCAGCAGAGGGACGCCCATGGCTCTCAAGGTCGCCATCCAGATGGACCCCATCACGGGGATCGACATCGACGCCGACAGCACCTTCCGGATCGCCGAGGAGGCGCAGGCTCGTGGGCATTCCCTGTTCTACTACACACCCGACCGACTTTCGTACCGAACCGGACGGATCCTCGCCCGCGGTTGGCCGCTGACTGTCCGGCGAGAGAAGGGGAACCACCATTCGATCGGGGCGGAGACCGAGATCGATCTCGCGACGCAGGACGTCGTCTGGCTGCGGCAGGATCCGCCGTTCGACATGGGCTACATCACCACGACGCATCTTCTCGAGCATCTTTCGCCCCGAACGCTCGTGGTGAACGACCCGTTCTGGGTCCGCAACTCGCCCGAGAAGCTCCTCGTCCTGCGGTTTCCGGACCTGATCCCGGACACGATGATCGCCCGCGATCTCGCTGCGCTGCGCGCCTTCAAGGCGCATCACGGCGACATCATCCTGAAACCGCTCTACGGCAACGGTGGCGCGGGCGTCTTCCGGCTCGACCCCAACGACCGCAATCTCGCGAGCCTGCACGAACTCTTCGCCTCGCTTTCGCGCGAACCGTTGATCGCCCAGCAATTCCTTCCCGACGTTTCGAAAGGCGACAAGCGGATCATCCTCGTCGACGGAGAGCCGGTTGGCGCGATCAACCGCGTCCCGGCTGCGGGCGAGACGCGATCGAACATGCATGTGGGCGGCCGACCCGAGAAGATCGGCCTCAGCGACCGGGACCGTGAGATCTGCGCGCGGATCGCGCCGGTCCTGCGCGAGAAGGGCCAGATTTTCGTGGGCATCGACGTGATCGGCGACTGGCTCACCGAGATCAACGTGACCTCGCCCACCGGCTTGCAGGAACTCGAGCGATTCGACGGCGTGAACGTGACCGCGAGGATCTGGGAGGCGATCGAGGCGAGGCGCGCCTGATGAGCTGGCAGCTCGTCCTCCTCAACGCGATCCTGCGCGCAAGCGCCAAACCGCTTCTCCGCCGCACCCGGTCGCCGGAGCAGGCCGAGCGGGATTTCGCTCTCGCCGCCCGGCTCTTCTTCCGCAAAAGCGACACGACGGCGGTCATGGGGAAGATCCCCGGCCCGGCGCGACCCATCGACGTCGCGCGCTTCGCCTGGACCGAACCGCGCGCGGACGGCGCCGTCCTCCATCTCCACGGCGGCGGCTACATCGTCGGCAGCGCCAAGGCCTACGAGGGGATGCTTGGACGGCTCTCCACGCTCGCCGGCATACCGGTCGTCGCCCCGGACTACCGCCTCGTGGCCGAGGCGCCATTTCCGGCCGCCTTCGAGGACGTGGTCGCCGTCTGGGATGCCCTCGTCGCGGAAGGCTGCCCGCCCGGACGGATCGTGCTTGGCGGCGACAGCGCGGGTGGCGGACTGGCGCTCGCGCTTCTGTCCGAACTCTGCCGCCGCGGCACGCCGCCCGCCGGGATCTACGCCTTTTCGCCCTGGACGGATCTCACCGGGTCGGGCGACTCGATCGATGCGAACGCGGCGCGCGACGTGATCCTGCCGGCGTCCCGGCTCGGCGACCTCGTGGAGATGGTGCTTGCCGGGGCCGATCCGCGGGACCCGCGCGCCTCGCCGCTGTTCGCGGACTTCCCGGACCCGCCGCCCGTCTATCTGCAGGCCAGCCAGTGCGAGATCCTGCTCGACGACACGCTTCGGATCGCGGAGCGGCTCAGGTCGGCGGGGGGCGGCGTCGAGGTCGATCTCTGGGACGACACGCCGCACGTCTGGCAGATCTTCGACGGACGGGTTCCGGAGTCGCGGGACGCACTTGTCAGGACCGCCGCCTTCGTCGCGCGCAGGCTCAAGGCGCCACCTCTGCCAGACGAAAACTGACAGCTTCCGCCACATGCGTCCGGCCGACCGAGTCGGCGCCGGCGAGATCGGCAATGGTGCGGGCGACGCGCAGGACCCGGTGGTAGCCGCGTGCCGAGAGGCCGAAGCGCAGGGCCACCTTGTTGAGTAGCTCCCGTCCGCACGGATCGGGGCTTGCCACCTCGTCGAGCATCGCGCCGACGAGGTCGGCGTTGAGCCGGATCGTGCCGTGTCCCGCGAACCGCGCCGCCTGCCGATCCCGTGCCGAAGCGACCCGCGCCGCAAGGTCAGCCGAGCACTCCCCGCCGCTTGCCGTCTCGAGGTCCGAAAAAGCCACCGGCGGCGCGTCGACCCGGAGGTCGAAGCGGTCCATGAGGGGGCCCGAGATGCGGCCCAGATAATCTTCTCCGCATTGGGGCACGCGGGCGCAGGCGCGCGCGGGATCCGAAAGATAGCCGCACTTGCAGGGGTTGGCGGCGGCGACCAGCATGAAGCGGCAGGGATAGCGGACATGCGCGTTGGCGCGGGCCACCACGACTTCGCCGGTCTCGATCGGCTGGCGAAGGGTTTCGAGCACCGCCCGCGGATATTCCGGGAACTCGTCCATGAACAGCACCCCATTGTGCGCGAGGCTTATCTCGCCGGGCTTGGCGCCCTTTCCGCCACCCACGATCGCCGCCATCGAAGCGGTGTGATGCGGTTCCCGGAACGGTCGCGCGCGGGAGATACCGCCTTCGTCGAGCAGGCCCGAGAGCGAGTGGATCATCGACGTCTCGAGCGCCTCGGCAGCGGTCAGTGGCGGCAGGATGCCGGGAAGGCGGGCGGCGAGCATCGACTTTCCCGATCCCGGCGTTCCGATCATGAGCAGGTGGTGCCGTCCTGCCGCTGCGATCTCGAGCGCGCGTTTCGCCCGTTCCTGGCCGCGCACGTCCGAAAGATCCGTCGTTCCCGACCGGATCGGAGCGACCTCTCCCGGTTCCGACGGCGGCAGGACACTCTGGCCGGTGAAATGCCGGATCGCCTCGTCGAGCGAGCCCGGCGCGATGACTTCTGCGGCTCCGACCCAGGCCGCTTCGGCGCCGCAGGGGCGTGGGCAGACGAGGGTACGGGCCTCTTGCGCGGCGGCCAGCGCGGCCGGGAGAGCCCCCGCGACCTGCACGAGAGTGCCGTCGAGCGACAATTCGCCAAGCGACACTGTTCCTTCGATGTCGTCCTTGGGCAGGATGTCGAGCGCGGCGAGAAGCGCCAGCGCGATCGGCAGGTCGAAGTGGGAGCCTTCCTTCGGCAGGTCCGCGGGCGACAGGTTCACAGTGATCCGCTTGGACGGCAGGGCGATCGACAGTGAGGTGAGCGCCGCGCGCACCCGCTCCTTCGCCTCGGACACAGCCTTGTCTGGGAGTCCGACGAGCGAGAACGCGGGCAGGCCCGGAGAGACTGCGCACTGAACTTCGACGATCCGCGCCTCGACCCCTTCGAACGCGACAGTGTACGCGCGCGTCACCATGTTCCGCCCTCCGCGACCTATGGTTAACGGCTACGGTGCAAGCGCTTTACGAATCGTGAACGAGCGCCACGAAGCCGGGCCACGCCGAGGGCCCGGCCACCCTGTTGTTATTCGATCGCCCGGTCCTGCGCGAACGCGAGCGACGGCATCGAAGCCGCCGGACTTAGCCCGCGATCCGTTCCGGACAACGGTGATTCACCTTTTCTTTGTGATCCGGTCCGCGCCTCTGGTCGTAACCGTGACAGGAACAACACGAAACGAGGCCGCGTTGGTGGCCTGAAACCGGGAGTTTCGACATGGCGCTCGACGGGTATTCTGATCAGACTCTTTCACGGATCGCGATGCGGGCAGAGTTGCTCGACGCCGAAACCGAACTCCGGCTTGCCTATGCCTGGCGCGATCATCGGGACGAACAGGCGCTTCACCGCCTCGTCACGGCATACATGCGCCTCGCGATCTCCATGGCGGCGAAGTTCAAGCGCTACGGCGCCCCGATGAACGACCTCATCCAGGAAGCGGGGCTTGGCCTCATGAAAGCCGCCGACAAATTCGATCCCGACCGCGGCGTGCGCTTCTCGACCTACGCGGTGTGGTGGATCAAGGCCTCGATTCAGGACTACGTGATGCGGAACTGGTCGATGGTCCGCACGGGATCGACCTCGAGTCAGAAGTCGCTCTTCTTCAACATGCGCCGTGTCCAGGCCCGCCTCGAACGCGAGGCAGCGGCGCGGGGCGAGCGTCTTGATTCCCACCAGCTTCGCCAGTTGATCGCGACCGAGGTCGGTGTTCCCCTCCACGACGTCGAGATGATGGAAGGGCGCCTGTCAGGGTCCGACTTCTCGCTCAACGCCACGCAGTCGACCGAGGACGAGGGCCGCGAATGGATCGACGCGCTGGAGGACGACGGTCAGCAGGCCGCCGAGGTTGTCGAGCACGACAAGGACATCGACACGCTGCGCGAGTGGCTCGTCATGGCGATGCAGGCTCTGAACGACCGCGAGCGCTTCATCGTGCGCGAGCGCAAGCTCCGCGAAAATCCTCGCACGCTGGAAAGCCTCGGGGAGGAACTGGGCTTGTCGAAGGAGCGCGTCCGCCAGCTCGAGGCCGCGGCCTTCGGAAAAATGCGCAAGAGCCTCGAGAAGCAGTCGGGCGAGGTGCACGAATTCTTCGCCTGATCACGACGATTTCGGGCGCTGCGGCGTTCGTCGCGTCCGGAGCATCGGCCGACCGTATCGAGCCGACCGATCTCTATGATCTGCCGGACTCCGATATCGTGATCGTCGGCGAAACCCATGACAATCCGATCCACCACGCCCATCAGGCGATCGTCGTCGAGGCAATCGAAGCGGCGGCGATCGTGTTCGAGATGCTGAGTGCTGAGGATGCGGGTCGCGTGCGGCCCGGGCTCGTAGCGTCGGAAGAGGCGCTCGGCGCAATACTGGGATGGGAGGGGTCCGGCTGGCCCGACTTCGCCATGTACTACCCGATCTTCGTCGCGGGAAGGGACGCGGTCCTCGTGGGCGCCGAAACCCCGCGCGGGGACGTGCGCCAGGCCGCGAGCGACGGGGCCGCCGCAGCTTTCGGCGAGGGCGCCGAACAGTTCGGTCTGGACCGTCCGCTGCCCGCGCCCGAGCAGACGCTGCGCGAGGCGGGACAGCTCATCGCACATTGCGGCGCGCTTCCCGAAGACGTGCTGCCGGGAATGGTCGCGGCGCAACGCCTTCGCGACGCCTGGCTCGCCCGCGCCGCCGTCGAGGCGCACGAGACGACAGGCGGACCGGTCGTCGTGATCACCGGCAACGGCCATGCCCGCGAGGACTGGGGAGTGCCCCGGCTGCTGGCCGAGGCGGCGCCTGACCTCGAGGTGCTGACCATCGGCCAGTACGAGGAAGCCGCCGAGACCGATCCGCCCTACGACCATTGGCTCGTCACCGAACCGGCGGCTCGCCCGGACCCCTGCGCGGCCTTCCGCTGACCACTCGGCAGTTGTCAGGTCGCCGCGCGGGGTCTACGTCTGAGCGGGAGGGATCGGGGCGGCGGACATGCTGGCAGGAAAACGCATACTTCTGATCGTGGGCGGCGGTATCGCGGCCTACAAGGCGCTCGACCTGATCCGCCGCCTGAAGGAACGCGGGGCCTCCGTCACGCCTGTGCTGACCCGGGCCGCGCAGCAATTCGTGACTCCGCTTTCCGCATCCGCGCTCGCCGGTGAGAAGGTTTATGCCGATCTCTTCGACCTGACCGACGAGGCCGAGATGGGCCATATCGAGCTGTCCCGCGCCGCCGATCTTCTCATCGTCGCACCGGGCACGGCGGACCTCATGGCCAAGATGGCGGGCGGCCACGCCGACGATCTTGCCTCCACCCTTCTCATTGCGACCGACAAGCGGGTGCTGATCGCCCCGGCGATGAACGTGCGGATGTGGGAGCACCCGGCGACGCGTCGGAACCTCGCGACGCTGAGCGCAGACGGCATCCTCATTGCGGGGCCGAACGACGGCGACATGGCCTGCGGGGAGTTCGGCCCCGGGCGGATGTCCGAGCCGCTGGAGATCGTGGCGGCGGCCGAGGCGGCGCTGTCGGATGGGCCGCTCAAAGGCCGGCACATCGTCGTCACCTCCGGCCCGACCCACGAGCCGATCGACCCTGTTCGCTACATCGCGAACCGTTCGTCGGGCGCGCAGGGCACCGCGATCGCCTCGGCTCTCGCCGGGCTCGGCGCCCGGGTGACCTTCGTGACCGGTCCGGCCTTTCTCCCGCCGCCCGCCGGTGTCGAGGTCGTCCGCGTCGAGACGGCGGAAGAGATGCTGGCCGCCGTGGAGGCCGCACTGCCCGCCGACGCCGCGGTGTTCGCCGCCGCCGTGGCGGACTGGCGGGTGAACGACAGGAGCGCAAGCAAGATCAAGAAATCGGCGGGCGGAATACCGGCGCTGACGTTCTCGGAAAATCCCGACATTCTCGCCGCCGTCGCGCAGCGGACGGACGGCCGGCCCGCGCTCGTCGTAGGCTTCGCCGCCGAGACCGACGACGTGCTGGACAACGCCCGGAACAAGCGTGCGAGGAAGGGATGCGACTGGATCGTCGCGAACGACGTCTCGCCGGGCACGGGCGTGATGGGCGGGCAGGAGAACGCGGTGACGCTGATCATGGAAGACGGCGAGGAGAGCTGGCCCCGCATGGGCAAGACCGAGGTCGGGGAACGGCTCGCGCGGCGGATCGCGGAGGCGCTGACGTGAGGGACCGCGCGACGGGCGTGGCGCATGGTCCGCGAGCGGCGTTCCGCCGCCCGCTGCATATCTCGGGCACGATGATGCAGGGGACGCGCGCATGAGCCCCACGGTCGGCGTTATCCGGGAGGACTGGGCCGATCCGGCGGTGCCGCTCCCGTCATACGAGACCGGCGGGTCGGCCGGTGCGGATGTTCGTTGCAACCTCGCGGCCGAGGACCGGGCGGCGGGCCTGACGGTCGGACCGGGCGAGCGCCGCCTCGTGCCCACCGGCCTTCGCGTCGAGATCCCCGAGGCTCACGAGATCCAGGTCCGGCCGCGGTCCGGGCTCGCGCTGAAGCACGGCATCACCCTGGCCAATCCGCCGGGCACCATCGACGCCGACTATCGCGGCCCGCTGGGCGTGATCGTGGTCAACCTCGGCTCCGACCCCTACACGATCCGCCATGGCGACCGCATCGCGCAACTCGTGGTGGCGCCGGTCGTCCGCGCCACCTTCGCGGAGGTGGCGGCGCTGACGAAGACTCCGCGCGGCGCGGGCGGCTTCGGCTCCACCGGGCACGGCTGATGCTTTTTTTCCTTATCGCCGCCGCCGCGCTCTGGGGGCTCGGCTGGTATCTGAAGACGCCGGCGAGCGCGCGGCTCATCATGATCGGCCTCGTCTACGTCGCCATCCTGGCGGTGCAGATCGTGCTTCCCGCCGATCACGCGCTCCGCCGCGCGATCGGCGGGACACTCGGCGAGTGGCTGACGGTGGGCGGCCTCATCGCCCTCGCCTGGCTCTACGCGCAGGTTCTGAAGCGCATCCGCGCCCGGGTGCGTCCCGAGAATCTCCCCGCAGCGCCGCCGCCGCCCGGCGCGCCAGACGTTGCCCGCTATGCCCGGCACATCATCCTGCGCGAGATCGGCGGGCCCGGCCAGAAGGCGCTGGGCGAGGCGAGGGTGCTGGTCGTGGGCGCGGGCGGCCTCGGCTCGCCGGCGCTCCAGTATCTCGCCGCGGCGGGGGTCGGCACCATCGGAGTGATCGACGGGGACGTGGTCGAGGTCACGAATCTTCAGCGGCAGGTGATCCACACCGACGGCCGCACGGGCATGCCAAAGGTCTTTTCCGCCGAGATGGCGATGACGGCACAGAACCCGCATGTCGTCATCCGGCCCTACAACCGACGGCTGACGGAAGACATCGCGGAGGCACTGTTCGCCGACTACGACCTGATCCTCGACGGCACCGACAATTTCGAGACGCGCTACCTCGTGAACCGGACGGCGACAGTGACGGGAAAGCCGCTCATCGCCGCGGCTCTGTCGCAGTGGGAGGGTCAGATCAGCACCTATGCGCCGAAGGACGGCACTCCGTGCTACGAATGCATCTTTCCGGAGGCCCCGGCGCCCGGGCTCGCGCCCTCCTGTGCGGAGGCGGGCGTTCTCGGGCCGTTGCCCGGCGTCGTCGGCGCGATGATGGCGGTGGAGGCGGTCAAGGAGATAACCGGGGCAGGCGAGGGACTCCGTGGCAGGATGCTCATCTACGATGCGCTCCACGGCGATGCGCGGGTGTTTTCGCTGAAACGCCGCCCGGACTGCCCGGTCTGCGCCGGCTGATCTCGTGCGCGAGATGCGCCGCGCCGAACCCTTGGGAAGCCGCATGGTTGGCTTGATGAAGATGCTGCCAGCTTAACCTGGCCCGTTCCGCGGGCGGCTCGATCGGCGGCACCACCTTGGGTTGGCTGGTCAGTGCGCCCCATCGCGCTAGCTTTACGCCACGTCATTTGGGAGGAGCCAAAATGCGGAACATCATACTGACATCGGCACTGTGTCTGGCGGCGGCCTTGCCCGCCGCGGCACAGGACACGCCCGCACCCGAAGGTGCGGCAGTCTACATCGTCGCTCCGGCGGACGGCGCGACCGTCTCGAACCCCGTCACGGTCGTCTTCGGCCTTCGGGGCATGGGTGTCGCCCCGGCCGGCACGGAAGCCGAGAACACCGGGCATCATCACCTTCTGATCGACCGCGCCCCGTTCGGCGAAGGAGCGGACGGCGCGGAGGAATTTGTTTATGCCGTGCCCGCCGATGACAACCACCGTCACTTCGGCGCGGGTCAGACCGAGGTGACGCTCGACCTCGCGCCGGGCACGCGCACGCTCCAGCTCGTCCTGGGCGACGCCGGGCACGTCCCGCACGTCCCGCCGATCATGTCCGAAGTCGTCACGATCACCGTCGAGTAGGCTGGCGGTCGGTGGCGGGGCGACCTAGGTTGCGGCCGAAAGGAGCCCCGCCATGACAAACCCGCTGCTCGACGACTGGACCACGCCCTTCGGCATCGCCCCCTTCGACCGGATCTCGGACGAGGATTTCGCCCCGGCCGCCGACGCCGCGCTGGCCGAAGCGCGCGAGAGCATCGTGCAGATCGCCGAGTATCCGGAGCAGCCGACCTTCGCCAACACCGTCGAGGCGCTGGAAATGGCCGACGAGACGCTGGGCAGGGTCCTGTCCACCTTCTATTCGCTGGCGGGGGCGCACACGAACGCCGCGCGCAACGCGCTTCAGCGGCAGTTCTCTCCGAAACTCGCCGCCTATTCCTCGGAAGTCTCGATGAACCCGACCCTCTTCGCGCGAATCGAGGCGCTTTGGGAAAGCCGCGAGACCCTCGGCCTGACAGACGAGCAGATGCGGCTGCTCTACCTGACGCGCCGGGGCTTCGTCCGGGCGGGTGCGCAACTCGAAGGTCAGCAGCGCGAGCGGCTGAAGGCGATCAGGGAGCGGCTCGCCGTGCTGGGTACACTGTTCACGCAGAACCTCCTCAAGGATGAATCCGACTGGATCATGGAGCTGTCCGAGGACGACCTTGAAGGGCTGCCCGATTTCGTCGTCGCCGGGGCGCGCGCGGCGGGGGAGGAAAAGGGGCTCGACGGTCCCGCGATCACCACGTCCCGGTCCTTGATCGTCCCCTTCCTTCAGTTCTCCCCGCGCCGCGACCTGCGCGAGACGGCCTACGAGGCATGGACATCCCGGGGTGCGCGCGGCGGCGAGACCGACAACCGCGCCATCGCGACGGAAATCCTGAAGCTCCGTGAAGAGCGGGCGAAGCTTCTGGGCTACGACAGCTTCGCCGCCTACAAGCTCGAGACCGAAATGGCGAAGACGCCCGAGAACGTGCGCGACCTGCTGATGCGAGTCTGGGAGCCCGCCCGCGCCAAGGCCGAGGCCGACGCGGCGCTTCTCGAAGAGATGATGCACGCCGACGGCGTCAATGGCCGCCTGGAACCCTGGGACTGGCACTACTACGCCGACAAGCGCCGCAAGGCCGAGCATGACCTCGACGAGGCCGAACTCAAGCCCTTCCTGCAACTCGACCGGATGATCGAGGCGGCTTTCGCCTGTGCGGGCCGTCTGTTCGGGCTCGAATTTGCGCCGGTGGAGGTGCCGCTTTACCATCCGGATGCCCGGGCATGGGAGGTGACGCGGGACGGTCGGCACATGGCGCTGTTCGTGGGCGATTACTTCGCGCGCGGCTCAAAACGCTCGGGGGCGTGGTGTTCGGCCATGCGGTCGCAGCGCAAGCTTGGCGGCGAGACCCGGCCGATCGTGGTCAACGTCTGTAACTTCGCGAAGCCCGCGAAAGGAGAACCAGCCCTCCTGTCCTGGGATGACGCGCGCACGCTCTTCCACGAGTTCGGCCACGCGCTCCACCAGATACTGTCGGACGTGACGTACGAGTCGATCTCCGGAACTTCGGTGGCCCGAGACTTCGTCGAGCTCCCGTCACAACTCTACGAGCACTGGCTCGAAGTGCCCGAGGTTCTGGGCGAATTCGCGACGCACGCACGAACGGGCGAGCCGATGCCGAAGGCTCTTCTCGACCGCCTTCTCGCCGCCTCGACCTACGACATGGGCTTTCAGACCGTGGAATACGTGGCTTCGGCCCTCGTCGATCTTTCCTTCCATGAAGGCGCCGCGCCCGCCGACCCGATGGGGAAGCAGGCCGAGATTCTGGCGGAACTCGATATGCCTCACGCGATCCGGATGCGCCACGCTACCCCGCACTTCGCGCATGTCTTTTCGGGCGACGGTTACTCGTCGGGCTATTACAGCTACATGTGGTCCGAGGTCATGGACGCCGATGCCTTCGAGGCCTTCGCGGACGCCGGCGGCGCGTTCGATCCCGAGATGGCGACCAAGCTCGAACGCTTCATCCTGTCGGCCGGCGGCAGCGAGGAGGCCGAAGACCTCTACACCGCCTTCCGCGGCCGGATGCCGGGGCCCGAGGCGCTCCTGAAGGGCAGGGGGCTTGCGGACGCCGCCTAACGGCCCGACCGGGCGAGCTCCAGAATCTGCCGGATCTCGTCCGCGATCGCGCCTTCGATGGCGATGCCCGGGTCCGGCACTGCGCCGGGATCCTCCTCGTGGAATTCGAGGTGCCGCCGGTCCTTGAGATAGTCCAGAAGCTCGGGCCCGCCCTTGCCGGCGGCCATCGCGGCGATCACCCGCGCCAGGATCTTCCGGTGCGCGATGATCCGGCCTTCGAGCGTTTCCGGCGTCTCGGTCATGGGGTCGCTCCGCGTCACGGTGATGTGAGCGAACGCCTCCGCCAGCCCAGGCGTTCCCCGAAGCGTCAAAGTGGAGGACAGCCGATGAAACGCTCAATCGCCTATGGCAGCCTCGCCGCCGCCGGCGTGCTGCTCGCCGGGGCCGCGGCTTTACTGACCGGTCGCGATCCCCGCACACCGCGCATCGCCCGTCGCAGCGAAAGCCGCAGGCCGGCGGTGCGCAGGAATGTCCAGATCCGCCACGCCGGACCTGAACAGATGCGCGATCCGCCGAAGAAGTGGGACCGCGTCGACGAACAGGTCGACGAGAGCTTTCCGGCCAGCGATCCGCCCTCGAACTACTGACGCGACGGATCGTCGGGATGCGGCTCGACGCCGATCGGATCCTTGTGGATGATGATGTCGACCTCGGGAAATTCCTTGAGGATCGCCCGCCGCAATGCCGCGCCGATGGCATGGGCGGTGTCGAGCGACTGCTCCCCGTCAAGCTCGATGTGCATGTTCACGAAGACGCGGCTGCCCGCCGTCCGCGTCTTGAGGTCGTGATGCCCGTGAACACCCGGCCAGCCGTCGGCGATCTCTCCGATCCGCGCGATCATCTTCGGGTCCGCGCGCCGGTCCATCAGCGCGTCGAACGCGCCCTTGCCGATCCGTATCGCGCCCACGGCCAGCATCCCCGCGGCCCCCAATGCGACCACGCTGTCGATCTGCGTGAGCCCGAACCGTGCCGACGCCCAGAGCGACACGATCGCCCCGATATTGGGCAGGAGGTCGCCGAGATAGTGCAGCGAGTCCGCCCGCACGACCCGGTTTCCGGTCTTCGACGCGACGCGCCGCTGCCAGAGCACGAGCCCCAGGGTAAGCAGGATCGAAAGGCCCATCACCGCCATGCCGCGGCCTTCCGAAGCCAGCGCGACAGGCGCGTCCGACAGAAGCCGCGCCACCGCGGCCCAGCCGATCGCTCCCGCCGCGACGAGTATAAAGACCGACTGCCCGAGCGCGGCGAGATCCTCGGCCGAGGTATGCCCGAACGCGTGATCCTCGTCCGGCGGGCGCGCGGCGTAGACAATGGCGGCCAATGCACCCAGCGACACCATCAGGTCCATCGCGCTGTCGGCGAGGCTCGCCGCGACAGACAGCGCCCCCGTCGATCCGAGCGCCCAGAGCTTGAGCGCCACGAGGATCAGGGCGACCGTCACGGAGGCGACGCCGGCGGAGATGTTGAGACGCGTCGACAAGGCTCGGTACGCTCCGCTGCAACCCGGGCCGCAGAATAGACCGGACCCCGCCCGGGAAAAACCGTTCAGTCGCGAATCTCGCCCGCGCCGACACCCCAGAGCGCCGACTTCTCGATCCAGCCGCGGTATCCTGCCGCGTCGATCCGGCACCAGTCCCGCAGGCATTCGTCCAACTCGGCGATGACGCCCGCCTCCGCCCGCGCGTTCACCGGCGCCTCCGCGTCGGGCTTCATCCGGAGCGCCGCCATGTCCTCTTCCACGATCACCGTCCGCACGCCGGAAAGCAGCGAATAGTGCATCCACCCCCCCGCGCCGTCGCGGTCCTGCACCCGCCGCCAGTGGCCGAACTCATCGGTGATCTCCAGAGGCATGTCGCGGCGCTTGAACACCCAGTCGATCCGGTGGGACAGCGACGGGCCGCGCCGCACGTTGCCTTCGCCGGCTTTCAGCGAGACGAAGCGCGGAAGCGGCAGGTTCGTGACCTTGCCCCGCTCGGCGGCGGACGCGATGCCCGCCACGAAAACAACAAGGGCACAGACGAAAAGACTGGCCGGAAAATGCAACGCTCTCATGTGGGTCTGTCGTTCCCGCTCGCCTCTGTCCGGATTTTGTCGCGGGTGCCGCGAGCGGCTCCCTTGTGCCCGGCTTCTTTCCTTGTCACTTTGCCATCCAGCGCGCGCGAAGGAAAGAACAGGGGAGGCTCCGCATGCCGTCTCAGCGTCTGAGTGTTGTCGTCACGCGACGGTTGCCCGAAGCGGTCGAGACACGCATGACCGAACTTTTCGACGTGCGGCTTCGCGAGGACGACAAACGGATGTCGCGCGAGGCGCTTGCAGACGCGATGCAGACTGCCGACGTCCTCGTTCCCTGCGTGACCGACCACATCGACGCGGCGCTACTGGCGCAGGCGGGTGAGAGGCTGAAGCTGATCGCGAATTACGGTGCCGGGGTCGACCACATCGACGTTCAGACCGCCCGCCAGCGCGGCATCCTCGTGTCGAACACGCCGGGTGTGGTCACCGAGGATACCGCCGACATGACGATGGCGCTGATCCTCGCTGTGATCCGTCGCATCCCCGAAGGTCTTGCCGTGATGCAGGCGGGTTCCTGGGAAGGCTGGGCGCCCACCGCCTTTCTTGGCGGCCGGGTCGGCGGCAAGCGGCTCGGCATCCTCGGAATGGGCCGGATCGGCCAGGCTGTCGCGCGGCGCGCGCATGCCTTCGGCATGCAGGTCCACTACCACAACCGCAAGCGCCTCCACCGCGAGATCGAGGCGGACTACGAGGCGACGTACTGGGAGAGCCTCGACCAGATGGTCAGCCGGATGGACGTCATTTCCGTCAACTGCCCGCACACGCCGTCGACGTTTCACCTGATGAACGCGCGAAGGCTGAAGCTGATGAAGCACGCCGCCGTCATCGTGAACACTTCCCGCGGCGAGGTGATCGACGAGAACGCGCTGACGCGCATGCTGCGCGCGGGAGAGATCGCGGGCGCCGGTCTCGACGTCTTCGAGCGCGGCCACGAGATCAATCCGCGCCTGCGCGAGCTGACGAACGTGGTGCTCCTCCCGCATATGGGATCGGCAACAATCGAGGGCCGGATCGAAATGGGCGAGAAAGTCATCATCAACGTCAAGACCTTCGCCGACGGCCACCGCCCGCCGGATCTCGTCGTGCCGGCGATGGTGTGATGCGGCGGGGAGGGCCGGGCGGCGCGACCCGGGCGGCAGAACGCGCACGTCCTCCGGGGGCTGCTTCGGCACCAGCACCGGACGGATTCGCAAGCGTGGACGAAGGCGAAAACTGGGCAGAGCTCGCCCGCAACAGTCCCATGGCACTCTCGGACGAGACGCCGGAACGCCCGTAGGCGCTGGCCGCCCCGAGGCTTGCCGGGGCGCCAACCCGGCGCCTCATTTCTGCCCAAGAAACGGCGCAAATGTGCTGAGACTGTGGCCCATGCGACTCCTCAACGTCCATCAGCCGCCCAAGACCGAGCACAAGGCGCCCAGCCGGCGCAAACGGGCCGAGCACGTTCTCCGCCGCTGCCACCGCTGCCGCGGAACCGGCAACGCACCATGCCAGATCTGCGGCGGGGCGGGTGAGGTCTTCAGAGGCAGGGACCTGTTCGGCAAGGCCCAGCACAACCGCTGCGCGGGATGCTTCGGCACAAAAAGCACGCGTTGCTCGACTTGCGCCGGGATCGGCTGGACCTGACAGGCGCCCGGCCCGATCAGGACCAGGGCCCTGCCCGCCGCGCGGGAGCCGGCCCCGCCATCTCGCGCAGCCGCGCGATCCGGTTTTCTGTCGCGGGATGCGTCGAGAACAGCTTGTCATGCGCATGCGCGTGCAGCGGATTGATGATGAACATGTGCGCCGAGGCCGGGTTCCGCTCGGCCGAGTTCATGTCGATCCGGCTCGCGAACTGCTGGATCTTTCCCAGAGCCGAGGCCAGCCAGAGCGGCTGACGGCATATCTCGGCGCCGATCCGGTCGGCCTCGTATTCCCGCGTCCGGCTGATCGCCATCTGCACCACCGCGGCGGCCAGCGGCGCGAGAATCATCGCGGCCAGAAGCCCGATTATCCCCATGCCGTTGTCCCGCCCGCCCCGGAAGAAGAAGCCGAAGTTGGCCAGAAGCCCGATCGCGCCCGCGAGCGTCGCGGTGATCGTCATCACCAGCGTATCGCGGTTCTTGATATGGGCCAGTTCGTGCGCCATCACGCCCGCGATCTCCTCGCGGCTGAGGCCCCGCATCAGCCCGGTCGTCGCCGCCACCGCCGCATTCTGCGGGTTCCGTCCGGTGGCGAAGGCGTTGGGCTGGTCCGACTGGATCACGTAGACCTTGGGCATCGGCAG
>CAZPOK010000003.1:0-43064 GCA_964587905.1 uncultured Rhodobacterales bacterium | reverse complement strand
AGGATCTTGTCGACCATCTCCTGCTTGTTCACGGCGAGCTTCAGCGCCATGCGCAGGTCGAAATTGTCGAACGGCGGAGTATCGAGGCGCATCGGGAAGGTGTAGTGGAGGTAGCCCACCTGCTCGATGATGTCGACATTGGGCGCGCGCTCGAGAAGCGCGACCGTCTTGGGATCGAGCCGGTCGGCGGCGTTGATCTCGCCCGAGAGAAGCGCGTTCTGGCGGGCGGTGATGTCGATGATCGAGAGAAGCTCGACCTCGTCGAAATAGGCCGCATCGGGCTTCCAGTAGTTCGGGTTTCGCGAGGCCTGGAGCCGCACCCCGGGTTCGAAGTTGTCGATGATGTACCCGCCGGTTCCGATGCCCGACGTCGGGTCGATCGAGCCGCCTTCGCTCGGGAGGATGACGAGGTGGTAGTCGGTGATGATGAACGGGAAGTCGGCGTTCGGCGCCTCGAGGTCGAAGACGACCACGTCGTCGCCGTCCTTGCGGATGTCGGTGACGGCGGTCAGCAGACCCTTGGCGGCCGATTTCGATTCTTCGCCGCGGTGGTAGTTGATCGACGCGATCACGTCGTCGGCGGTGAGCGTCTTGCCATTGTGGAATTCAACGCCCGGGCGCACCTTGAAGGCCCAGCTCGCGCCGCCGTTCAGCGCCTCGTAGCTTTCGGCGAGTTCGGGCCGGATCGATCCGTCGGGCGCCACCTCGACGAGATTGTTGGCGTAAGTGAACCCGGTATGGGTCATCATCCCGTTCTC
Organism: uncultured Rhodobacterales bacterium; assembly: GCA_964587905.1. Taxonomy (GTDB): domain Bacteria; phylum Pseudomonadota; class Alphaproteobacteria; order Rhodobacterales; family Rhodobacteraceae; genus DAINOF01. Next base: position 42,306 of record CAZPOK010000003.1, on the reverse strand, counting down.
ATAGGTCGCGGGATCGAGGCTGTCGGTCGTCGAGCCGTGCGCCATTCCGAGGCGGAAAGTGCCGCCGGTCTTCGGCGTCTGCGCCCAGGCCCGCCCCGCCATCGAAAGCGCCGAAGGCACGGCGACGCCGGCGGCGACGAGGGACGTGATGAAGGCCCGCCGGCCGATGCGGCCGTTGGCGAACATGGCGGTCTGCTTGTCGATGTATTGCGTCTTTCGATCGGTCATGGATCTGATCTCCCTGCTTGATTATGTCGCTTTTTTACCGCGCCGAGATTGGCCTCAATCGACCGCCCAACGCAAGCTGGTATCGACGCAATGACGACGCGTCATCGCTTAAGTCCTGTTTTTCCCAGACTTTCAGTAGGCACCATGCCATTTACAAGTCTCCCGGTATCGGCCTAACATGCTCCTGACGCTGCGGTGTCTGTAAGAAAAACGACATGTCCGACAGGGCAGGCAGGCCGGAGGCATCCGGCATCAACAGGGGGAATCAAACCGGTGCATCCGGTTCTTACAACCGTCATCCAGCGGCTCGCGCTGGGTCTTCTGACGCTTTTCTTCGTGTCGGTGCTGATCTTCAGCGCCGTCGAGTTTCTGCCCGGCGACTTCACCGAGGCGGTGCTCGGGCAGGCGGCAACGCAGGAGACCGTCGCGGCCTTCAGGCGCGAGCTCGGCCTCGATCAGCCAGCCTACATCCGCTATGTCGACTGGATCGTCGGCGTGCTGCAAGGCGATTTCGGAACATCCTTCTCGGGGCGCGCGGCGAGCGGGGTCGACCGGTCCCGCGAGGTCGTCGATCTCGTCGCACCCCGGCTCATGAACACGCTGTTTCTCGCGACGATGACCGCGGTCGTCGCGGTGCCGCTGGCGCTCCTGCTCGGGATCACCGCCGCCCTCTGGCGCAACTCGGTCTACGACCGCGTGGTGAACGCGGGCACCCTTTCAACGATCTCGATGCCCGAGTTCTTCGTGGCCTACCTGCTGATCCTGTTCTTCGCCTCGCTTTTCCCGATCTTCCCGTCGCTCGCCAACGTCACGCCGGAGATGCCGTTCTGGGAACGGGTCGAGCGGCTGATCCTGCCGGCGACGACGCTGACGCTCGTGATCGTCGCGCACATGATGCGGATGACGCGGGCGGCAATCATCAACCTCCTGGCCTCGCCTTACATCGAGATGGCGCGGCTCAAGGGCTTGTCGGCGCGTCGCGTGATCCTCTACCATGCGCTGCCCAACGCCTGGGCGCCGATCGTCACCGTGATCGCCTTCAACCTCGCGTATCTCGTCGTGGGCGTCGTCGTGGTCGAAGTGGTCTTCGTCTATCCCGGCATCGGGCAACTGATGGTCGACGCGGTCACGACACGCGACATCCCAGTGGTGCAGGCCTGCGCCCTGATCTTCGCCGGTACCTACATCATGCTCAATCTCATGGCCGACATCATCTCGATCGTCACCAATCCGAGGCTCCTTCACCCGCGATGACCGATATCCCCGAGACATATTCCGCCACGGCGGAGGTTGCCGAAGTCCGGACCCGCCGGACCTGGCGCGCGCGGGCGTGGATCGAACTCAGGAAGGCACCGGTGTCTGCCTGGTTCGGGCTGACCGTCATCGTGGCCTACATCTTCGTCGCGGTGTTCGCGCCACTTCTTGCGCCGCATGGCGAAGCACAGGTCTTCCCGCAACCCTACGCGCCGTGGTCGCCCATGCATCCACTCGGCACCGACCAGATCGGCCGCGATGTTCTTTCGCGTCTGATCTACGGTGCGCGGAACACCATCGGCATCGCGCTCGCCACGACGTTTCTCGCCTTCATCATCGGAGGCGGGCTCGCGCTCGTCGCGGCGATCGCACGCGGGTGGACCGACCAGATCCTGTCGCGGCTCATCGACGTGCTGATGGCGATCCCGAGCCTGATCTTCGCGCTGATGCTGCTGTCGATCTTCGGCTCGACGGTCACGTCGCTGATCATCATCATCGCGGTCCTCGACTCCACCCGGGTGTTCCGCCTGACCCGTGCGGTCGCCATGAACGTCGTCGTCATGGAATTTGTCGAGGCGGCGCGGCTTCGCGGCGAAGGCACGTGGTGGATCATGCGCCGCGAGATCCTGCCCAACATCATGCCGCCGCTCGTGGCGGAGTTCGGGCTGCGCTTCTGCTTCGTGTTCCTGACGATCGCGGCGCTGTCGTTCCTCGGTCTCGGCATTCAGCCGCCGACCGCCGACTGGGGCTCGATGGTGCGCGAGAACGCCTCGCTGATCCAGTTCGCGCAATATGACCTGAAGGCGGGAATAACGCCGCTCCTGCCAGCGGCGGCGATCGCGCTCCTGACGATCGGGGTCAACTTCGTGGTGGACTGGTTCCTGATGAAAACGAGCGGGCTGCGCGATGAGCACTGACGGGGATGTCCTTCTCACCATGCGCGACGTCGTCATCGACGGCTTCTCGGACGAGCGCTGGCACGAGATCATCAAGGGTGTGGACGTCACGCTCCACCGGGGCGAGGTGCTGGGCTTCATCGGCGAATCCGGCGCGGGCAAGTCTACCCTCGGCCTCGCCGCGATGGGGTTCGCGCGGCCCGGCTGCCGGATCACGAGCGGCGAGATCGTCTTCGACGGCATCGACCTCGTGGCGGCCAGTGAACGGGCAAGGCAGAAGCTGCGGGGCGCGCGCATCGCCTATGTGGCGCAGTCCGCGGCGGCCGCGTTCAACCCCGCCCACACGCTTCTGGAACAGACCGTGGAGTCGTCCGTCCGGCACGGGATCCTGTCGACGTCGGAGGCGGCGGAGTATGCCCGCGAGCTCTACGCGGCGATGGACCTGCCCGATCCTCAGAACATCGGCGACCGTTATCCGCACCAGGTCTCGGGCGGGCAGTTGCAGCGCGCGATGACGGCGATGGCGATGTGCTCGAAACCCGACCTCATCATCTTCGACGAGCCGACCACGGCGCTCGACGTGACCACGCAGGTCAACGTTCTGGCGGCGATGCGGAAAGCCATTCTCGACTACGGCACGGCGGCGATCTACATCACGCACGATCTCGCGGTCGTCGCGCAGATGGCGGACCGCATCAAGGTGCTGCGCTACGGCGAAGAGGTCGAGGAGGCGCCGACCGACGTGATGCTGAGCGCGCCGAAGCACCCCTACACGAAGTCGCTCTGGGCCGTGCGGTCGATCGAGAAACCCGGAGAGGGCGGCGCGGAAAAGGTGCTGGAACTGAAGACCGTGACGGCGGCCTACGGAACAGTGCCGGTCCTTGAGGACGTGAGCATCGCGGTGCCGCGGGGCAAGACGGTCGCGCTCGTCGGCGAGAGCGGATCGGGCAAGTCGACCGCTGCGCGCGTGATCACCGGGCTCCTGCCGCCGCAGGCGGGCGAGGTGCTGTTCGAGGACGAGGCGCTGCCGCCCGCCCTCAAGAACCGTACGCGCGATCATCTCAGGCGCATCCAGATGATCTACCAGTCGGCCGATACGGCGATGAACCCGCGCCACACGGTGCGCGAGATCATCGGCCGGCCGGTGCAGTTCTACCTTGGCAAAAGGGGCCGGGCCGTCGACGAGCGCGTCTCGGAGCTTCTCGGCCTGATCGAGCTTGACGACAGCTTCATGGACCGCTTGCCCGGCGAGCTGTCAGGCGGGCAGAAGCAGCGCATCTGCATCGCGCGGGCGCTCGCCGCCGAGCCGGACCTCATCATCTGCGACGAGGTGACCTCGGCCCTCGACCAGATCGTCCAGGAGGGCATCCTGAAGCTCCTGATGAAGCTCCAGAGGCAACTGGGCGTGAGCTACATCTTCATCACACACGACATCGCCACGGTGCGGGCCATCGCCGACGAGGTCGTCGTCATGTATCAGGGACGGGTCGTCGAGCAGGGTCTGAAGGAGGACATCTTCAGTCCGCCACACCCGGACTACACCGGACTGCTTCTGGCGTCGGTGCCAAAGATGGAGACCGGGTGGCTCGAGAAGACCATCGAGGCGCTCGGCGAGAGACGCCACGAAGCCGCCGAGGCCTGAGTGTCCAAACACCGGCTGGCGCATCGCCCGCCCCGCCGCTAGCCTCCCGCCGAACGCCGAGGGAGGGATCAGATGCCGCTTGCCATGAACCGCGAGGTCTTCATCACCTGCGCCGTCACCGGATCGGGCGGGACGCAGGAGCGGAGTCCGCATGTTCCGCGGTCGCCGAAGGACATCGCCGAAAGCGCGATCGACGCGGCGAAGGCCGGCGCGGCCATCGTCCACTGCCACGTCCGGGAGCCAGATACGGGCCACCCCTCGCGCCGCCTCGCGCTCTACCGTGAAGTGACCGACAGGATCAGGGACGCGGAGGTCGACGTGGTCCTGAACCTGACCGCGGGCATGGGCGGCGACATGGCATTCGGTTCAACCGAAGCGCCGCTTCCTCTCGACGAGGCCGGAACCGACATGATCGGCGCTGCGGAACGCGTCGCCCATGTCCGCGCCTGCCTGCCCGAGATCTGCACGCTCGACTGCGGGACCATGAACTTCGCCGAGGCAGACTACGTGATGACGAACACGCCCGGCATGCTGCGCGCGATGGGCGGCATGATGACGGAGTTGGGCGTGACGCCCGAGATCGAGGCCTTCGACACCGGCCACCTCTGGTTCGCCAAGGAGCTTGTGCGGGACGGCACGCTCGCCTCCCCTGCCCTCGTCCAGCTCTGCATGGGCGTGCCATGGGGCGCGCCGAACGACCTCAACACTCTCATGGCGATGGTGAACGCGATCCCGCCGGACTGGGAATGGTCGGCCTTCAGCCTGGGGCGGGACGAGATGCCCTACGTGGCCGCAGCCGTGCTGGCGGGCGGGAACGTGCGCGTGGGCCTCGAGGACAACCTGTTTCTCGACAAGGGCGTGCTCGCGACGAACGCGCAACTCGTCGAGCGGGCGGTGGGCATCGTGGAACGGATGGGCGCGCGGGTCATCGGACCGCAGGCGGTGCGGGACCGGCTGGGGCTCACCAAGCGGGCGCCGGCATGAAGGCTGCGATCATCGGCGGCGGGGTGATCGGCGGCGGCTGGGCCGCGCGGTTTCTCCTGAACGGCTGTGACGTGGCTTTGTTCGATCCCGACCCGCAATCGGAACGGAAGATCGGGGAGGTGCTGGCGAATGCGCGCAGGAGCCTGCCTGCGCTCTACGATCGCCCGCTTCCGGCGGAGGGGCGGCTTTGCTCCTGCGGAACGCTCGAAGAGGCGGTCGACGGGGCCGACTGGGTGCAGGAAAGCGTGCCGGAGCGGCTGGATCTCAAGCGCCGCGTCCTCGGAGCGATCCGAGCAGCCACGCCGGATCATGCCGTGATCGGCTCCTCGACCTCCGGCTTCAAGCCATCGGAGTTGAACGCCGAGGGCGGCAGGGCGATCGTCGCCCACCCCTTCAATCCGGTCTACCTGCTGCCGCTCGTCGAACTCGTCGGGCCCGGAGCCGAGGCTGCGGCCCCGATCCTGCGCGGCATCGGCATGTTTCCCCTCGTCCTGCGCAAGGAGATCGACGCCCATATCGCCGACCGGCTGCTCGAAGCCGTTTGGCGGGAGAGCCTCTGGCTCGTGACCGATGGCGTGGCGACAACGGAAGAAATCGACGAGGCGATCCGCATGGGCTTTGGGCTGCGCTGGGCACAGATGGGGCTTTTCGAGACCTATCGGGTCGCGGGCGGCGAGGCGGGCATGAAGCACTTCATGGCGCAGTTCGGGCCCTCTCTCGCGTGGCCCTGGACGAGGCTCATGGACGTGCCGGACTTCACCGACGATCTTGTCGATCTGATCGCCGATCAGTCCGACGCTCAGTCGGGCCATATCGGCATCCGCGACCTGGAACGACTGCGCGACGACAACCTCGTCGGCATTCTGCGGGCGCTGCGTCACTCCGGGAGCGGCGCGGGCGGGGTCATCCTCTCTCACGAGGCCGCCCTGCCCCATCCCGAAGGCCAGGCTCCGACTGTGACGGTGATCCGGCAGGTGCCGCAGAGCTGGACCGACTACAACGGCCATATGAACGAGGCGCGGTATCTCGAGGCAGCGTCGCAGGCGACGGACCGGTTCATGGAGATGATCGGCGCCGGGGCGGACTATGTGGCCTCCGGGCGCAGCTACTTTTCGGTTGAGAGCCACATCCGCCACCTCGAGGAGGTCCGCGCGGGCGACCGGATCCGGATCACGACGCAGGTCCTGTCCGGGACGGGAAAGAAGCTTCACGTGTTCAACAGCCTGTATAGAGATGACGGGACGCTCGCGGCGACTGTCGAAACGCTCATGCTGCACATGGATCTCGAGGCCCGCCGCGCCTGCCCGCCCGAGCCGGAGGTCGCGGCCCGGCTCGCCCGCTTCGCCGAGGCGCATGCGACCCTCCCCCGGCCCGAAGGTGCAGGCCGCTTCGTGGGCGAACGGCCGGACTAGCCTCGCCGCCCCGGATCGCTAAGTCCTCCAGAGGGTCACTCGCGCCTTTGCGACTTCTCGCTGGCATAGAAATCCTCCGCGACGAACAGAAGCTGTTCGCGCAGATCCTCGCTCACCGCGGCCGCGAGCTGAAGGATGCTGCCCAGCCTCGGATCCTCTCTCCAGGCGAGGAAATCCCCCACCACATCGGGATCATGATAGGCCATGACCTGCCGCGCGAAGTGCAGCAGGACCTGGATCTCCGGAAGCGAGAGCGTGTCGATCTGTGCGTCCAGTTCCTCCCGCAGGTGCCGTTGCGCGTCCATGTTCCAACGGGTGTCCCTAATAATCTTGCTCATGTGGATCCTTCACCTCTGCCCGCGACCATCAGCGCGAGCCGCATGCGCACCAGTGCGACGGCAAGCCCCGCGGCGACGAGAAAAGCCGGGTAGTAGAGGCCCTGGATGCCACGCCCGGCCATGAGCACCGCGACAAGCGCGAGGCAGGCCCATCCGAGGACGCGATGCCAGCCTTTCGTCGCGAGCTGGACCAGAGCGGCCGCAGCGCCGGCATAGAGCAGCAGGAAGTTCTGGCCGGCAATCGCGAGGAGGCTTCCGAGGTCCAGCAAGCCCTGGTAGGACAGCAAGACGACCGACAGCAGGACGCCCGTCGTCAGCAGGACCGCATTCAGCGGAACCCCTCTTGCGACGCGGGTGAAGCATCCGAAGATCAGCCGTTCGGTCGCGGCGGAGTAGACCATCCGCGACACCGCCCAGAGCGCGGCGGAGAGATTTGCGTAGATGATGACGACCGAGACGCCCGACATCGCGAGCGCGCCCGCCGGTCCGAACTCGGCGCCGAAGATGCGTGCGAACGGCGCCTCGTCGGCGCCGACGGGACCGGACGCGACCACCACGATGGCAAGCGCGAGATACAGCCCGACGGCCAGCACGAAGGACATCGCCATGGCGATCGGAATGTTGCGGCGCGGGTCGTGGAACTCTCCGCCGAGGTTCGCGGCGACTTCCCAGCCCGTGAAGGCGAAGAACACCATCATGAAGACGAGGCCGAAGGTGGCGAGGTCCGGCAGGTCGGAGGTGGCCGCACGGACCGTGCCCCAGTCCGGCTCCACGACCAGCCACCCGAGCACCGTGATCGCGATGAGGACAAGCAGAATGACCGACGCGATCGCCGTGTTGATGCGGCCGGCGATCTCGGCCGACGCGAGGTTGCCGATCATCGCGAGAAGGATGAGCGCCCCGGCATAGAGGTGCGGCGGCCCGCCCACGGCGGCTGCCGCGTAGTAGCCGCCCGTCATCGCGATGGCCGGCAGACCGACCGCGACGGCGCCGAGGAAGATGAACGTCGAAGGGACGTATCCGAACGCCCCGAAGGCATGCCGCATGATCGAAGCGAGCCCGCCGGCGTCGGGATAGTCGCGTCCGAGAAGCGCGAAGATCAGCAGAAGCGGGAAGGCCGCGAGGGCGCAGACGACCCAGACCAGGATCGCGGCACTTCCCGCAGACTGGGCCGCGAGACCGGGGAGGGTCAGAAGACCCGCCCCGAGCACGATGTTGAGCATCATCGCGGTTCCGCGCCAGGGACCCAGGGCCTTGGTGAGGTCACCCATGGTGTGTCAGTCTCGCGACCTGGAAGGCGATCAGGTAGGTGGCCCCGCCTTCGAGGGCGACGGAGCCGTGCATCATGCCCGCGGGCAGCGAGATCACGGTTCCCGGGTCGCAGATCTTCTCGCCCTGGTCCCAGTAGAACCGGACCTTGCCGTCGATGATCACGAGCGTCTCGTCGGTGTCGTGGCTGTGCCAGTCGTGTTCCTTGCCGGCCACGTCGCGCTGAACCTCGATCGATCCCTGGTCGGGGAGGAGCTGTTCGATCAGTGGACGCAGGTTGGACGTATCCACATTCGTCGAGAAGATCCGGAAATCGCTGTCGGTCGCGTCTGCGACGGCTTGCATCGTCATGCCACTTTCCCCTTGTCCTTCGTGAGATCCTTGTCCCGCGCCTTGCCCAGAGCGTGGAAGGGGCAGGCCGGCGGAGCGTTGCTGTCGTCGATGAAGTACTGCTGGTATTCGCGGGTGCCGGGCTCGCCGTAGGCTCCGAGGTAGGGAGCGGGCTCGACGACATCGAAATCGGCAAGACGCTCGCGGACCGCGCTCAGCGCGCGGAGCACCGCCGGGTCCTGCGTATCCGTGACACCCTCGAAGACCCAGCGCGGCTGGAAGGTGATCATGAAGGAGGTGGACCGGCGGCTCTGACGGAGGACGTGGGCGGGGGAGTTGCAGACGACGAAGATCGGCTCGCCGCCAAAGCAGAACTCCCAGCGATCGGTGTCGAGATGCTCGGGGACAGTCTCGGGGCGCGGGGACGGATCGAGACGAGCGAGACCATCGAGGAGGTTCCAGAACCGGTCACGGTAAGCGTCGATGCTCTGGACCGGGCCCGGGCGGCCGAACACGACGAGCGAGGTCATCTTTCCGATCCCGCGCGCGTTGGCCACGTATTCCCGCAGGACCGGGGCAAGCGATTCCGGGTCGAGGGGATCGACGAACGCGTAGCGGAGCATGTTCGACTTGAGCCCGGTGACACCGAAGATGCACGGGAAGGGTCGTGACTTGCTCGTTAGGGTCGCTTCGAATTCCGCGAAGACGATTCTTTGCCAGCTGGCATTTGGAAAGGTCTCGCGGACGTCGTCTCCTGTCAGGTATGCTGTCATAGCATGTCCCCCCAATCTTCCGTTTCGGAAAGACTTGAACGTTTGGCGACTTCATGCAGCTTTCGAAGTGCAAGTTTTTCTTCATTTCGTCGAAAAACACCTTTAAGTTGTCCAAACCCAGCGGGAGAATCCATTGAGGCTCAGCCCCACCGACAAGATGATCCTGCAGCTTCTGCGCGAGAACGGGCGCCGGTCGCTGACCGAGATGGCAGCCATCGTCGGCCTGTCTCGCCCCACGGTGCGGCATCATGTCGACAAGCTGGTGCGCGAGAAGGTCATCCGCCGGTTCACGATCGAGATCGAGACGGTGGACGACACGCGTCCGTCGGGCGTGCGCGCGATGTTCGACGTGCGACTGAGGCGGAACGTCTGCGGGAAGGTCTACGCATCCATCGCGAACTGGAGCGAACTCGTCTCCTGCTGGTCGACGTCCGGATCGACGGACATGCGGATCCTCGTCGAGGCCGCTGACCAGTCGATCATCGAGGATCTGCGCGACCGGCTCGCGCGGCATCCCGAGGTCGCCTCGTTGACGACCATGATGATTCTGAAGACGTGGTGCGAAAGGATCTCGGGCATCAGCGAAACCGCGCCCGAGGATTACGTCATCACCCGGCGGGGTGAGGCGGTCGCCTGACCGGCACCCGCCCGCCGCGTTGGCTCACGCGCGGCGCGCAGCCTCGTCCGCGATCTGGCGGCAGTCGAACCGCGAAATGTTCAGATCGCAGAGTTCCCGATCGCTGAGGGCCGAAAGCTCGTTGAAAATCCGGCGCCGCACCGCAGCGCGCCGGCGGTAGTCCTTGAAGCTCCGCGCCAGCGTGGCAAAGCGCGTCGGCTCGAGGGGTGCGAATACATCTGCTAGAAAGGCCATCGCCATTCTCCATCAGTTCGGTGTCCCGTCAGAGCTAGACGCTTTCTGCACGTGCACAATCTCAGTTGTCGAATTGCCGCCATGCAGCATTTGCAGGGCGGACGCGGCGGAGGGGGCCTTCCGAAGTTAGGTCTGGGTGTGATTGCCGCGCGGTCTTCCGCGCTCTGGCGCCAGTCAGAACCGCGCGTTCAACGCATGTGCCGCGAGAGCCCCGAGCTCGTAATAGGAGGCCCTGACACCCGTGAACGCCTCTTTGTGATGGCGAATGGGACAGAGGGGCAGCGTCTCCGGCGTAGCGTGCAGCAAGGCCTCGGCGGCAGCCGCGCCGAAGGTGGTCCCCGGAGCGATGCCGCGACCGGAGTACCCAAAGCAGGCATAGCCATTCGGCCCGATCTCGCGGATTTTCGGGACGTGATCGCTCGTCATCGCGATCCGGCCGCACCAGGCGTGTTCGATCGGCGGCGCGACGAGGTCGGGGAAGAGATGGGTTATCTTGCGCCGCGCCCAGGCTTCGTGGACGCGACCGCCGGGAGCCTCCAGATTGCCGATCCCTCCGACGATCAGGCGACCCTCAAGGTCGAGCCGGAACGACGACATGACAAGCGCCGTGTCCCAGCAGCCTTCCCCGCCCGGCAGGATCGTTCGAAGATCCTTCTCTGCAAGCGGAGCCGTGGCGATCTGGAAGTAGTGAACCGGAACGTATTCGCCGGGGCTTTCGCCGCCTGTGTGATAGGCGTTCGTGGCAAGAAGGAGCGCCCGCGCCGTCACCGCTCCGGACGAGGTCTCGACCTTCCAGGCGCCCTTCGATGACGTGAAGCGGCGCACAGGACACGCCGTGACGATCCGCGCGCCGGAACGGGCGGCCGCCCGTGCGAGCCCGCGCACGTAGGCCAGAGGCTGGATTGTTCCCGCCCGCGGATCGAAGAGAGCCCCGTGGAAGCGCGGGGACCCGGTGCGCGCCGCCGCATCGTCGGCGTCGAGCAGTCGCACGGGCGCGCCGAGTTGGTTCTGCTGGCGATACCGGTCTTCCAGGCTCGCAAGACCCGCCACGGAATGGGCGCAGTGCAGGGTTCCGGTCCGCGTTGCCTCGCAATCGATGCCATGACGCTCGATCAGGTCGAAGACGCGCCGCGGGGCGTCGCCGAGATGCGACAGGAGCCGTTCACCCTCCGCCTCGCCCAGCGCCGCGACGATCTTGTCGGGTGGCAGCCAGAGCCCCGCGTTCACGAGCCCGACGTTCCGACCGGATCCGCCGTGGCCGATCTCCCACGCTTCGAGCAGGCACACGTCGGCTCCCGCCTCGGCGGCGCGCAATGCCGCCGAACAGCCGGTGTACCCGCCTCCGACAACGACGAGATCGACCGTCAGATCACCGTCGAGACGTCGCGCGGGCACCTCCTCGACGCAGGTCCGTTCCCAGAGGTTGCCGGGGTCAGACACGAACGCGCTCGCCACGTCGGGCTGAGGCGGGACCGCGCGGTCTCATGCAAGAAGCGCCCTGGCCGCCGCGAGGATCGAGTCGACCGAGGGCATCGTCGCGGCATAGGACGGACCGGTCGCAATGAAGCTATCCTCCGCCGTCAGCCGGACGCGCGGAATCCCGGTCCGCTCGGCCAGCAGCGCCATCAGGGCCTCCGCCACACCTCCGGACCGCCGCGTCTCGTCGACGATCAGCGCCCGTTCGCAGCCGGCGAGCGCCTCCAGAAGCGTGCCTTCCGGCAGCGGCGACAGCCAGCGCAGGTCGATCACCCGAATGCCATGGCCTTCGCGCTCGAGACTCCTCTGCGCCTTTCGGGACAGGTAGTGGCCGTTGCCGAAGGTCACGATGGCGAGGTCGCGGCCTTCGCCGTGGACGGCGACTTCGCCGAACGCCGCGCGCTCGGTCCCGTCGGGATAGCGTGTCAGCCAGCCACCGTCGCCTTCAGCGTGGAGGTCTCGCATCGGGTAGAGCGCGATAGGCTCGAGGAAGACCGAGACGCGCTGCTCCTCTCGTGCCAGCCGGACGCATTCCCGGAGCATCCCGGCGGCATCCGCGCCGGTCGACGGGCAGGCCACGATGAGACCGGGGATGTCCCGCAGCACGGCGACCGAATTGTCGTTGTGGAAATGACCGCCGAAACCACGCTGGTAGCCGAGCCCCGCGATGCGCACGACCATGGGGTTCGTAAACTGCCCATTCGAGAAGAACGGCAGCGTCGCGGCCTCGCCGCGCAACTGGTCCTCGGCATTGTGGAGGTAGGCGAGAAACTGGATTTCCGGGATCGGGATGAAGCCGTTGTGCGCCATGCCGAGGCCGAGCCCCAGAATCGACTGCTCGTCGAGAATCGTATCGATCACGCGGTCGGGGCCGAAGCGATGGACAAGCTTCTGCGTCACGCCGTAGACGCCGCCCTTGCGGCCCACGTCCTCGCCCATCAGGATGATCTCGCCGTGCTCCAGCATCAGGTCTGTCAGCGCCCAGTTGATGAGGCGCGACATGATCTGAGGCTCGCCGGACGCCTTGAGGTCGGAGCCGAAGGCGGCGCGTCGTGCCTCCGCCGATGGGCCGTTCGTCGGGCGACAGGCGCGGACAGGGGGAACGAGACTCGCCATCACTTCGGCCGCCGATGACAGGCGAGGCCGCTTCACGGCATCCTCGGACAGTCGTTCCACCTCCTCGCAGGTTTCCCGATAGATCGAGAGCGCCCCGTCCGGAGAGACGGAGCCGGCATCTCGCAGCAGACGGACCGAATGGAGCAGCGGATCGTCGGCCTCGTCCGCTTCGACGTCCTCCTTGCTCAGGTAGGTGGTCGGCACGTCCGCGCCCGCATGACCATAAAGACGGACGGCATGGAGATGCAGGAACGCGGGCCGGCGCCGCGCACGGACGTAGTCCGCCGCTTCGGAGGCGACGCGAAACGTGTCGTGGAGGTCGAGGCCGTCACAGGCGAAATACCTGAGCCCAGGACGGCGCGCGAAATTCGCTTCGATCCAGCCTTTGGGCGTCTTCACCGAAATTCCGATGCCGTTGTCCTCGCAGACGAAGAGAACGGGCAGCGGCACACCCTGATACGCCGTCCATCCTGCGGTGTTGAACGCGCCCTGCGCGGTCGAGTGATTGGCCGAGGCGTCGCCGAAGGAGCACATCACGAGCGAGTCGTCGGCGAGAACCCGATGCTCGGGCGGGCGGCGTCGCGCGAGCCCGATGGAGTATGCCGCGCCTAGGGCCTTCGGCAGATGGCTCGCGATGGTCGATGTCTGCGGCGGAATCATCAGCGCCTTGGAGCCGAGTACCTTGTGACGTCCGCCCGAGATCGGGTCCTCCGACGACGACGCGAAGGACAGGAGCATGTCCCGGGCCATGTTCTGGTCAGGCACCTGAAGGCTCCGCGCGATCTGGAACGCCGCGTCGCGGTAGTGGAGGAAGGCCATGTCGTCGGGGCGGAGTGCCCAGGCGACCGCCGCCATGCCCTCGTGGCCCGACGAGCCGATGGTGTAGAACCCCTGCCCCGCCTTCTGCATCACCCGGCTTTGCCGATCGAGCGCCCGGGAGAGACACTGGGCACGGAAGAGCGTGACCGCGTCCTCAGGCGCGAGGGGTCCATCGGCGCGGGCGCCCTCGGGCAGGTCGCCGGTGGCGACCCGTCTGAGGAAATTCTCGTGAACGATCTCCGCGCGGTCCATCGCCGAATCCTTAGCCGAGGTTCGCGCGGCTTGCCACAGGGTGAAAGGCGCAACCGTCCGCAGGTCTCACCCTGCTTGGTTGCGGCCTCAGAACTTCGCGATGATGTTGAGGAACACGCCCCGCGAGTCGTAGTCGAGATCGGTCAGGTTGTCCGACACCCGCCCCCACTCATACCCGAGTCCGAGCTTCGCGTTGTTGCCCACATGGCGGTAGACACCAAGGAGCGCGCCTGTCTCGGTCACGTCGTCCCCGCCGCCGTAAAGACCGCGAACCTCGCCCATCACGTCCCACTTGTGGACGACGTGCCAGTCGACGCGGACTATCCCGAGATGCGCCGTGGACGCCGCGAATTCATCGGTTCCGCGCGCAGCGACCTCGGATGTCCGGAAGCCGTATTTTGCTCCCAGGCTCAGTTTCGGCGTCAGGTCGTAGTCGCCGTCGATCGAGAAGACATGGCTGATCTGCAGCGGCCCGTCGGCGGACCCGTCGGCTGTCACCTGATCCTCGCCCGGCAAGTCGCGAAGATAGGTGTAGCGCGCGAGGAGATTGAGCCGCTCGTTCATGACCGGCCGGTAGGCATAGCCCACGCTCGCCTCGAGGTACTCGCCGTCGCGGAAACTCGACTCGGCGCTGTCGGAATAGAGCGCATCGACATTCGCGATCAGTCGGCCGTCATCGCCGACCCTGTACTCGTAGCCCGCGGTCAGGGCCCACGTCTCGCGGTCCTGCGCAAGACCCGCGCCGTTGTCGGACCGGTATTCGACCCGCACGCGGCTCGCGAGGGCGTCCCCGTCGGCGTAGGCCACGCCGAGCGAATACGCGTCCCGCTCGAAATCGCCGTTGATGTCGTCGCGCACGTCTCCCACCTCGACGCCGCCCGAAAACGTCCAGCGTGCATCGGGCGTGTATGTCACCCCGTACCCCTGAGTGAGCGTGCGGCGCGACCCGTAGAGATCCCAGGTGTTCTCGGCAAAGGTGGAGAGCGTGTCCGAGTAGCGGTAGCGCCCGCCAAGGACGATCGTGCCGTCATCGCTGCCCACCAGATCGTAGCCCGCCCCCGTCCGCGTCGGATCGAGTGTGTAGCCGAGATAGACCTCGTTGTCTGCGGTCGGTGAGTAGCTCAGCCGCGCCCGTGCGCCAAGGCCCGAGTCACCGTCCGAGATTTCGCCGGTGACCCCGACCTTCTCGCCGAGGCGGGCGTCGAAGCCCGCGCCGATCCGGTTGTTCGGCCCGAGGCCACCGGACTCCTCGAGCGTTGCCTGACCGAAGACGTAGTAGGACAGATCCTCGCGCGGTCGGATGTCGAGGCGCAGCGCGGCATCGACCCGTTCGCCGGTTTCGTCCGGATCTCCGGGTATTGTCTTGTCGGTGTAGCCCAGCGCACCGCTGAGAGTGAGCCTGTCGTTCAGGTCGTAGGAGAGCCGGACCTCGCCCTCGGTCTTCTCGCGTCCGCCATCCTTCTCGAAGCGCTCGGCATCAATACCGAACCTCAGGCGCGGGCTGAGGCTCGCATCGGCCGTGATGCCGTAGAGCGTCTGATCTTCTGTTATATCCTGCGTCAGCGTCGAGAATCCGGCGTCCTTGCGCTCGTAATAGAGACCGACCGCGCCCGGCACCGCGAGCCCGAGTTCCGCGAGATCGAGGCGGCCGTCGAAGCGGTACGCCATCGCGCGGCCCGCCCCGACAACGCCGTCGGGCGTGATGGTGAGACCGCCGTCGGTCGAGATCGATCGTCCGAACCCCGGGCCCTCTGTCTGCGCGACCTCCGCCTCGATGAAGCTCACCTCGCCGATCTGCCAGCGGATGTCGGCGCCGAGCGCCTCCTGATCGGCCAGCCCGGTCGACTCGCTTGTCGCCGTCACACCGAGCCGGATCTGCTCGGTCGCCCAGATCTCGGCGCGCCCCCCGAGCGATGCGCCGTCGAGGTCGCCCGTGGTCGGAGTGTATTCGTACTCTGCGACGAGGTTGATGTCATAGTCGCCAATCGCGCCCGCGCTGATGAGCCCTTGGGCGGAGCCTGACGAGGAGAGCGGCGCGGCGAGGATCAGGACTCCCTGGATGTAGTCGATTTCGTAGTCGACGCCCGGCGTCAGGATGCGCGATTCGACGACGCGCCCGGTATCGGGGTCGACGACCCGAACGGCGATCGTCTCGGAGGCGCCGTTGATATCCTGCCGCGTCAGGAAGTAGACCGACCCGCCGGTCCCGCGAAGGACATCGCGCTGCGGAAGTGTGTCCGGTTGCGCGGCGTAGAGGGTGACGCGGGCGCGAGGATCGCCCCGCCCGGTTGCGGATGGCGTCACATAGCGGAGTTCGGCGCCGTAGAGCGCGCGGTTCGTCTCGAGGAATTCGGTCGTGCCGAGCCGAGCCTTGAAGTCTCCCCAGGTGAAGCGCGACGCGCCATGCTCCACGCGCAGATAGACCCGTCCCGAAGTGGGCGCGTCGTCGAACGCGGAGGAATCGTCACCGAATGTCGGGTAGCCGTCTTCGGGGTCGAGGCGCTGGATGACCTTGCGCGGATCCTTGTCGTCGAGCCGGCGGAAGACGTCCTTCAACTCACCTTCGCCCGTGTCGACCGACCCGGTGATCGTGTAGCCGCGCTGGTTCTTGCCTTTGGCGTAGAACGCCAGGCGGCCGTCAGCATAGACTTCGTCGTAATCGGGATCGGCCCTGGCAAGATCGTCCTGAAGCCGCTTGCCGAAGGTCAGATCGGCGATGCCGACGTAGAACCACTCCGATGCCGGAATGGTCACGTCGCGGACAATCCGACGGCCGTTCATGTCGACTGTGACGATGTGATCGCCCGCAGGGAGTATCCGGCTCGTCACGAAGCTGCCTGACGCGTCGACCGGCACGCTCTCGCTCATGACGGTCACCGTCCCGCCTGGCATCGCGCCAGAGCCCGACGCGGTGACGAGCCCGCCTCGGACAGGGATGCTCCGGATGCGGGTCCGGTCTTCTCCCTCGCCCGCAGCGACCACGTCGCCGGACGTACGGTGGGTCGCGAAGGCGCGGGTGGTCCGCCAGAGGTCGAGCGGCTCGGTCTCGTCGAAACGACCCCGGCTGTCGTAGACGCGGAGGACGTAGGCGAGTTCGGAAGGCCCGTCTTCCGGCATGCGCCAAGAGACCTCTCCGTTCGGAGCGGCGGGGATGACCGCGACGACAGGTCTCCCGCGCGTCTCCGGATCGATTATCCGGATCTCTGCGCGGTCGATGAACGCGGGGTAGTTCGCCGATGACCGGAACGTCACGATGTCGCCCGTCCGGTAGGCCGCACGCAGATCGGCGGTGCTGACGTTGAGGAAGCGCCCCCGGTCGAGACCATCGTACCGAATGTCGACATTCGCGGCATCCGCCGAGATATCGGCCTGCCGCCGCGGATCGACGGGCGCGGGCGCGCCCGCCACGCTTTCGCCGTCTATCGAAATGGAAAACCCTGTGGAGGAGAAGTCGCCGCCGGGGCGCGTATCGATCAACTCGGCGTTTTCGCCGGCGGGCATCCGCACCACGACATCCGAATTCGCCCGCTCGCAGCCCTCCGGCCTAGGCACCATCGCCTCGCTGCAGCGGGTCTGTGCCGAAATCGGCTGCGCTCCGAGGCCAAGCACCAGAGCGGTCGTGGCGAGAAACGCCCTTCGGGTGGAGCCGAACGAGGTCTTCATCGTCAACATCCCCTCACTCGCCCGTCCGCACGACCGTCCGCTCGACGGTCAGCTTCACTTGTCCGATGTCCCGCCAGTCGCGACGGATGTGCTCTTCGACCAGCGCCATCAGCCGTCTTGCCCGCCGGACGTCGTCGGGACCGGCGTCGTTCGGCAGGTGGTAGGCGAGACGCAGGGTCACAGGTTCGTCGGCGATCCGGGGAAGAAGCTCGGCGATGCCGGCCGCGAGCGGCGGCGACAGCGCCGCGCGGCCACTGGCGCCCACCACGAAGGCACGCTCATTCAGATCGATGCGCACCACATTCAGCAGCGTCGCGCCGAAGTTCATCTCGGTCATCTTACCGGGGGTCAGGCGCACGACTCTCGGGTTCTCGGTCGTCATGCGGTAGCCCGACGGGAGCGAGCGCGTGTCGACCTTCAGGATGAAGTTCGAGCCGCGATCCTCGGGAAGCATCGCGCAGGGCACGTGGAAGCGGCCGAACCGGTCGGTCGTGATGATCGTGCCGTCGACACCCGCCAGGCGAACGCTCGGGATACCGGGTTCGCCGAAATCCCCGGGCAGCACGGCGGGAGCGGCTTCACCGAGCTTCCCGCCGAAGAAGGCGTCGTCGTCCACGATGGGCGGCGGGCCCGGGTCGTTCTGATAGCCGTCGCCGTTCCTGTCGTCGAAGACCTTGCCGACCACGTCGCCGCAGTCGAAGACCGCTTCGGGCAGGATCCGCACCGTCGCCGTCGCGACGGGTGCGAGCGCGGATCCGGTCGCGGGATCCCGCGGGGTCGCACGGTTCACGTGCTCACCGGCCAAGGCGCCCTGCGTCACGCGGGCCGAGAGTTCGACGGTCACCTCTCCGTTCGGCGGGACAAGCACGTCCTCCCAGAACAGGATGCGGCCGGAGACGGTCACGGGGAACGGCGCGCCGTCGAGGGTTGCCGATCCGTCGACGTAGAAAAATCCCTCGGGCAGCGCGTCGACGATGTCGAGCGGGCCTGCGGGGACCGGGTTCTCGTTGCCGACGGTGATCGTGTAGGGGACGACGCTGCCGCGTTCCACGACGCCGCGCGGGGTCGTCTTCTCGACGATCAGGGTGCCGGCTGCCAGCGTCGGCAGGATCTCGAACACGGTCGGGTCGTCGCTCGTGTTGCCGTCGGTATCGTTGCCGTCGTCGGAGACGTCGCTGATCGCCTCCGGCGTTCCGGCAACCCCCGGCCCGAAGACCGGCAGGGCGTCTGCCGTCACGGAGTTCGAGGTGCCGCCGTCAATGGCTGCAAGGTCGTTGATCACGAAGGTGGCGGTGTAGGTCGCCGTCTCGCCCATTGCGAGCTCGCCCTCCGGCGCCCCGAAGCTGGAAGAGACGAAGATCGGCCCGCTGTCGAGGCTGAGCGGATTGCCGTCGAGCGTGGTCAGCGTGTCGGTCAGCACCACGTCTTCGAGCGGCGTGTTGCCCGTGTTCACGGCGGTGATCGTATAGGTGAGCGTGTCCCCGACACCGTCGATCCCGTCGCCATTGTCGGTCACCGACTGGATCTTCGTCGCCTCGATACCGGGCAGTGGAAGCTGGTTCACGGTTTCTGTCGTCTGGTCGCAGACCGTCGGAACGAGCGCGCTGCAGATCTCGTAGGTGACCGTGTAGTCGCCCGCGGGATTGCCCGGCCCCAGCGTGATGAGACCGGTGGTCGGGTCGAGCGCGACCGCCGGATCGGACGTGGAGATGACCGTGATCGTCACGTCCGTCGCGGCGGCGGCACCGCCGGTGTAGAGCGTCGCGCCGCCCCCGCCGGAGATATCGGATGCCAGCATCGAGGTCGTCGTCCCCCCGTCCGTCGCGAAGGGCGGGAAAACCTCCGGCACCGCCTGGATGCCGAGAACGTCCGCCACGACCGTATCGTCGTCCGTGACGGTGAGCGCGCCGCCGGGGCCGTAATCGCCGGTCGCCGTCGCGATGTTCGTGACGCTGCCCGCGGTGATGTCCGCCGGCGTCGGCGTGTAGATCGCGGTGAAGGTCGTCGTGTCGCTCGCGCCGGGCGCCAGAGCCGGGATCGGGACGCCGGACAGCACCAGCCCGGGCAGAGGATCGGTCACCGTCACGTCGTCGAGCGTGACCGTGCCGGTGTTGGTGACCGTGAAGGTGTAGCGCAGTTCATCACCGGGATCGGGTCCGTCGAAGAAGTCGCTCGCATCCACCGCCTTGACGAGGTCTATTCCAGACACCTGCGTGACCGGCACGACGGTGGGCGCGTCGGCGGCGGCGTCGGCGCCCGAGAGGTCGGTGACGTCCGGACCCGAGGGAGGAGTCCCGGTCGCGGTGGCCTGATTCACCACTTCGCCCGCATCGATGTCGGACTGGACCAGATCGTAGGTCGCCGCGAAAGTCGTCGCATCGCTCGCGCCCGGGGCCAGACTTGCGATCGGCCCTCCCGAGAGCACGATGCCGGGAAGCGGATCGGTGATGGTGACGTTCGTCAGCGTCACGTTCCCGGTATTCGTCACCGTGAAGCTGTAGGTGATCGGATCGCCCACGGCCGGCGGCGAGGAGAACGCCGGCGTGGCGGACTTCACGAGCGCGATGGCGGGCGCGTCGACCAGCGGCGTCACGAGAGCGATGTCGTCACCGTTCGTGGTACCGGAGAGGTCCGAGACCGGATCCCCGAACGGATCTGTGCCGGTGGTCTGCGCCTGGTTGGTCACGGAGCCCGCGTCGACATCGGCCTGCGACAGCGTGTAGGTCGCGGAGTAGGTCGTCGTGTCGGTGATCCCCGGGGCGAGGCTCGCGATCGGTCCGCCGGAGATCGAGATGCCCGGCAGGGTGTCCGTCAGCGTGACGTTCGTCAGGGTCAGGTTGCCGGTGTTGGTGATCGCGAAGTTGTAGGTGACGGTCTCCCCCGCGACCGGCGGGCCCGAGAGAGCGCTTGTATCGGACGTCTTGATCAGCGCGATGTCCGGGGAATAGGCGGGGGCGACCGGCGTCGGGTCGTTCTCGCCCGTCTCGTTACCCTGCCCGTCGCCGTCCGCGTCGGGGTTTGCGTCATCGTCCGAAAGGTCCAAAAGCTGCGGGTTCGTGGCCGAGGTCTGGCCGGAGAGGTCGCCCTCTCCGGTCACGGTCGCCTGGTTCTCGTAGCGCCCGCCCGATCCGAAAACCGGCGGCAGCGGAACTGTCGGCTGGACGCGGATCGCGAAATCTATCGTGCAGGTGGCGCCGGCCGCGAGAGTGAAGCCGCTCGCCAGCGCGGGGATTCCGGCGCCGTCGAACCCGGCATTCAGGTTGCCGCACGATCCGGCGGGCGACGAGGTGATCGCATAGCGTCCCGCGGCCAGCGGATCGGAGCCGGGGGCAGCCGGGGTGACGAGAGTTCCGAAAAGAGGCGCGCCACCTTGCAGGACATCGGTGACGACGATGTCCGCGAGCGCCTCGAGGCTGAAGTTCTCGACCTCGTGGCGGAAGCTCACAATGAATGACCCGTCGGGCTGGACCGTCGGTCCGGAAAGCACGTCCTTCGCGATCCCGATCCGTGCCTGCGGGATCAGCGGAAAGAGATAGTCCGTCGCCGTGGTGTTGCTGGGAAGCGCGACGTTCGAAATGTCCGTCGTGGAGGAAACCGTTCCGCCCTCCGACCCCGCGCTCGCGGCGCCGTCGGTGACATAGGCTTCGCCGGGTGTGCCGCGTGTTACGGTGTAGGTGCCCTGCGGCAGGAAGTCGAAGGAGTAGGTGCCGTCCGGGTTGGTCGTGACCGTCCGCGACACCGCGGCGCCGTCGAAGGACGTACCGGCCAGCGTCATGGTGATACCGCCGACCCCGGTATCGCCGGGCGTGACTGCGCCATCGTCGGCGAAGTCCCGGAACACCCGCCCCGCGATCGACGAGGAGTTCACCGAGACCGTCCCGGAGTTCGCGTTGTTCGCGGGGACTTCGTCCAGCGAGGACGTCGAGATGCTCGCGGTGTTCGTGAAGACCTGCGGCAGGGACGTGACCGATACGATCTGCACGGGGACGGTGATCTCGGCGACGCCGCCGGTCGAAAACGTTCCGAGGTCGCACGAGAAGGAGGCCGCCCCCGCGCTTCCGGTGCAGCTCGACGCGGTGGCGGAGCCCGTCGTCACGACCACGGACGGCGTGCCCGTCAGTTCCATTCCGGCCGGCAGCGCGTCTGTGACCGAGACGTCGTCGGCTTCCGCCCGGCCCGGCCCGGCATTGTTCCGCACCGTGATGACGAAGTCGAAATCGTCGCGGACATTCACGGGATCGGGCGAGGCAACCTTGCTCGCAACCTCGACGTCGGCGCGGGTTCGCACGGTGGTCTGCTCGTCGGCGGAGTTGTTCAATGCATCGGTGTCGAAGCCGGCGTCGACTTCGTCCGAACTGACGGACACGTCATTGATGAAGTTGCCCTTGGCCTCGCCGCGCACGGTGACGGTGAACGTGGTGCTCGATCCGGCCTCGAGGCGCGGCAGCGTACAGACGAGCGTACCGCCCAGAGAACTCACCGCCGGCACCGTGGGACAGGCGCCGCCCGCACCGCTCGGCAGCGTGTTCGACTGGTAGCTGAGACCGGCTGCCGGCAGGTTGTCCGTGACGACGAGGTTCTCGGCTGCCGATGGGCCGAGGTTGTCGATCCGTATCGTGTAGACCTCGTTGTCACCGACGGTGATCGGATCCGACGCGTCGTCCTTGTTGATCAGGAGGTCGAGCACCGGGTTCTCGACCGTGGTGGTCGCGACGCCGGTATTGTTGCCGGGATCCGTCTCGATCGTGGACGTCGTGACGGTTGCGGTGTTCGACAGCGTGGTCCCGCGGGTCACGAAGTTCGGCCGCACGACGACCGTGACGGTGCGCTGGGCGCCGTTGTTGATCGTGCCGAGGTTGCAGGTCAGCGTGTTATTGCCTGGAGCCGTCGTGCTGCCCGCCGCGGGCGCGGTCGAGCAGCCCCCCGACGAGGGCGAGGCCGAGACGAAGGTCACGTCATCGGGAAGCGTGTCCGTCACCGTCACGTTGGCGGCCGAGCTGAGCCCGTTGGCGACGTTCCGCAGCGTGAGAACGTATGTGAGGTTCTGCCCGGCGACCGCGGGGTCGGGAGAGTCGACCTTGGTGACCGTGAGGTCCGCTCGCGGCTCGACGTCAAAGCCGGCGCTCGCGCTGTTGTTGCCGAGGTTGGGATCGGCCACGTCGTTGGAGATCGCATCGGCCGAGTTCGTGCGGGTCCCGGCGTTGCCGCCCGGGCGAATCTCGACCGTGACCACCGGACAGTCGGCGCCTGCCGTGCAGACCGGAAGGGACGCGATCGTGCAGGTGAGGCGCCGGCTCCGTCCGCCTGTGCTCGCCGTGGCGCAGGAGAGGCCCGAGGCGGCCCCCGCGGACTGGCTGACCGAGACGAGGCCCGCGCCCGTCGCCCCAACGCTGTTG
Source organism: uncultured Rhodobacterales bacterium (assembly GCA_964587905.1). Taxonomy (GTDB): domain Bacteria; phylum Pseudomonadota; class Alphaproteobacteria; order Rhodobacterales; family Rhodobacteraceae; genus DAINOF01. Next base: position 19,587 of record CAZPOK010000003.1, on the reverse strand, counting down.
TTGATGAGGCTCGTCAGGTCGTCGGTGAGCGTGATGCCCGTCGACGGCTGCGGACCGGCGTTCACGACCTCTATTTCGAAGGTCTGGACGTCGCCGGCGGCCACCGATGCGAGGCCCGCGCTCTTGTTCACCGATATGTCGGCCGCATCGGTGCCGAAACTTCCCTCGACCGAATAGGTCGTCGTATCGTTCCCCGGATTGCCGTCGGCGATGTTGCCGTCGGGAGAGCTCACGGTCATGCTGTTGGCGATCGTGCCCGTGCCCGTGGCCGTGGTCCGCAGCCGGACGGGCGGTGTCCCCGCACCGGCCGCGAGGGGAGCTGCGGAGGTGTAGACGCGCTCGCAGGTGATCGTCGCAGGACCGGCGACCGGCGCGGCAGGCAGACAGGACCAGCCGTTAAGGGAGTAGGCATCGACAGTCAGGCCGGCCGGCAGCGCATCCGTCATGACAAGCGTGCCGAAGAAATCGGCGTTACCGACATTCGTCGCGCTGATCCTGAAGTCGTAGGTGTTGCCCGAGACGACGAGCGGCGGGTTCGGGCCCGACTTGTTCGCCCGAAGGTCCACCACCGGGTCCGAAATGGTTGCGCCGCCGTCTGTGTCGCTGTTGTTGGCAGGGTTGGGGTCCGCCGGTCCTGCGACCGCGATACTGGCGGTGTTCACGGGCGTGCCGGAGGCGATGACGGATGTCTCCACCTCGATGGTCCCGAGCGATACGTCGGCGCCGGCTCCCGCTCCCGAGAGGCGCGTGCAGGTCACGTCCTGTCCGACCACCGTACAGGACCATCCCGAAGTGGGCGTGACGGTCACGATGGAATAGTTCGTCGGGATCGTGTCGGTGATCGTCAGGCCGGAGGGGCTGTCGCCGGTATAGGCCGCCGAGAGCGTGAACGTCACGACATCTCCGACGAGGAGGCTCCCCGAGGGGCTTCGGGTCTTGGCGATCCTGACATCGCTGCCGCCGGTGACCGATGTGTTGGTGCTCGCGGTGTTGTTCGTCGTGACAGGGTCCGCTGGCGATCCGCCGACAACGCTCCCCACGGGCGTCACCGTCGATCCGGCCGCGGCCGAGATCTGCCCGCTAAAGTCGAAATCGACCGTCGCGCCCGGAGCGACGGGCCCGGCGATGGAGCAGGTATACGTGCCGCCGCCAAGACTGCAGCCGGACGGTGGCGTTATGCCGGTAAGCCCGGTCGGGACCGGAAACTGGAAATCAGCCGATGTCAGGATGTTCGGGCCAAGGTTTTCGGCCGTGAAGGTATAGGTCGCGAAAGACCCCGCCGCGGCCGTCGCCGGACCGGATACGGTCAGTTCGACATCGGATCCCGCGGTCACCGTCGTGTTCTCCGAACGGAGGTTGTTGGCCGGATCGCTGTCACCCGCGGTCGGCACGCTTGCCGTCAGCGTCTCGGTTCCCGAAACCGTCGTGAGTACATCCAGAACGACACTCGCCGAGGCCGACGACGCGAGAGGCGGAACGCTGCAGGTCACGGTCGCCCCGGCACCCTGCGGCAGGGGCGTGCATCCGCCGATCGTCCCGGAGGCGCCGGTCAGGGTGGTGTTCGCGGGCACGGTGATCGAGAGCGTCGTCGCCGGAGCCGGGTCGAACCCGGCATTCGTGACGGTCGCGGAATAGGCGATCGTGCCGCCGGCGGTTACCGGGTCGGAGCCGGTGTCGTCAAGATTGAGGACCCAATCGACGTCCTGCGCCTGGGCCATTCCGGCCGGTGTCAGGAACGCGAGGAAAACCAGAGCAAGGAAGGTCTCGGAGACCGACGAAAAGCACTTCGCGAAGCGAAGTCCGGTACGATGTCTGCTCACGATGCCCCTCTGGCGAAAGCCCGTCTTTTGTTTTTTTGTTCAACAGCGGGTCGAGCCGCGGCAAACAGACCGAGTGACGCACTGCGCACTCAAGTCGACGAAATCGTGACTGATCCACACCATATTGGCCAGCAAAAAAAATCCTTGGCGCTGCATGTTGTGGCACCGGCGCATCAATTCACCGATCACGGCGGCGCCCGAACCAGCGCCGATCAGGATCCCTTGACGATGCCCGCGTCGAAGAGGCTCGCGATCTCGGTATCGGGAAGACCGGCCACCTCCGCCAGGATCTCTTCTGTATGCTCCCCGAGAGCGGGCGCGGGCCGCGGGTCGTCCCGGTCGCCCGAAGAGAAGGCAAGCGGCGATCCCGGAACGAGGAACCGGCCGATGCCCGGCTGGTCGATCTCGGCGAACATCGGGTTGTCCGTGGAGATGTCGGGATCTTCGGACACCGCGCGGGCGAAGCTTCTGAACCTCGACCATGTCACGCCGGCCTTGTCGAAGGCGTCGGCGAAGTCCCCGACCCGGCGTGCGGTGAACCAGGGGGCCAGTATGGCCGTGATCCGCGCCCGATGCGCCCATCGCGCGCCTTCGGCGGAGAGGTCCGTTCCCACCTCGGTCTCGAGCGCGGCCATCTCCTCTCCGGTCCCCGTCACCTGCACGAGACCCCGCCACTGCCGGTCGGTGAGGCCGATGACCATGATCCGCTCCCCATCCGCGCAGACGAAATCCTGTCCGTAGGCCCCGTAGAGCGCATTGCCGCCCTTGGGCCTGTCGACGCCGTTCACCGCGACCTCGCCGATGATCCCGAGATTGCCCAGCATCGCCGCGGCCACGTCCTTCAGCGTGAGTTCGACCGACTGGCCCTCGCCGGTCCTGAGCCGGTGCCGTTCGGCGGCGAGAAGCCCAGACACCGCCATGTTCCCCGCGATGCAGTCCCATGCCGGAAGAACATGCGCGACCGGTTCGATGCTGCCTTCGGGACCCGTGGCATCGGGGAAACCTATCGAGGGATTGACGGTGTAGTCCACCGCGGGACGCCCGCGCCGGTCACCCAGCAGCGTGACCATGACGAGATCCTCGCGATGCGCCGAAAGCGTCTCGTAATCCATCCAGCCGCGGACCCGAAGGTTGGTCAGGAACAGGCCGGCGTCTTCGCCGGGCGCGCAGATGATCTCGGTGATGATTTCCCGCGCCCGGGGATTCTTCATATCGATGGCGATCGACCGCTTGCCCTTGTTGAGACCGGCCCAGAACAGGCTGCGGCCGTCTTTCGTCACCGGCCATCGGGTTGCGTCGAGCCCGCCCTCGAGCCTGTCGAAGCGGATCACGTCGGCGCCCATCTGGGCAAGCGTCATCCCGGCGAGCGGGATCGCCACGAAGGCCGATCCTTCGACCACGCGCATGCCCTTGAGGACGCCCATCAGGAAATCTCCAGCCGGGCCTGAAGGCATTGATGGCCGGAGGGCGTGCCGGTGGAGAGCTCGACCGCGCCAGTCCCGGGCCGCACACCCAGAAGCCGCATGTCCTCGTCATGGAACATCGGATGGACGCCGCGGAACCGGAAGCGCACAAGCCTGCCGCCGGAGTGCCTCAGCCCCGCCTCCATCAGAAGGGTCGCCTGCATCGGCCCATGGACGACGAGGGCGGGATACCTCTCGACCTCGCGTGCGTAGGGAAGATCGTAGTGGATACGATGGGCGTTGTAGGTGGCGGCCGAGTAGCGAAAGAGCCGTGCCTCGTTCACCGGCACAGTCTCGTCGAAGTCCGGCGCGTCCGGAACGGCGATCTTCTTCGGCGGGCGGAAGGTGTCTGGGATGTCGAGATAGACGATATCCTGTTCTTCCTCGATGCGTCCGCCGCGGGCTCCCTCGATGACGTGACCGACACGAACGAAAACCATGGGGCCCGTGGCACCCTGCTTCTCGTCGACGGCCAGAATCTCCGACCGCCTGGACAGCGTCTCGCCGATCCGGAACCCGCCGTGGAATTCGAGCCGACCGCCCGCCCACATCCGGCGCGAATAGGGCAGCGGCGGCAGAAATCTTCCGAGCTTCGGATGTCCGTCGGCAGCGAGATCGACGAGCGGGGCGAATTCCGGGAAGGCCGCCCAGTGCCAGAGGGCTGGCATCGGCGCACCGGCTTCGACCGATGGATCGGGGGCGCCCGGATGGCCCAGGGCACCTGAGAGCATTCCGGCGAGCTCCGCCGTCAGGCAGCCGGTCCGCTGCTCGGTCCGGCCGATCCAGTCTTTCGCGTCCACATCTCTCATCCTCGGCGGAAAGATCTCCGTTCGGCTCACGCCGCCGCTTTCTTGCCCAGCACCTCGGCCATGGTCGCGCCCATGGCCGAGGGGTTGGGCGCCACCGTAATGCCGACGGCCGAGAGAATCTCCACCTTTTCCTGCGCGCTCTCTCCGAAGGCCGAAATGATCGCCCCGGCGTGGCCCATCTTGCGGCCCTTGGGCGCCGAGAGACCCGCCACGTAGGCCACCACGGGCTTCGTCATGTTGTCGCGAACAAAAGCGGCGGCGTCGGCTTCCTGCGGTCCGCCGATTTCGCCGATCATCATCACGGCGTCGGTTTCCGGGTCGGCCTCGAACAGTTCGAGGATGTCGCGGAAGGACGAGCCATTGATGGGGTCGCCGCCGATGCCCACGCTCGTCGACACGCCGATACCCAGCGCCTGCATCTGGCTCGCGGCCTCATAGCCCAAAGTGCCGGAACGCCCAACGATCCCGACGCGGCCGGGCGCGTAGATCCGCGGCGGCATGATCCCCATGAAACCCTTGCCGGGCGAGATCACGCCCGCGCAATTCGGGCCGACGAGGCGCATCTTGCGCTCTCGAGGATAGCGGCGGAGAAATCGCTTCACCCGCATCATGTCCTGCGCCGGGATGCCGTCGGTCACGCAGACCGCCGTTTTGATCCCGGCGTCGGCGGCTTCCATCATCGCGTCGGCGGCAAAGGGCGGGGGCACGAACAGCAGGCTGGCCTCCGCCCCGGTGGCCGCGACCGCTTCCCTCACCGTGTCGAAGATCGGGAGACCGTGCACCGTCTCGCCGCCTTTTCCGGGGGTCACCCCGCCGACCACGTTCGTGCCTTCCTCGATCATTTCCTTCGCGTGGAACCGACCGATGCGGCCGGACATGCCCTGCACGATGACTTTCGTCGTCTCGTCGATGAGAATGGCCATGGAGTCCTCCCTCAGGCAGCAAGTTTCGGACGTGCCGCGACGGCCTTCTCGGCGGCCTCGGCAAGCGTGTCGGCGGTGATGAGCGGGAGGCCCGACGCCTCGATGATCCTGCGGCCGTCCTCGACATTCGTGCCGGCAAGACGGACGACGACGGGGAGCGTCAGGCCCTCGGCCCTGTAGGCTTCGACCACACCCTTCGCGACCCAATCGCAGCGGTTGATGCCGGCGAAGATGTTGACGAGGATCACGCTGACATTCCCGTCCGACAGCACGGTGCGGAAGGCGGTCATCACGCGCTCGGGCGACGCGCCGCCGCCGATGTCGAGGAAGTTCGCGGGCTCTCCGCCGGCGAGCTTGATCATGTCCATCGTCGCCATGGCGAGGCCCGCGCCATTGATGATGCACCCGATGTCACCGTCGAGACCCACGTAGGCGAGCCCGTTGTCGGCGGCGACCGCTTCTCGCGCGTCCTCCTGGCTCGGGTCGCGGAGCGCTGCGATCTGCGGGCGGCGGTAGAGCGCATTCGTGTCGAAGCTCATCTTCGCGTCGAGCGCGACGAGTTCGCCGGTTCCCGTGATGACGAGCGGGTTGATCTCGACCATCGTCGCGTCGAGATCGCGGTAGGCGCGATAGCAGGCGCGCAGGATGTTGATCATTTGCGCGATCTGACCGCCCTCGAGGCCAAGCGAGAAGGCCAGTTCCCGCGCCTGGTACTCGGCGAGGCCCACGGCGGGGTCCACGACCATGCGGCGCAGACTGGCAGGGTCTTCGTCCGCCAGGTCCTCGATCTCCATACCGCCGTGCGCGGAGGCCACGAGCATGATGCGTTCCGATTTCCGGTCGAGCACGAAACCGAGGTAGAGTTCCTGGGCTATGTCGGACGCGCCCTCGACCCAGACCCGGTAGACGCCCTTGCCGTTCGCGTCGGTCTGCCTGGTCACGAGCTGGCGCCCGAAGAGCGTGGCAGCGTACCGCCGGACCTCGTCCTCGGACCGGCAGAGTTTCACGCCTCCGGCCTCGCCGCGCCCGCCCGAATGAATCTGCGCCTTCACGACCCAGGCATCGCCGCCCAACTCGCGGGCGCGATAGCCGGCCTGCTCGGGGCTGTAGGCGAGCCCACCGCGCGGCACCGGAACCCCGAAGCCCGCGAGGATTTCCTTGGCCTGGTATTCGTGGATATCCATGGGTTTCCTCCCTCTCCCCGGGATCAGCCTTTCGCGGCGATAGCGTCGGCCACTGTGATCACGTTCATCGCCATCCGCTCGGACGCGGCATCGATCATCTTGCCGTCGAGAGCGGCAGCGCCCTTGCCTTCGGCTTCGGCCTTGCGCAATTCCTCGATGATGCGACGGGCTTTCGTCACCTCGGCCTCCGGCGGCGAGAACACCTCGTTGGCAAGCGCGATCTGGCTGGGGTGAATGGCCCATTTGCCTTCGCAGCCCAGCGCGGCGGCGCGGCGGGCACCCATCCTGTAGCCCTCGGGATCGCTGAAGTCGCCGAAGGGCCCGTCGATGGCGCGCAGCCCGTAGGCGCGGCAGGCCACGACCATGCGGGTGATGGAGGCGTGCCACTGGTCGCCCGGATAGTCCGGGTTCAGGCCGCCGATGTTGACGGTGCGCGCCCGCATCGACGCGGCGTAGTCGGCCACCCCGAAATGCAGCGCCTCGAGCCGGCCGCCGAACTGCGCGATGGCCTCGACATTCGCCATGCCGAGCGCCGTCTCGATCAGCGCCTCGAGCCCGACGCGCGTCTCCAGCCCGCAGCCTTGCTCGATCTGGTTGACCATGGCCTCGACCATGTAGAGGTCCGCTTGAACACCTACCTTCGGCACCAGAAGCGTGTGCACCCGGTCGCCAGCCTTCTCCATGATGTCGACGACATCGCGGTACATGTAATGGGTGTCGAGGCCGTTGATCCTGACCGAAACCGTCTTGCCCTTGGCCGCCCAGTCGATGTCGTTGAGCGCCTCGACGGCGTTCTTCCGCGCCTTCTCCTTTTCGGGCGGCGCGACGGCGTCCTCGAGATCGAGGAAGACGAAGTCGGCCTCCCCGTCGGCGGCCTTCTCGATCATCGACGGATTGGAGGCCGGAACGGCCAGCTCGGACCGTTGAAGTCGTTGCCGCCGAAGCGGGTGAAGCGTGTGACTCATGTTTCTTTCCCGAGGTGGAAGTCGTCTATTCCGCGGCGATGCTGAGATGCGCGCGCTCGGCGGGACTGTCGGCGTACCACTGCTGCGCCGCGGAGACCCCCGCACCGTAGTCGATCTTCGCGCCCGCGGCGGCGAGCGACAGCTCTGCGAGCGACAGCGCGGTCAGGCACATCCCCTCGTTGAGATCCCCCAGATGGCCGATGCGGAACACCTTGCCCGCGAGCGGGCCGAGACCGGAACCGAAGGACACATTGTAGCGCTCGTAGCCGATCGAGATGACCTCCCGCGCGTCGACGTCGCGTGGCGTACGGATCGCCGAGACGGTGTCGGAATAGAGCGTCGGATGCTCGGCCACGAGGTCAAGCCCCCAGGCCGCGACTCCGCGGCGAACGCCTTCCGCAAGGCGGCCATGCCGGGCGATGACATGGTCGAGCCCCTCCTCGAAGATCCGGTCGATCGACCGGCGGAGGCCGTGAAGAAGCTGGGTCGGCGGCGTGTACGGGAAGTAGCCGGCCTCGTTCATCCGAACCATGTCGGAGAACTCGAAGTAGGCGCGGCGCATCGAGGCGGTCGTCGCGGCCTCCATCGCCTTCTCGCTGACCGCCAGAATGCCGAGACCGGCGGGCAGCATCAGGCCCTTCTGGCTTCCCGTCACCGCAAGGTCGATGCCCCACTCGTCCATCCGGAAGTCGATCGAGCCGATCGACGACACGCCGTCGACGAACAGCAGCGCATCATGGAAGCAGTCGTCGAGCGCGCGCCGGACGGCGGCGACGTCCGAGGACACGCCTGTCGCGGTTTCGTTGTGGGTGACGAAGACCGCCTTGATCTCGTCGCCCTTGTCCGCCCCGAGGCGGCGGGCATATTCCTTCACCGGGCAGCCGGCGCCCCACGGCACGTCGATCACTTCGACGTCGAGGCCGAGGCGTTCGGCCATTTCGACCCAGAGCGTCGAGAATTGCCCGAAGCGGGACATCAGCACCTTGTCGCCCGGGCTGAGCGTGTTGGTGATCGCCGCTTCCCATGCCGCAGAGCCGGAGCCGGGAAAGATCATGACCCGGCCCGTCTCGGTCCGGAAGACGCGCTTGAGATCCTTGAACAGGTCGAGCGTGAGGTCGCCGAAATCCGGTGCACGCATGTCCTGCATTGGCACGTTCATCGCTTGGCGAACCGCTTCCGGCACGTTCGTCGGGCCGGGGATGAAAAGATGAGTCTGGCCGATTTTCATGACGGTGGCTCCTCCCGAGGCACTGCGGTGGACTCAAGGTGCCTCATGCGGGCCCGACGCCGAAGCAAAACCGGGTCCTGCTGTGAATGCGAAGATTCACAAAATGCCGATTTTGTGTAAATGTAAATTCTACAGATCGGGAGGCGTCATGCAAAAGACCTATATCGGACCGCACCTTAGGCGTCTCCGGCTCGAGCGGGGGGAAACTCAGGCACAGATGGGCAAGGCCCTCGGGATCAGCACATCCTATGTCAATCTCCTCGAAAAGAACGAGCGCAGCGTCTCCGTTGCCGTGATGCTCAAGCTCTTCGAGGCCTATGGTATCGATTGGCGCGACATTGCCGAGGATGACGACACCACGATTCTCGCGGACCTCCGCGCGACCGTGCAGGATCCTCTGTTCGAGGGGCAGCGCCCCGACCTCGCGCAGCTTCGCGCCGCGCAGATCCACAGCCCCGACCTTGCCGCGTGCTTCCTTCAGCTTCACCGCGCCTACCTCGCCGCCACCGACCAGCTGCTCACGATGGCAGGCGGGTCAGGCGAGACGGGCGCACTTCTCGCCTCATCGCCAGAAGCGGTCGTCCACGACTTCTTCCGGCGCAACCGGAACCATTTCCCCGGGCTGGAGGCGGCCGCCGAAACGTTCTGGGATGGCCGGCACATCCCGACCGACGAACTCTATCCCGCTCTCAAGGCAAGGCTGAAAGAGAAACTGGGCCTCACGGTGCGCCTCGTGCCCGTGGCCGAGTTGCCCTACACGCTCCGTGATTACGACGAGACCCGGCGCGAGGTCTTCCTGTCAGAGGCGCTCGACTATCCCAACCGGGTTTTCCAGCTCGTCCACGTGGCCGGTCTCATCGAACAGAAGGAGACGCTGGACGCTCTGCTGGGAGAGTCCGGCATCTCCGATGCCCACGGACTGTTGCGGTGCCGCGTCGAACTCGTCAACTACTTCGCCGCGGCGGTCCTGATGCCATACGCCGCCTTCTTCGCCGAAGCGCTGAGCTGCAAGTACGACTTCGACCACCTCGCGACCCGGTTCGGCGTGAGCTTCGAGCAGGCCTGCCACCGGGCGACGACGCTGCAGAGGAGCGGGGCGCAGGGCGTGCCCTTCTTCTTCCTGCGGATCGACAAGGCGGGGAACGTGACGAAGCGATTCAACTCGACCGACTTCCACCTGGCCGAACACGGCGGCGCCTGCCCGCGGCTGAATGTGCACACCTCGTTCAGGACACCGGGAAGCATCGTCCCGCAGTTCGTCGAGATGCCCGACACAAGCCAGTTCTTCGTCTTCTCGCGCACGGTCGACCGGCCGACGTTCACACGCCACGCGCAGGATGTCAGGCTCGCCGTCGCGATGGGCTGCGCGATCGAGCATGCCGGAGAGATCGGCTATGCAGAGGATCTGACCGGTTCTCGGGTGACGCCAATCGGGATCAACTGCAGGATCTGCCCGCGCGCCAATTGCGACCAGCGCGCCCACCGCGCGGTGATCCTGTCGAAACCTCTCGACGAGCGGCGGCGCGGGGCCACGCGTTACGAGAGCTGAGGGTTGTCCATCATCGCCGTTTCCGCCCGCGGGTCGACTTGGATGCCGAAATCGCCCGCGTCGAGCCGTCGTCGCCGACGAGCCGCGAACAAAGCGATCATTTCGGCAAACGAGAGAGTTAGAGGCGTGCGGCGAGATAAACCGCGGCGGGCCGGCCGCTGCGCAGAATGTGGCCGGTCAGACGGTTTCCTCCGCGACGGCGAAGCATTCCGCGAAGCCGGTCTTCGTGGGCACCGCCGGAGGCACCTTCTCCCTGCAGACCGGCATCGCCAACGGACAGCGCGGATGAAAGGCGCAGCCGGGCGGCGGGTCGATCGGATTGGGAATCTCTCCCTCCACCCGTTTCCGCCCGCGTCCGCCGGCCGCGAGGTCGGGGACCGCGTCGAGAAGCATCCGCGTGTAGGGATGCTGCGGGTCGCGAAAAAGCGCCTTGCCGTCCGCAACCTCGACAAGCCGCCCGAGATAAAGGACGCCGATCCGGTCCGCCATGTGGTGCACGACGCTCAGGTCATGGCTGATGAAGAGGTAGGTCAGGCCCATTTCGTCCTGAAGGTCGCGCATCAGGTTCAGGATCTGCGCCTGGACGGAGACGTCGAGCGCCGAGGTGGGCTCGTCGCAGACGATGAACTCGGGCCGCGACGAGAGCGCCCGCGCGATCGCGATCCGCTGGCGCTGGCCCCCCGAGAACTCGTGCGGGAACTTGTCGGCGTCTCCGGCGGAGAGCCCCACGGTATCGAGGAGCCGCCCGACCTCGCGCGATGTCTCCGCGCCGCGGGCGATGCCGAAGGTACGCAAAGGTTCCGCGATGATGTCGCCCACGCGCCAGCGCGGATTGAGACTTGCGTAGGGGTCCTGGAAGATCATCTGGAAGCGCCGGCGCTGCGCCCTGATCTCAGCAGGCGGAAGCGACGTCAGATCCCGTCCGTCGAAGTGGATGTGCCCTCTGCTCGCCGAAAGAAGGCCTACGACCATCTTCGCGATCGTCGACTTGCCCGATCCGGACTCGCCCACGAGCGCGAAGGTCTCGCCCTTGCGGATGTCGAAGGACACGTCGGCCACAGCCGTCAGGTACTGCCGTTCCTCCCGCTCGATCACGCGGTTGAGCCACGGCTTTGACACGTCGAAGCGCCGCCAAAGGTTCTCGATGCGAAGAAGCGGCTCAGCCATGCGCCGCCTCTTCCCGGTCGTAGAGCCAGCACGCCACCTGCCGGCTGCCCGGTCGGCCGAGCGCGTCCGGCCGGTCGATCCGGCAGCGATCGAAGGCGTGGGGACAGCGCGGGTTGAAGGCGCACCCGGGCGGGATCGCGTTCAGCCGTGGCATCGCGCCCGGGATCTGCACGAGCCGGTCGCCCGTGTCGCTGATCGCCGGGATCGAGCCCATGAGACCCTGGGTATAGGGGTGCTCGGGGCGGTCGATGATGTCGCGCACGGGGCCGATCTCGGCCAGCCTGCCGGCGTAGAGGACGGCGACGCGGTCGGCCGTCTCGGCGATCACGCCCATGTCGTGGGTGATGAGCATCACCGCCGCACCGCGTTCGGTGCAGATCTCCTTCAGAAGCTCGATGATCTGGGCTTGGACGCTCACGTCGAGCGCCGTGGTGGGCTCGTCGGCGATCACCAGTTCGGGCTCGGCGCAGAGCGCGAGCGCGATCACGACGCGTTGCCGCATGCCGCCCGAGAAGTGGTGCGGATAATCATCGATCCGCCGCGCCGCCGCCGGAATGCCCACCCGGTCGAGAAGCGCGATGGCGCGGTTGCGCGCCTCCTTCTCGCCCACGTGCAGATGGGCGCGGATCGTCTCGGTCAACTGCTGGGCGACGGTGTAGAGGGGATTGAGGCTCGTCAGCGGATCCTGGAACACCATGCCGATCCGCTTGCCGCGGATGCGCCGCATCGCCTCCGGAGACAGGGTGTCGATCCGCTCGCCCGCAAGCCGGACCTCGCCGCCGGCGATCCGGCCGGGCGGCTCGAGAAGACCGATGATCGCGGCGCCGGTCAGCGATTTTCCTGCGCCCGACTCGCCCACCATCCCCAGCACCTCGCCCCGCGCGATGTCGAAGGACAGACGGTCGATCGCCGTCAGCGTGCCGCGTCGGGTCGGGAACTCCACGACGAGATCGCGGACGGAAAGCAGCGGCTCGTCGGTCATTTGAGCCTCGGATTGAGCGCGTCTCGAAGCCAGTCGCCGAGAAGGTTCACGGACAGCGCGAGCGCGAGAAGCGCGATCGAGGGGAAGAGGATGATCCACCACTCGCCCGAGAACAGGAATCCCTGACCGATCCGGATCAGCGTGCCGAGCGACGGCTGGGTCGGCGGAACACCGACGCCGAGAAAGCTCAGCGTCGCCTCGGCGATGATGGCGAGCGCGAGGCCGATGGTCCCGATCACCAGGACGGGACCCATGACGTTCGGCAGGATGTGGGTCAGCACGATCCGGATCGGATGAACGCCGATCACGCGCGCGGCCTGCACGTATTCGCGGGACTTCTCGACCATCGCGGCGCCCCGCACCACGCGGGCGAACTGCACCCAGTCCGACAGCCCGATGGCGACGATCAGCACCCAGATCGCCACCTCCTCGCGCATGGTCGGCGGGATGATGCCGCGAGCGACGCCGAAGATCAGGAGCGCGATCAGGATCGACGGAAAGGAGAGCTGCACATCGGCAATGCGCATCAGGAGCGTGTCGACCCATCCGCCGCGCCAAGCCGCGAGAAGGCCGATCACGATGCCCAGCACCATCGCGAAGAGAACCGCCGAAAACCCCACGAAGAGAGAAATCCGGGCCCCGTAGAGGATCGTCGAGAAGATGTCCCGCCCCTGGTTGTCCGTGCCGAGCCAGTAGGTGTTGCCCGTGAACTGGTTGGGTTCCATCGGCGGCGTGAAGCCGTCCATCAGGTTCAGGCTCGCCGGATCGAACGGGTTGTAGGGCGCGATCAGCGGCGCGAAAGCGGCCGACAGGATGATGGTGAGCGCGACGAAGGCCGCGACCACGGCGACCGGAGAATGCCGGAACGACCAGGCGATGTCGCTGTCCCAGGCGCGGGCAAGGCGGCTCATTGGAAGCTCTCTGGGGGAGGGACCGACCCGGCGTGTCTCCACCATCTCAGTGCCCCACCGATGCGCGGTCGGCCCGGAGGCGGGGATCGACGGCGTAGTAGAGAAGGTCGACGACGAGGTTGATCACCACGAACACCAGCGCGATCAGCATGAGGTAGGCCGCCATCACCGGCACGTCGACGAACTGCACCGAATTGATGAAGAGCGCACCGACCCCGGGCCACTGGAACACCGTCTCGGTGATGATCGCGAAGGCGATGATCGACCCGAGCTGAAGACCCGTGATCGTGATGACCGGGACCATGGTGTTCTTGAGCGCATGGCCGAAGTTCACCGCGCGGTTCGAGAGCCCACGCGCCCGGGCGAACTTGATGTAGTCGGTGCGAAGCACCTCCAGCATTTCGGCGCGCACCAGGCGCATGATCAGCGTCATCTGGTAGAGTCCCAGCGTGATCGCCGGAAGCACCAGCGACGCGCGGCCCGAGGAGGTGAGAAGCCCCGTCGTCCACCAGCCGAGATCCACCGTCTCGCCCCTGCCGAAGGATGGCAGCCACTGCAGTTCGACGGCGAAGACCCAGATCAGCAGGATGCCGATCAGGAACGTCGGAAGCGATACGCCGATCAGCGAGGTCGTCATGACGGTGTTCGACAGCCATCCGTGTCGGTTGAGCGCCGTGTAGACGCCGAGTGAGACGCCCACCACAAAAGCCAGAAAGCCCGAGATCAGCGCGAGCTCCAGCGTCGCGGGCAGACGGGACAGGATCAACTCCGACACCGGCTGCTGAAGCCGGTAGGAAATCCCGAAATCACCGGTCGCGGCGCGGCCGATGTAACTGGCGAACTGTATGACGACGGGGTCGTTCAGCCCCAGGCGATCGCGCAGCGCCTCACGGTCGGCGATGCTCGCCTCCTGCCCCATCATCGTCGCCACGGGATCGCCCACGTAGCGGAAGAGCGAGAACGAGACGAGCGCGACGACGAGCATCACGAGGATCGCTTGCGCGATCCGGCGCAGGATGTAGGCGATCATGCGGGTCTCCGGCCGGTTGGAGGTCGGGGGCCGCCGCTCGGGCGGCCCCGCAACGGCTCAGTCGAAAGTCACGTTCGTGATCTTGGGCTGGTTTTCGGGATGCACGTCGATGTTGATCCCATCTCGAGCAGCATACGCCAGAAGCTGGTTGTGCACCATGAGGAACACGCGGTCCTCCTGCACCTGCTCCCAGATCTGCGCGATCGTCTCATTGCGTGCATCGAGATCCGTCTCGGTCGCGAGCGACTTGATCATCGCGTCGACCTCGGGGTTCTCGTAGCGCGAGCCGTTCCAGCCACCCCGGCCCTCCTCGGGCGAATGCACGAGAAAGTCGAAGATGTACTGGCTGTCGAAGGTGGGAACGCCCCAGCCCAGGAGATAGAAGTCCACCTCGCGGTTCTGGATCGCCGGGAAGTGGATCGTGCGCGACTGGCTGACGAGATTGGCGTCGATGCCGATCCGGCCCAGCATGCCAACGAACGCCTGACAGATCGACTCGTCGTTCAGGTAGCGGTCGTTCGGGCAGTGCAGGTCGACGGAAAACCCGTCGGGATACCCAGCCGCGGCCATCAGTTCGGTCCCGCGCTCGTAATCCGGCGGGCTGTAGGCGTCCATCTCCTCGTTCCAGCCGTTGACGAACGGCGGCGCGTTCATGCCGGAGGGCACGGACTGGCCGCGCATCACGACCTGCTGGATGGCATCTCGGTCGAGCGCCATCTCCATCGCCTCGCGCACCTCGGGCTTGGCGAAGGGGTTGTCGCCCTCCATCGAGAAGAGGCTATCCGAAGACATGTCGTAGGAGAAAAAGATCGTCCGGTTCTCGGGACCGGCCGTCACCGTGATGCCGTCGGTCTGAGCGAGCCGGTCGATGTCCTGCACGGGCACGTCCTGCACGAAATCCACTTCTCCCGACAGCAGGGCGGCGACGCGGGTCGCGGCTTCCTTGATCGGGGTGTAGACGATCTCGGTCACCTCCGGCGCCTCGCCCCAGTGGCTCTCGTTGTAGGCGAGGACCGTGCGCACTTCGGGATCGCGCGACACGAGCGTGTATGGCCCGGTCCCGTTCGTGTTTCGGACGGTGAACTTCTCCTCGCCAGCCTTGAAATCCTGCGGTATCGCGACGTCGTTCGCCTCGATCCAGTCCTTGTCCATGATGAAGAAGTTGGTGAGATTCTGCACATAGAGCGGCGACGGCCCGACCATCTTCACGTGTACCGTGTAGTCGTCGACGGCCTCGGCGCTTTCCACGGCGGTGTGCAAGCCCTTGAAGTCGGAGCTTTCGGCGCGGACGCGCTCGAGGCTCGTCACCACGTCCTCGGCGGTGAACTCGGCGCCGTCATGGAACGTCACGCCTTCGCGAAGCGTGAAGATCCAGATCGTCGGGTCGTCGGGATGGATCGACCATTCCGTCGCGAGGCGCGGCTCGAGCGAGCCGTCGGTCGCGCGCTCCACCAGTGTCTCGTAGATGTGGTGAAGGATCGTCGAGGTTGGACCCTCGTTCGCGGAGTGCGGATCGAGCGTGAGCGCGTCGCCGACACGCGCCCAGCGAAGCGTCTCGGCATTCGCGGCCGATATAGTCAGAGCCGCGATCGCGGCAGAGGCCACGAGCGTCCGCCGGCCTCGGAACAATCCGGCCTTCTTTCCTGGGATAAGAGTCATCTTTGTCTTCCTCCTGTTGGGACCCGCCGTCACGTGCGGAGCAGCCATCTTTGTTCAACGGTTGCTACCTCGCTCTGTCCGGGTCTCGTGACCGGTGAGCACGAAGGATCGCTGAACTTTGAGCGC
Source organism: uncultured Rhodobacterales bacterium (assembly GCA_964587905.1). Taxonomy (GTDB): domain Bacteria; phylum Pseudomonadota; class Alphaproteobacteria; order Rhodobacterales; family Rhodobacteraceae; genus DAINOF01. The sequence goes on along the minus strand of CAZPOK010000003.1, from coordinate 3,771 downwards.
CCACCGTATGGCTACGGTCGGAACAGTCAAGCGGTCGCCGATCATCCTGCAGCTCGGGCTGCGACACCAATGGATGCATGACCACCGATCCGTCACAACGGCGTGATGATCCGCATTATTGAGACGCCGAGTTTGACAAGTGCCCCGGACAGGACGCCAGAATGACACCGAACAGAAAACAGGGAGATGTCGGAATGGGTTCTTGGATCAAGGCCAGTGCAGGCCTGACGGCGGCCGCCACCGCCCTGTTCACCTCGACGATCGCCGCGCAAGCCGAGACGTTCCGGTGGGCGGGCACGACCGATCCGCAGACCATGGATCCGCATGCCGCCAACCTCGCGCCCGTCACGTCCTTTCTCAACAACGTCTACGAAGGCCTTGTCCGGCGGGGCAAGGACATGTCGATCGAGCCCTCGCTCGCCATCTCGTGGGCACCCCTCGCGGACGAACCGGGCTGGCGCTTCGTGCTGCGCGAAGGGGTGACCTTCCATGACGGGTCGGCCTTCACGGCGGACGATGTTCTCTTCTCCTACGAACGCGGCATCTCGGAACAGTCCGACGTGAAATCGTGGTTCGCTCCGGTGGCGGAGGTCCGCGTCGTCGACGACTTCACGATCGATTTCGTCACCACCAATCCCAATCCGCTCTTTCCCGACAGCATCGCCAACTGGATGATCATGGACCGTGACTGGGCCGAGGAGAACGGGACGGAGACCCCGGCGCGGGACATGGAAACCTACGCCACCCGGAACGCCAACGGCACGGGGCCCTTCATCCTGACCGAGCGCCAGGCCGGCGTCGAGACGCGGCTCGTCCCGAATCCGGACTGGTGGGACACGCCCGAGCACAACATCACCGAGGCCATCTACAATCCCATCGAGACCGCGGCAACCGGGCTGGCGGCTCTGGTGTCCGGCGAGGTCGACATGTTGGCGCCGGTTCCGATCCGCGACGTGGCGCGGCTGCGCACCACGGACGGCATCCAGACGTTCGAGGGAATTGAGACGCGGGTGATCATGCTGGGGTTCGGACATGCCAAGGACACCCTCAACGGGACCGACGCGCCGAACCCGTTCCAGGACGTCCGCGTGCGTCGCGCGGCGGCGCAGGCGATCGACGTCGAGACGATCGGCCAGGTGCTGATGGCCGGCATGGTCGAGCCGGCGAGCCAGCTCATTCCCGCCGGGCTGTCTGGCTTCTCCGAGGCGAACGACACTCGCCCGCCGAACAACGAGGACGCCGCTCGGGCCCTTCTGGAGGAGGCCGGCTATTCCGACGGCTTCGCCTTCGACCTCAAGTGCCCCAACGACCGCTACATCAACGACGAGGCGGTGTGCCAGGCGGTGACCGGCATGCTGGCCCGGATCGGGCTCGAAGCGCGGCTCGACGCGATGCCGGTGCGCACGTACTGGGACCAGCTGCGCGGGGGGAACTACGACATGTACCTGCTGGGCTGGTCGCCGGGCACCTTCGATGCCGAGCATCCCATCCGCTTTCTCGCGCACACGCCGACCGAACAACTCGGAACGTGGAATTTCGGAGGATATTCGAACGCGCGGATCGACGAACTCCTCCCCCTGATCCAGCAGGAGATCGATCCGGCGGAGAGACAGGCGATGGTCGACGAGGTGGTGTCGATCATGCAGGAGGAGATGGCGTATATCCCGCTCTATGTCGAGCCGCTTGTCTGGGCCGCCCGCGACGGCATCGACCTCGTGCAGCGGCCCGACAATTTCTTCATGCTGCGCTGGGTGACGGTCGAGTGACCGACGCCAACCGTGGAGGAATTGCCGTCGCAACGCGCCGCGTCGGACTTTCCGGCAACGCGGCGCAGCGCGCTCCGTCTACCGGCTGAAGGTGACATCGTCGCGTAGGGATTGACGGGCAGCCCGAGGAACTGCGCCGGACGACATGTCCGGAAGTCCTGGGCCATCCAGGACGGAGCGCCGGATTGAGCGCGTCGAGGCCCCGGCGCTCGCCTGCTCGTCGCGTCCTGGCTCTTTCCGAGGCAGAACGCCTTCGCCACAGACGCCATGACGCGCCCCGGTCGGGCCGGTTTCACCGATCGACCAGGCGCCAGAAGCCAAACTTGCGACCGTGCTTTTGCCTCAGTGCTTCGACGAACTCCGTGTGTGTCGGAACGTCACCGTAGTTGTCGATGGCCGTGTCGCACGACTGGCATTCGGCGAAATGACGCGCCGCGTAGCGGTACCGTTTCGACTTTCCACCGTCGAGAGTGTCCCGGACCATGGCGCGGCGCATCATCGTGGCGGCAAGCGGATGTTCGGCCTCGAGAGCGTCGGATGCCGTCGTGAGTGTGTGGTAGGAATCGCCGTTCAGATCGTCGGTCCGGGACATCACGATGCGCGCGGCGCGGTCGTGTGCCGGCCAGTCCACCAGAAAACTGAGCGCCGCGCCGAGATGGGGGTAGGTTTCGGCGAAGTCGAGGGCCTCTTCTTCCGCCTCGATGTCGTCGAAGTCCGGCAGGAGCTTCAGGAATTTTCGAAGGCTGCGCTCGCACAGGGTCTGCTGGAAGGCATCCCAAAGGTGCCTCTTGAGATCATCCTCCTTGCCCTGCATTTCAAGACACTCTTCGTAAACCGCGTCGAGATCGTGACTGAAGAGCCTGAAAGCCTTTCCGTCTTCGGCGTCCCGCGCGCGGCCGATGAGGTCGAACGCCTCGTCAACGCGGCCCGCATCCAGCAACCTGCGCGCCACGCCGGGCGCGATAGTGCCATAGGTCAGTTGTTCCGGGGTGTAGCGGGCGATGTAGGCATCAACATCGCCCTGTGCATCGGCGACATCCGCCAGAATGACCGACCTTGTGAGTTGCTTTTCGCGACGAACGCTTTCTTCAGCGGAGGACGAGAAGCCATGATATCGGTATCGCTCCAGCTCCGACTCATTTGGCGGGGCCTCTGCCCAGGCATTCGTGATCTGCTTGAGGTGCTCGAGGCCGTCTTCGCCAAGCGCATCCGCCGTCGCCGGAATGATCCCGTCGAACTCACCGTAACCTGCAGCCGCGACGGCATCGAGAACGCGCTCTGCCAACGCTTTGCGATCGACTGAAATCCCCGAAGATATCTTCGCGATGATCTCCACGGCGGCATCCATGACACCGCCGATCACGCCGTTGCTGTCATCCGTGCGTTCTTGGATCGAAGGTGCCAGTTGCAGGAATGACCAGAGCAGCTCGAAAGCCTCGTCCGCATCGTGAGGAGCGACCGTGGTCTCGATCATTCCCAGAAGCCCCTCAAGGTCTTTGGCCAGGGCCCTTTGCTTGCGCCAGTCAACGAAGCTGGTCGAGCGCCGCAGCGATGCGAAGCGTCTGCGAATGTCGGCCGCCACGTCCTGCGGGCCCTGCGCGGCACTGAGCTCCATTCTCGCACGGCGCTGAAGGGCCGCATTGCCCTGCACCAGATCCATGACGAGCGCCGAGAGCTTTTCGGCTCCCAGCTTTTCGAGATTTGTTTTGTTCAGGCTCTTCCTGGACATGGATGGGGCGTGAGACTTGGTTCGGATGCTGCGCCACCGACACTGCCTTACGGAACTTGCTCCGGCAATCGCGAATGCTGGTTTTTTGGGTGCACCGCGGGCGATTGAACGACAGGTCTCGGCCGCAGACAATGATCGCCACGAAGCGGGGCGCACAAATAACCCGGCAAGCGTTTTCCGACCCGCGTCCGCGGTTTCGTATGCAGAGGACCCTCTTGCAGGCCTACCTGATCCGCGCCGCGCTCTCGCCGTCGAACACCATCGCGCGTCCGAGGT
>CAZPOK010000002.1:0-46032 GCA_964587905.1 uncultured Rhodobacterales bacterium | reverse complement strand
CATCACCGGTCTCAGCCCTTGCCGGCGTTTTCGGCGAAGGCCTTGTCGAAGGCGGCCGTCTTGGCGTCGTCCGCCTCGGTCTGGTTCTGCGCTTTCCAGACGTCGTAGGGCATGCCGTAGAAGATCTCGCGGCCCTCCTCCTTCGACATCTCGATGCCGCGCTCATTCGCCGCTTCCTGGTACCAGCGCGAGAGGCAGTTCCGGCAGAAGCCGGCTAGATTCATCAGGTCGATGTTCTGCGCGTCCGGCCGGTCCTCCATCAGGTGCTTGCGCAGGCGGCGGAAGGCGGCGGCTTCGAGTTCGATGCGGGTCTGGTCGTCCATGGCGTCCTCCTTGTCTCACAGATTGGCGCGGCGGCGGGCCTCTTCAAGCATCGGCGCGAGCCGCGCGGCCCAGCCGTGCTGGCCGACAGGGTCGGTGATCAGGTCGTGGCGCAGCTCGATCAGCGCGTTGGGACGGCCCGGGATCAGCGCGTGCCGGTCGACGGCGTCGCCCGGCAGGTGGCCGGCATAGGGCTGGTTCTCGCCGACGCAGAGGTCGTCCTCGGCGCGCAGAAGCTCCAGGAGCGGGCGCGAGAAGCGCTGATCCCATTCGGCGCGGAGGATGCCGATGTGCCACGGGCGTGGCGCGCGGCTTTTGAGCCGCGGCGTGAAGCTGTGGACGGCGACGATGATCGTGGCGGGACGCCGGGCGGCAAGCTCGGCATAGGCGGCGTGGTAGGGGCGGTAGTAGGCCTCGAGCCGCCGCTCGCGCTCGATCACGTCGATGTGCCGGTTCCCGGGAACGATCGTGCCGTCGTAGAGCTTCATGATGAGGGTGGGATCGTCCTCGCCCCGGTTGGGATCGATGACGAGCCGCGAGAAGCGCCCGAGGATCGCGGGGGCGCCGAGGAGGTCCGCGAGGTGGCGCGTCACGCCCGCCGCGCCGACGTCGTAGGCGATGTGGCGGGCCATCTCGGCCTCGGACAGCCCGAGCGAGCCACCGCCGGTTTCGGACGGCACGTGGTTCGAGGCATGGTCGCAGGCGATGAGCCAGGGGCTGTCGCGGTCGGCCCCGACGATATCGAAGGGTTGGTCTGTCATGCGAAAGTCAGGATATGTTCTCCGGGGTCTTTATGCGAGCCGGGCGGAAAGCGCCAGTTGTCACCCCGAGGCAATTCCGACATAACGCCAGCAGCCGACCGACAGCGCTAACAGGACCGGACGAGGCAGCATGAGACGCCTTCGCAACATCAAGATCGTCGCGACACTGGGTCCGGCATCGAGCGACTACGACACCATCCGCAAGCTCTTCGAGGCCGGGGCGGACGTGTTCCGGCTCAACATGAGCCACGGCACGCACGAGGAGATCGCCGCGCGGCACACGATCATCCGGCAGGTCGAGGAGGATTCCGGGCGCCCGATCGCGATCCTTGCGGACCTTCAGGGGCCGAAACTGCGGGTCGGCGTCTTCGCCAAGGGCGAGGCGGTGCTCGAACAGGGCCAGTCCTTCCGCATGGATCTGGAGGACGCCGAAGGCGACGCGACACGCGTCACCCTGCCGCACAAGGAAATCTTCGATGCGCTCGAACCCGGCTCGCATCTTCTCGTGAACGACGGGAAGATCCGGCTCAAGGTCGAGGACTGCGGAGAGGATTTCGCCGACTGCATCGTCGAGGTTGGCGGCGTGATCTCGAACCGGAAGGGCGTCAACGTGCCCGACGTGGTGCTCCCTGTCGCCGCGCTGAGCGAGAAGGACCGGCGCGATCTGGAATTCGTCTGCGAGCTTGGCGTCGACTGGCTCGCACTGTCCTTCGTGCAGCGCGCCGCCGACGTCACCGAGGCACGGGAGCTCGCGCGCGGGCGCGCGGCGCTCATGTCGAAGATCGAAAAGCCGGCCGCGGTGACGGCCTTCGACGACATCCTCGCGGTGTCGGACGGCGTCATGGTGGCGCGGGGCGATCTCGGCGTGGAACTGCCGGTGCAGTGCGTGCCGCCGATCCAGAAGCGGCTGGTTCGCAAATGCCGGAATGCGTCGAAGCCGGTGATCGTGGCCACGCAGATGCTCGAATCGATGATCGAGAGCCCGATGCCGACGCGCGCCGAGGTGTCGGACGTGGCGGCCGCGATCTACGAGGGCACCGACGCGGTGATGCTGTCGGCGGAATCGGCGGCGGGCCGCTATCCGGTCGAGGCGGTTGCGACGATGGACGCCGTCGCGATCGAGGTCGAGAGCGACCCGACCTACCGGCAGGTCATCGAGGCGAGCAGGGGCGGCAACAAGCAGACGGTGGCCGACGGCATCGTGTCGGCCGCCCGCGAGATCGCCGAGACGACGGACATCAAGGTGATCTGCTGCTTCTCGCAGTCGGGCCGCACGGCCGCGCTCGTCGCGCGCGAGCGCCCGCGCGTGCCGATCATCGCGATGACGCACCTGCGCAGCGCCGCCCGCCGGATGAGCCTGACGTGGGGGCTGCACTGCGTGATGACGGGCGAGTTGGAGCGGTTCAAGCAGGCGGTGGTCAACGCCGCACGCGCCGCGAAAGCCGACGGCTTCGCCGACGAGAGCGACCAGATCGTCGTGACCGCCGGTGTGCCCTTCCACGTGCCGGGGTCGACGAACATCCTTCGCGTTGCGCCCTGCGCCGAGCGGCTGATCTTCAAGACCGAACCCGAATAGGGTCTTGCATGGCGGGCCTGCCCCGCCTATACGCCCCACTTCGGAGCGCGGCCGGCCTTTTGGGTCATGCCGAGTCGCGCGCTAACCGCCCGAAAAAGGAGACGGAAATGCCCAAGATGAAGACCAAGTCGAGCGCCAAGAAGCGCTTCAAGGTGTCGGCGACCGGAAAGGTCATCGCGGCACAGGCCGGCAAGCGGCACGGCATGATCAAGCGGACGACGAAGTTCATCCGCCAGGCGCGTGGCACCACCACGCTTTCGGCCCCTGACGCGAAGATCGTCAAGGGCTACATGCCCTACGATCGCTGAGGAGGATCTGACACATGGCACGCGTAACGAGCGGCAAGGTCACCCACGCCCGCCACAAGAAAGTCATCAAGGCAGCGAAAGGCTATTACAGCCAGCGCAGCCGCAACTTCCGGACCGCGACGCAGGCCGTCGACAAGGCGAACCAGTACGCGACGCGCGACCGGAAGAACCGCAAGCGCAATTTCCGCGCGCTCTGGATCCAGCGGATCAACGCCGCCGTGCGGTCGCATGACGAGGCGCTGACCTATTCGCGCTTCATCAACGGCCTGTCGCTCGCCGGGATCGAGGTCGACCGCAAGGTTCTCGCCGATCTCGCCGTGCACGAGCCCGACGCCTTCGGCGCCATCGTCGACAAGGCGAAGGCCGCGCTGGCGTAAGTCTCCCGGCGATCGGGACCGTATCGGAAGCCGCGGACCCATGGGCTCGCGGCTTCTTGCGTCTCGGGGTCCTGCCCGCTAGCAGGTCAGCGAGAAATCCAAGGGGGTCAGGATGGACGATCTGAGGCACAAGTATCTCTCCGCGATCGCCGAGGCCACCGACGAGGCCGCGCTCGAGGACGTGCGGCTGCAAGCCGTGGGCAAGAAGGGCGAGGTCGCGCTCAGGATGCGGGAGTTGGGCCGGATGACGCCCGAGGAACGCCAGAGCGCGGGACCGGCGCTCAACGCGCTGAAGGACGAGATCAACGCTGCGCTCGCCGCGAGGAAGGCGGCGCTGGCCGATGCGGCGCTCGACGAGCGGCTCAGGAGCGAGTGGCTGGACGTGACGCTGCCGGGGCGGCCGCGCCGGCAGGGCACGATCCATCCCGTCTCTCAGGTCACCGAAGAAGTCACGGCGATCTTCGCGGACATGGGGTTCGCGGTGGCCGAAGGCCCGCAGATCGAAAGCGACTGGATGAACTTCGACGCGCTCAACATCCCGCCCGAGCATCCCGCCCGGCAGGAGCACGACACCTTCTTCATGCACCGCGCCGAAGGCGACAACCGCCCGCCGCACGTCCTCCGCACCCATACCTCGCCGGTGCAGATCCGGGCGATGCAGGCGCAGGGCGCGCCGCTCCGCGTGATCGCGCCGGGCCGGGTCTACCGGATGGACATGGACCAGACGCACACCCCGATGTTCCACCAGGTCGAGGGGCTGGCGGTGGACCGGGACATTTCGATGGCCCAGCTCAAGTGGGTGCTCGAGGAATTCTGCCGCGCCTATTTCGAGGTGGACGAGGTCGAACTGCGCTTTCGCGCGTCTCACTTCCCGTTCACCGAGCCGTCCGCGGAGGTCGATCTGCGCTGTTCGTGGGAGGGCGGCCAGCTCAAGGTCGGCGAGGGCGACGACTGGATGGAGATCCTCGGCTCCGGCATGGTGCATCCGAAGGTTCTCGAGGCCGGGAACATCGATCCGGGCCAGTGGCAGGGCTTCGCCTTCGGCATGGGCATCGACCGGATCGCGATGCTGAAATACGGCATTCCGGACCTGCGGGCGTTCTTCGAGAGCGATCTGCGATGGCTCCGGCACTACGGGTTTTCCGCCCTCGACGTGCCGACGCTGCATGGCGGGTTGAGCCGGTAGGGGAGAGAGGCCAGCGTCAAAGACGGGCGTTGCACGCCGGCTCACTCGCGCAGGTCAGGTGGCGATAGGCTTCTTCGACATCCTCAAACCCCCGGCCGGATCATGTGCTGCGCCCGCGTATAGCCGCGCACGTCCGCGCGTTCGCCGGGTTGCGGGGTGTCGCGGATGCCGCGCTGGTCCTCGGAGTAGGCGGGGCGGTCCTCGTGGCGAAAGGGGACGTACTTGGCCCCGGCATACTCGGTGTCGAGCGCGTCGATGTCGCGGGCCTCGCCCGGATCGCGCATGATGGCCTTGATCCGGTCCAGATGCTCGGCCTCGTCCACGTCGACCGACAGCACGTAATCGCCGTTCCGAACCGCCTGCTGATAGGTGCGCATGTCGTCCTCGGGCAGGTGCAGGTCGTGGAGGCTGGGATTGTAGGCGTCGAGGTTGCGATGTTCGCCTTCGGGCAGGCTGTCCTCGGTCTCCGGGATCAGGTGAACATGGCCGCCCGGCATGCCGAGACGCTCGAGCGCATCGCGGACCTGCGCGGCTCCTGTGTGGGTGGGATAGATGGCGGTGATCGCGCGTTGCATGGCCGGACTCCTGCGTTCGGTTGAGACCCGACAACGGGCGAGCGGCCGTCTCGGTTTCCGGCGGGGCGAAACAAGTCGCCCCACAGGCGACGTCCCGCCCAGGTTCGAGGTGTGGCGGAACAACGGTCGCTCCCGAGACATTGACAGGTCGAATCCGATCTGAAGGAGACGATCATGGCTCAGGACCCGAAGAACTACCGCGATCCAAAAGTGACCCAACCCTCGCGTACCGGCGGCGGCGCGATGCGCTGGGTCTGGATCGCCGTCGCGGTCATCGTGGTGCTTGTGCTCCTCGCCTGGCTCTTTGGCTGGAACGACCGCGACACCGTGGCAACGACGCCGGTGGATGACGCGACGGTGGTCGAGCCGGCCGGCGACGCTGCAGTGGTCGAGGACGAGGCGGCAGGTGCCCTCGACGAGACCGAGGCTGCCGTGGAGGGTGCCGGCGAAGCCGTTGAGGGCGCGGCCGAGGCGACAGGCGACGCGGCCGGAGGCGCTGCCGAGGAAGCAGTCGACGTGCTGGAAGGCGCGGCCGAAACGACAGGCGACGCGGTTGAAGGCGCGGCCGAGGCCACGGGCGATGCGGTTGAAGGTGCGGCCGAGACCACGGGCGACGCGGTTGAAGGTGCGGCCGAGACCACGGGCGATGCGGTTGAAGGCGCGGCCGAGGCCACCGGCGAGGCCGCGGAAGAGGTGGAAACCGAAGCGGAAGAAGTGGAAACCGAAATCGTCCCTGTCGAGCCTATCGAGTGATCCCCGTCGCGGGATACCCCGAGCGTCAGGGGCCGCCGTCTTCAGGGGCGGCGGCCCCGCCCCGTTTCGGAACTTCGCCCGATCTGACGGCTTGGGCAGGAGGAAAAGGAGATCAGCCATGGCGAAAGACCCAGACGACTCTCGTGAGCCACGGGAGACCGGCTATACGCGGGTGAGCGATCGTGGCATGAAGTGGCCTCTGATCATCGCTGCCGCGATCGTCCTGCTCGTCCTGCTGGCGTGGGCCGGAAGCTACGATGACGGCGGGGGCTGGCTGTTGCGCGAGGACGCGACAGACGCCGACGCGACACCGAACGTCGACGCCGACGTGACGCCGAGCGATCCGGTCGAGTAGGGCCTCGCGCCCGCGGAGACCCGAGGGGGCCTTTCCCCGCCGGGACGGCTGAGGTAAGAGGCCGCAGACCTTGAGGAATAAGGCTGCCGGCCCATGAAATTCACGTTGTCCTGGCTGAAGGAACATCTCGAGACGACGGCCTCGGTCGACGAGATCGCCGAGACGCTGACCGACCTCGGGCTCGAGGTCGAGGAGGTCGCGAACCCGGCGGCGCAGCTTGCCGATTTCACGATCGGCAAGGTGCTGAAGGCCGAGCGGCACCCGGACGCCGACAGGCTTCGGGTCTGCATGGTGGCGACGGACCGGGGCGATCGCCAGATTATCTGCGGCGCGCCCAATGCGCGCGAGGGGATCACGGTCGTGGTCGCCCACCCCGGCACTTACATCCCCGGCATCGACACGACGATCCAGATCGGCAAGATCCGGGGCGTCGAAAGCCACGGCATGATGTGCTCGGAGCGGGAAATGCAGCTTTCCGACGAGCACGAGGGGATCATCGAACTGCCGTCGGGCGAGGTCGGCGAAAGCTTCACCGGCTGGCTCGCGCAGAACGATCCCGGCAAGGTCGATCCCGTCATCGAGATCGCAATCACGCCGAACCGTCAGGACGCGCTGGGCGTGCGCGGGGTGGCGCGTGACCTCGCGGCGCGCGGGATCGGCAGGCTCAGGCCCTACGAGGTCGAGCCGGTCGCTGGCACCTTCGAGAGTCCGGTCAAGGTGGAGATCGACCCTGCGCTGAAGGACACAGGCTGCCCGCACTTCACGGGCCGCGTGATCCGCGGCGTGACGAACGGACCGTCGCCGCAGTGGCTTCAGGACCGGCTGGCGGCCATCGGGCTCCGGCCGATCTCGGCGCTCGTCGACATCACCAACTTCTTCACCTACGACCAGAACCGGCCGCTGCATGTCTTCGATGCGGACATCGTGAAGGGGAACCTGCGGATCCATCCCGCCGAGGGCGGCGAGACGATCCGCGCGCTGGACGAAAGGGACTACACGCTTTCGCCGGGAATGATGGTGATCTCGGACGACGCCGGACCCGAGAGCATCGCGGGGATCATGGGCGGGGCGCATTCGGGCTGCACGGGGGAGACGGTAAACGTCTTTCTCGAAAGCGCCTACTGGGATCCGATCACCATCGCCGCGACGGGCCGGGCGCTGAAGATCAACTCGGACGCGCGGTATCGTTTCGAGCGGGGTGTGGACCCGGAGTTCACGCTGCCGGGGCTCGAGGCTGCGACGCGGATGATCCTCGAGATCTGCGGCGGGGAGGCGTCGGAGGTCACGGCGGACGGGGGAGTGATCGACACCGACAGGGCCTACCGTCTCGACACCGACCACGTGCAGTCGCTCGTCGGCATGAACATCCCCGCGGAGGAGCAGCGGCAGACGCTGGCCGCGCTGGGCTTTCGGCTCGAGGACGACATGGCGCATCCGCCGTCGTGGCGGCCGGACGTGCAGGGCGCGGCGGATCTCGTGGAGGAGGTCGCGCGGATCGCCTCTCTGACGAAGCTTCAGGCAAAGCCGCTTCCGCGCGCGCAGGTGGGCGTGCCGCGCCCGATCCTGACGCAGGCGCAAACGCGCGAGCAGATCGCGCGCCGGACCATGGCGGCGCTCGGCTACAACGAATGCGTGACCTACTCCTTTCTGGACGCCGAGGCGGCGGCGCTGTTCGGGGGCGGCGGCGATGCCACGAAGCTCGAGAATCCGATTTCGTCGGAGCTGACCCACATGCGGCCCGATCTCCTGCCCGCGCTTCTGCGCGCGGCGGCTCGGAATCAGGCGCGCGGTATCGCCGACCTCGCGCTCTTCGAGGTCGGCCCTGCCTTTCACGGCGGCGAGCCGGAGGAGCAGCACACGCAGCTTGGCGCGGTCCTGATCGGCGCCTCCTCGCCCCGGACCCCGCACGGCGAGCGGCGGCCGGTCGACCTTTTCGACGCGAAGGCGGACGCGGAGGCGGTGCTCTCGGCGCTCGGCGCGCCGGCGAAGGCGATGGTCCTGCGCGACGCGCCCGGCTGGTGGCACCCGGGCCGGTCCGGGCGGATCGGCCTCGGTCCAAAGAAGGTGCTCGGCGTGTTCGGCGAGATCCATCCCAAGATCCTGCGGGCCTTCGACGTGAAGGGACCGGCGGTGGCGCTCACGATCTATCCCGACCGCATCCCGGTTCCCAAGGCGAAGACCGCAACGCGACCCGCGCTCGAGATCAGCGATCTGCAGGCGGTCGAGCGCGACTTCGCCTTCGTGCTCGACACCGACGTCGAAGCGGCGGCGGTGGTGAACGCGGCGGCCGGGGCCGACAAGGCGCTGATCGAGGGGGTGCGCGTCTTCGACGAGTTTGTCGGCGGATCCCTGGGCGAAGGCAAGAAGTCGCTCGCGATCACGGTGCGGCTGCAGCCCACCCGGAAAACCTTGACCGAAGCCGAGATCGACGATGTCGCGTCGCGTATCGTCGAGAAGGTGAGCAAGGCCACCGGCGGCGTGCTGCGGGGCTGAAGCAACAGCCTCGCGAAACCTCACCGCCGTGGATGCGTTGGCGAGAGGTAAATCGCGGGGAGGTGCCGATGTTCAGGGATCGTAGTGAGGCGGGCGGCGCTCTGGCGGATCGTCTTGACGAGATGACGCTGACCGATCCGGTCGTGCTCGCGCTGCCGAGGGGCGGCCTGCCGGTGGCGGTGCCCGTGGCGGAGCGTCTCGGAGCGCCTCTCGATCTCCTGCTCGTGCGGAAGATCGGCACGCCTGGACACGAGGAACTCGCCGCCGGAGCCGTGGTGGACGGCGACGTGCACCAAGTTGTGTTCAACAGCCATGTCCTCTCCATGCTGCGCATGACCGAGGATGATTTCCGGGAGAAGGTGGCGGCGAAGCTCGCGGAGATCGACGAGCGCCGGACACGCTATCTCGGCGACGCGGTGCCGGTCCCGGTCGAAGGGCGGACCGCGGTCGTGGTGGACGACGGAATAGCGACCGGGGCAACGGTGAAAGCGGCCCTGCGGGGTTTGAGGCTCAGGAACCCGAAGGCGATCATCCTCGCCGTTCCGGTCGCCCCCCGCGATTCACTGACCGAGATCGCGCCCCTCGTCGACGAAATCGTCTGTCTCGAGGTGCCCGAGCCCTTCAACGCCGTGGGCGCGCATTACCAGCACTTCGACCAGGTCGACGACATGCAGGTCGTCTCGATGATGACGGCGGCGCGAAAGCGCGATCTTGCTTAGCAGAGCAGCGATCCGTCGAATCTTCGGAAAGTTGCACCACTCCTGCGGAACTCCGCCGCAATCGCGTCGCGTTTCGACCAGAGGGTGCAGCTGTCCAGTGGACGCAAAAGCAATCCGACAAGAGGTGTGCGCCGGTGTTTGTTTCGATCGCCATCATGCTGAGCGACCCGGTCGCAGAGCGCTATGGTCTTCTCAGGTGGGACAGGTTGCGGCCGTACACCTGTTCGATGAGGCTGTTCGGGGCCCGCGCCGGCCGGACATGACATGAGTGTGCGTGCGACGAAGACCGCGGCGTCGACCTGGCGCCAGACGAGCGTCGAACGGCAGCACACGCATATGTGACCGCGTCGGTTGCGAAGGACGGGTCGCCTCCTGCGGAGCCCGTTGCCCGCGCATCCGTTCGCTCATCCTTCGCGCACGGGGAACGAGAGAACGATCGGTGGTCCGAGGAGGAGAAAGCGTCCTTCCGCAGGTATCGGGCGGTCGCTGGCCCCGAGCCGCTCTCCGGTTGACCGAAGCGGATTCGGGCCATAGTGCCGTCGCAGCAAGCTACAGGAGATTGTCATGAACATCCGGACTGCTGCTTTTGCTGCACTGATCGCCGGGCACGCGGGGTTCGCCGCGGCGCAAGGCGATCTGCCGCCCCTTCTTGCGCCCGCGGACCTGGTCGAAGTGATCGAGCAGGGCGCGCCGCTCATCCTCGATATTCGCGCTCCGGGAGAGCCGGGCGATGCGGCGACCTACGCGGGAGGCCATATCGAGGGCGCGGTCAACGCGCCTTATGCGCTGTTCCGCGGCCCGGCCGAGAACCCCGGCCAACTGCCCACGAATGCAGAACTGACGGAGGTCCTGCAATCGCTCGGCGTCACGACCGCCCGCCCGACGGTGATCGTCTACCAAGGCGCCAACGAGTCGGACTTCGGGGCGAGCGCGCGGGTCTACTGGACGCTGAAGTCGAGCGGCGTGAGCAATCTCGCGATCCTCAACGGAGGCATCAATGCATGGACCGAAGCCAAGCTTCCGCTCGACCGCACCGCCGTCACGCCGGAGCGCAGCACGATCGAGGTCGCCTTCTCCGACGAGTGGCTTGCCACCGAAGAGGACGTGCTGGCGGTCGTCGAGGGCCGGGCGGATGCCAGGCTGGTCGACGCACGGCCCGAATCCTTCTGGGTCGGCCGCGACTCCCATGCGGAGGCGGCCAAGCCCGGAACGCTGCCGCAATCGGAATTCTTCACGCATTCGAACTGGTTCTCGGGCGGTCCGGCAATCGTCGATGCGCGTGCTGCGCGTGAGCTTGCACAGGCCGCCGGCTATACCGACGACGCGCTGATCTCGTTCTGCAACACCGGCCACTGGGCGGCCACCAACTGGTTCGCGCTGAGCGAACTGGCGGGTATCGACAACGTCCGGCTCTATCCCGAATCGATGGTCGGCTGGTCGAACGCGGGCCACGAGATGGCGAATGTACCTGGGCCGCTGCGCCGCGTCTGGCAGCAGATCACCGGTGTGTTCTGAGCGCCGGGATGTCTGATGCGACGGCTGCACGGCGAATGGGTCGGGGAACGGAGAGGACGATCCTGATCTTACTGGCGCTCGCCGCGGTCTTCGCGGTGGCCGCCGCGACGGGCGCGCGCTTCGGACTTCTCCTGCTGATCGGTCTGGGTTTCGGCATCACGCTCGAGGGTCTGCGCTTCGGCTTCGCCGGACCGTGGCGGGCGATGATCGTGCGGCGCGAACCGGCGGGGCTTCTGGCGCAACTCCTCTCCATCGGACTCGTCGCGATCGTGGCGATCCCGCTCATCACCGAGAACGGGACCGAGTTGATCGGAGCGCACGCACCGGTAGGCTTCGCGATGATCGGCGGAGCCTTCGTGTTCGGTGCGGCGATGCAGGTGGTGCTGGGTTGCGGCTCGGGCACGCTCGTCAACGCCGGAAGCGGCAATCCGGTTGGGGTGCTCGCCCTGCCGTTCTTCGCGATCGGCAGCTTTCTGGGCGCCTCGCATCTGACATGGTGGACCGATCTCGGAACGGCGCCGATCATTGTCCTCGACGGATATGACGGCGCCGCGATGACGCTGGCAGGCCTTGCGGCGGTTGCGGCGGTTCTCCTGCTGCTGGCAGCCCCGGGAAGCCGGAAGGTTCCGCCACGGCTCTGGGTCGCGGCGGGATTGATCGCGGCCCTTGCGCTCGCGAACCTCGTCGTCGCGGGCCAGCCGTGGGGCGTGGTCTACGGGCTTGGCCTCTGGGCGGCGAAGGGGGCGCAGGCCATCGGCGTCGATCTCACCGCATCCCTGTTCTGGAGCGCTCCGGGCAATGTCGACCGGGTGAGGGAGACGATCCTGACGGATGTGACCTCGCTCACCAACATCGGGATCATCGGCGGCGCATTCCTCGTGGCGGCATGGCGGCACGGCTTCACTCAGCCGATCCCTGACCTGCCGCCTAGGGCCTGGGTGGCGACGGTGGTCGCGGGCCTGCTCCTGGGGTATTCGTCGCGGCTTGCGTTCGGGTGCAATGTCGGTGCGTTCTTCAGCGGCGTGTCGACCGGAAGCCTTCACGGGTGGGTCTGGTTCGTGGCCGCGTTTCTCGGATCGTGGTGGGGTGTCAAGCTCCGCCCGATGCTTGGGCTGGAGGGCCGTCCGTGACCCGCCGTGCGACGATGCTCGCGGTCGCCATCATGGTCGGAGGGCTGATCGCGCTGGACCTCGCGGCCAGCGTGCCGCCCAACCCGTTCAAGGCGCCTCCGCTGCTGGCACTGGGGTCGGGGCAAGCGTCGGGCGGTGCACATTGCGCGGCTCTGCCGCCCGGGCGCTGATGGCCCCGCGGCGCCGGGTCAGAGCGCCTCGAACCAGTCGAGCGCCATTGCCGTCCATCCTTCGGGAACCGCGTGACCGCCGTTGAAGAGGGCAAAATCGAGCTGCCGGCCGCTGTCGCAATCCCAGCCGCGCCGCCAGAAGATGCCGGTTTCGGAATACCTGCTGGCATTCGACCGGCACCCGTTGGCGGCGCGCCAGATCGCCATCGCCCTCCAGACATCGGCCTGAGCGAACACGCCTTCGTCGTCGAGCGAGTCCGCGCCGCCGAGGATCCGGCCTTCCAGCGGCACCACACCATCGGTCCAGCCGTGGGTGTGGAATAGGTCGACCGGTCCCGCGCAGTCCGCCGGCAGCGGATGCCAGAATGCCCCCGCCACCGGACCATAGGCCGCGAAGGAGGAGGGGTCGGCACAGGCGAGATAGCTGACCATCGATCCCCCGATCGAGAACCCTCCAAGGAGCATCCGGCCGCCGTCGATGCCATGGCGGGCGACCGCGTCGTCGCGCACCGCCCGCAGGAAGGCGATCTCGTCTCGCGGCCCGGGACGGTCGGGCATGAACCCCCAGCTGCGCCCGTTCCGGCCCTCGCGGGGAGTGCCGTCCGGCGCGATCACGGCGTATCCGCGGGCCAGCGCCGCCTCGACCATCCCGCGCATGTTGAGCGTTCCCTGCCCGCTCGATCCCCAGCCGTGCAGGAACATCAGGGCGGGAATGGCATCGCCATCGGTGGTCGGGGCGGAGGGCATCACGATATGGTAGCTGCCGTTTTCTATCCGGCAGGCATCGGCGGCGTCACCGCAAACCGCCTGCGCGGCCTGTCCCCAAAGTCCCGCGGTGAGTGCCAGGCCGACGACCGTCTTCGTCCATGCCGGGAGTACCCGTTTCATCGCCATCCTTTCGCGACGTGGCTGCCGAACCTGTTCCGCGCCACGTTCCGGGTCATTCCGCCGCGATCGCGGGGGGAGACGCCGCCTCCGACGCAAGCAGGTATCTCAGTCGCGCCCGCTCCGCCTGCGCGGCTCGCGCCACGCGCGGCACGCGCAGACTGCAGGGCGTGTCGAGCCGCAAGGGACCCATCGCGCGCCCGGAGACGCGCACGCCCGACAGCCGGGACAAGACCGGCGCGGCGATCAGGCTGACCGTCACGAGCGACAGCCACATCGACAGCAGCCCGCCCGCGATGCCCCAGACCAGACCGGCCCCGAGCACGACCTCGAGCCAGTGGAACCGCAGCAACGTCAGCCAGCCATGATCAACGGCACCGCGCCTTTGCGGCACCCAGATTTCGGGCCGTCCGGCCACCGCACGCAGAACCGCCTTGCTTTGTTGGACCATAAGGATCGGCGCATAGAGCACGGCAAGCACCATCTCGATCAGCGTGGTGGCCAGAAAGACAGAAGCCCCTCCGTAAAGCTGCGTGACCCCCCTGGTCCGCAGCATCAACCCGGCCGCCAGGATCTTGGGGAGGAGAAGCATCGCAAGCACCGCCGCGAGCAGCCAGCCGCCGTCGATCCCACCGAGTTGCGGCCAGACCGGCCAAGCGGGGAAATGCGGGTTCTCGGGACTGAAGTAGCTCTCGGGCGGTCCGGCGATGGGCAGCAGCGCGGCCCAGATCACGAGGAACGCAAACCAGGCGGGCGACAGCAGATAGGCCATCGCTCCGTGAAAGAGGTGAAACCTCGAAATCGGGTGGAAGCCACGCGCCGACAGCAGGCGCAGGTGCTGCATGTTGCCCCGGCACCACCTTCGGTCGCGCAGGATGTAATCGACGAGCGTGGCGGGCGGCTCCTCGTAGGAACCGCCCGGCCGGGCGAGAAAGCGCACCGACCACCCGGCCCGGCGCAGCATGCCGGCCTCGATGAAGTCATGGCTCAGGATCAGCTGCGTGCCGCCGTTGCGGCTGCGAAGATGCGGGAGCCGCGCGCTCTCGGCAAAGGCGCGGACCCGGATGATCGCGTTGTGGCCCCAGTAGTTGCCCTCGGTCCGGGACCAGAGCGCGAGCCCTTCCGCCGACAGCCAGCCATAGACCGAGGTGGCGAATTCCTGCATTCGTCCGAAGAGCGTCTCGGACGAGATCAATAGAGGGAAGGACTGGATCAGACCGGCGTCCGGGTCCCGCGCCATTTCGTCGGCGAGTTGCCGGATGGCCGCGCCCGACATCAGGCTGTCGGCATCGAGCACGACCATCGCCTCCCAATCGGCGCCCCACCGGGTGATCCAGTCGTTGATATTGCCGATCTTGCGGTCGGTGTTGGCGGGGCGGCGGCGGTAGTAGACGGGGATGCCACCGGTGCCTGCCGCCTGCAGATGCGCAACGGCGCGCGCCTCGTCGGCCGCGATCATCGGATCCTGCGTGTCGCTCAGGACGAAGAAGGCGTAGCGGTGCCTGCGCGGGCCGGCGGAAAGGCTGGCCCGCATCGCAGCGATGTTGCCGAGCACCTCGGCGGCGCCTTCGTTGTAGACCGGCACCAGCAGCGCGACGCCGAGCGGTCGGCCACGGTCGGTTCTCGGGGCGCCGGACCTGCGGGCCAGATGCGCCAGCGCCAGCGCCACGGCGCTGATCGACAGCGTGACCCAGACGAACGTCGTGCCGATCAGCAGCACCACCACGATCTCGCCCCACGTCGCATTGCCCCGAGAGAGCCACCACGCCAACCCCAGCATCAGGGACATTGCGAGCGCGACGGCGGGTCCGAACGCGCCGATCCGCCAGAGCAGGTCCGTCCGCCGCGCCTGCGGGATCGGGCGACGCGCCATGTGAGGGGCGCTCCCAAACGTCTGTGCCGGCATCGCCAGTGGCGCTTCGGGCGGCATCATCGGCGTATCGCAGGATGCCGCCATCAGTCGGCTGTCCAGCGGTAGAGCCAGACCTCGCTCAAGGGCGCGCCCTCGGCTGTCCGAAGCTCGGCGCGCATCTCGGCGATCCGGGCGTCGCCCGGGCGCAGGATGAAGTTGAAGCGCGGTCCGCCCGTCGCCGGATTACGTTGCAGGATGCCCGTGCTGACCTCGCCTGCGCTGGTCCGGACGAGGGTGGAGATCTGCGACAGGTCGTCGGGCACGTCCGCGCTACCCTTGAAGTCGATCGCGAAGACGATGCCGTCGCTGCGCGACCGTCCGGCGCGGGTGTTGAGCACACGCAGGCCCGTGCCGCGCGCGGTTTCGGCCGACCATGTCATGTCGTAGCCGAAGGTTAGACTGTCGCCCGGGGCCAGCGGATCGGCGGGGCGCCAGTAGGCGACGATGTTGTCGTAGATTTCGTCGTCCGTCGGGATCTCGACGAGTGTGACGGCGCCCCGGCCCCATCCGGCGCGCGGCGCGATCCACAGCGAGGGGCGGCGATGATAGAGCGCCTCGAGATCGGCGAAATCCTCGGGATCCTGCGCGCGCTGCATGAGGCCGAAGCCGCGCGGGTCGGTGTCCTGGAACGCGCTGATCTGCAGGCTGCGCGGATTGGACAGGGGGCGCCAGATGGTCTCTCCCGCGCCGTTGTGCATCAGAAGCCCGTCGCTGTCATGCACCGCCGATCGGAAATCGGAGAACCGGTCGCGGTTGGTCTCGTCGAACTGGAACATCGAGGTCAGGACACCCAGCCCGATGTGGCGAAGCTCCCGCCGGGCGAAGATCTCGGCCTCGACCGTCATCTCGAGCGCGGCGCCGGGGCGGATGCGGAACCTGTAGGCGCCGGTGCAACCGGGACTGTCAAGCAGGGCGTGGACGACGAGGTCGGAAGCGCCCGGCGTCGGCCGCTCGATCCAGAACCGGCGGAACTCCGGGAATTCCTCGCCGCGCGGTTCGGCCGTGTCGATGGCGAGACCGCGCGCCGAAAGGCCGTAGATCTGCCCGGTTCCGATCCCCCGGAAGTAGCTTGCGCCCTGAAACACTGCGAACTCGGTGAAAATGCCGGGTGTCTCGAGCTCGGCCCGCAGACGGAATCCGGAATATCCGAGCGTGTCGTCGACCGGCAGATCGGGAAAGCGGTCGGTGCGATCGAAGACGCCCATGTCGAACAGCACCGGGCGCGCCGCGCCATCCTCGACCACGTCGATGCGGATCGGTGTCGGGAAGTAGAGCCCGGGCGGGAACGTGTCGACGCGGAACGGCTCCCGTCCCGAGGATTCCCAAAGGGCATTGCGGCCATCGAACCAGATCCCCCGGTACTGGTCGTAGTCGATGTCGGTCCACGCCTCGGGTATCCGCTCGGGCGGGACATGGGGCGATGCCGCCAGTCGGCGCGCCATCTCGCGCAGGTCCTCCGGCTGGAAGGGATCCGCCGCGCCAAGCTGCAGGCCGGGCTCTTCGGCGGGCGTGGCGGAGCTCTGCGCCCGCGCCGGCAGGGACGCACACGCAAACAGTCCCGCCAGAACCTCCCGCCTCAGCATGATCCCACCTTCCGCTGTGTCTGTCGCCAGGGGCTGGATTTGAACCACTCTGCGCAAAAGGCAACAGCGACCAGAACGCCCATGCCGCCGATGTTGACCAGCGCCATCGTCAGATGCGTCCGCCCCGCGACGTCCAGCACCACGCCCAGGAGACGGGCGAGGTACATCGAGACTATGAACACCGCCAGCGACTGCTGTCCGACCTTCAGGATGAGGGCCAGCCCGGTGCGCCACGATCTTTCCGCGATCCCGTCCCCGGCCGGCGGAACGAGGCGCGAGCCGACCGGCCCCACCGCGACCCATGCGAGATACGCGAGCGCGAGGAAATGCACATAGCGAAGGATACCGAAGTCCGTTTTCCCGATCAGCGGAGCGAGCGCCGCGCGCGACTGCCCAAGCGGCTCCACGTCCCGGTAGATCGGGTAGTGGGCCAGCGGCAGGATCATCAGCACGATCGCGGCCGACAGGACGACGAGCCGCCGATCGACCGGCGGAGCCGGAAGCCAGCCCGACATGAGCGCGAAGCCGGTGAAGAAGACAAGTTGCCAGCCGAACGGATTGAAGAACCATTCCCGGTCGGACCAGGGTTCGGCGGGAAGCGCGAGCAGGCCCGTCTGCGCCAGAAGCCAAACGCCGACCACGGCGGAGAGAGCAGCCGAAACATTCAGGCGCGCCAGCCCCACAAAGGCCGGCAGCATCACGAGGATGATGAGATACATCGGCAGGATGTCGAAATAGTTGGGCACGTAGGTCAGCGTGACCAGCCCGACGAGGTTGACGGCCGTGTCGTCGAAGAACGGGTGGAGGTTCAACTGTCCGACGTAATCGCGCGGAAAGGCGCCGGTCGCGTTGAGGAGCGCCATCGTCGCGGCGACCGCGAGGAAAAGACAGATGTGCGCCCAATAGACCTGCCAGCATCGAAGCGCGACACGCGCAGCTCCCATGCTCCACCCCCGGTCCCGGAAAACCTTTCCGAAAGCGATGGCCGAGGCCATGCCCGAGCAGAAGACGAAAATTTCGGTCGCGTCGGAAAAGCCGAACCGGGCCGGGATCCAGAGAGTGACCCAGTTGCCGGGAATATGGGCGATCAGGATGATGAACATCGCCAGCCCGCGAAAGAAGTCGAGCCTCGGATCACGGACAGATGTCCGCGCGGCTGCGTCACCCCGTTCAGCGCCACGGCCGCTGGCCGGAGAAATCATCGCAGGGTCGGAGAAAGACATGGCGTGGCGCGACTCGACAGGCAACCGGTTACTGCGCGGCACAGGATGCCGCCTCGACGCGCGCATCGGCGATCTGCGCCATGCGGGTCTCCGCGAACGCGTCCACATGACCTCCGCGCGCAGCGACGCGGTCCTCCAGAATGGCCTGCGTCGATGCGAGACGGCCCGCGCGAATCCCCGCATCCACGGTCATGCGCTCGAAGACGTCGCGCTGCGCGTGGCTTCCGCCGACGGCGGGCATGTGCGCCCGCGCGAAAGAGAGTTTGTCGAATGCACGGGAGTACCGTCCTTCGCCGAAGTCGGCCAGGCCTTCGGCAGCGGCGATGCCCGGATGCGCGGCAATACGGGCCTGTTCCGTCTTCGCGTCGCCCGATGCGGTCACCTGAGCGACGAGACGGCGCGCGGCATCGCCTCGGGTATCGCCGGTCAGTGCCAGCATGTAGTGCAGATCGGCGAACACGAGACAGCCGTCCCCGATCCGGGTTTCGGCCAGATCCGCGAGTTCGCACCAGCGGTGGCCGACGTCGATACCGTCCAGTTCCAGACGCACCAGCAGCGACGTGGCATTGGAGACGTCCCGGTAATCATCGGTCTTTTCCTCCCGAATCCTCGCATCGTAAAGAGCCAGAACCCTATCATGCTCGCCCCTGTCCAGATGCAACAGTGCCTTGTGCCACCAGACGTGGAACCGGAAGTTGTTGCAATGGCTCCAGGCTGCTTCGTTCTGATCGAGCAGGGCAATGCCGACCTCGGGCCGGTGGGTCATGTCATGGACATGGGCGACTGCGTGAAGTCCCCAGGCATCGTCGGCGGCAAGATCGAGTCCGGCGCGTCCCGCGGCCTCGGCCGAGCCGTAATCGCCGGTTTCTTCCAGTGCGAAGGCATGGCAGCCGAGCGCATATCCCCTCAGCGGGTGATCGGCGCCGTGATCGGGCAGCGCGCGCTCGACCGAGCGGCGCATGCCGGGCGCGTCGCCGAGCATGAAGCGGATCGCGTGGCTGGCTTTCATCGTCAGCGTGTCGGCCGGATTTCGGGCAAGTACGCCTTCGAGGTGGAAGATAGCACCGCCCGGCGATCCGGCCACCCAGCATTCGAGCGCGGCGAGCCAGGCCTGCGCGCGACGGGGCGCCCCCCGTTCATCCAGGGCGCGACGGGCCGCGACGGCCGAATCCCTGGCCGCGGCGACCATCTCGCGGCGGGCCAGCATCAGGGAAAAGATACCTTTCGCGGCAAGCGGCAGGACGGCCTCCGGTTCGTGCTCAAGCACCTTGCCGAGATGAGCCGGCGTGTCGGCGCCGTGGGCGAGGAAGGAGACCACCATCCTGTTCCACGCAGCGGTCGCCTCCGGACAGGACAGGCCCGTTTCTGCACGGCAAACATCGGTGCTCATCGGCAAGACCTTCCTGCACATCGCGGGACACTCATTGGGCGGAGAGCCTAAGGCTTCGTCTGCGCGTTGACACGAACAGGTGGACGACCCCGCGCATTTGTGACCGTTCGTGTACCGGATCAGCCCTTCGAGTCCCTGCCTGCGAGAACGTCGCGAAGGCGACACAGGATACCGTCACCGTCCTGTCCCAGTCGCGGCGGAGCGTATCGCATCCGCACCGGAGTCCGCGAAAACTTGAGAGGATTGCCAAGGACCTGCAGCCGCCCGCCCTCGACATCGTCCCGTGGAATATGGGCGATGGCGCCGCGCGCCGCGGCCTGATCGGAGCGAAGCGCTTCCGCCACCGTGTGGATCGGGCCTGCAGGAACCTTGGCAGCGGTCAGCCGCTCCATAATCAGGCGCTTCGGCATTCCCGACAGCGCCTTCGAAATCATGTCGCTCAGCGCCTCGCGGTGTCGAAGCCGGTCGGGATTCGTCACGAAGCGGGAATCGGCCGCGAGTTCGGCCATCCCGAGCGCTTTCGCGAAGCGCCGGAACTGACCGTCGTTTCCGACGGCGATGATCACATGGCCGTCGGAGCACGCGAAGACGTCGTAGGGACAGATGTTGGGATGAGCGTTTCCGCGCCGCACGGGTTCGACTCCCGACGTGAGGTAGTTGGTCCCCTCGTTGATCAGCCAGGCGATCTGCGTGTCCACCAGCGCGAGGTCGATGTGCTGACCCTCACCGGTGGCGTCGCGGTGGCGGAGCGCGGCAAGGATGCCGACGCAGGCGTACATCCCGCACATCACGTCGGCGATGCCGACACCCGCCTTGTGCGGCGCTCCTGCCGCTGGGCCTGTCAGAGACATGATCCCCCCGTAACCCTGCGCCATCAGGTCGTAGCCGGGACGATCCCGGTTCGGGCCGGTCTGGCCGAATCCCGAGATCGAGCAATAGACGAGGTCGGGGCGAGCGGCGCAGAGTGTCGCGTGGTCGAGCCCGTACTTCTCCAGCCCGCCCGGCTTGAAGTTCTCGATGACCACGTCTGCCTGATCGGCGATCCGGCGGACCAGCGCGGCACCCTCGGAGGTGGAGATATCCGCTGCAACCGACAGCTTGTTGCGGTTGGCGGCCATGAAATACGCGGACAGGTCGCTGCGCCCGTCCGTGGTCCGGGCGAAGGGCGGACCCCAGCTTCGGGTGTCGTCGCCGCCGGTCGCGGGGTTCTCGATCTTGATCACCGTCGCACCGAGATCGCCGAGCAGCTGCGTCGCGGTGGGCCCTGCGAGGATGCGCGAGAGGTCCAGCACGACAAGCCCGTCGAGCGCACCCGCGGGGTCAGATCCGGCCATCGTATACCCTCTTGTCGATCTCGGCGGCGATCACGGTGAACGTTTCGGCGGTCAGAGCGGCGTGCAGCGCGGCCTCGAGCATCGCGATGGAGGTGACGGTATGCCCCGCGCCGCCCATTGCCCGGCCGACTGCCGCGAAATCCGTGTGGCCGAGGTCGACCCCGGCATTCGGCAGCTGCCGCCCGCGCTGTTTCATCTCGATCAGCGCGAGGGACCGGTCGACGAAGACGACGAAGATGGTCCGCAACCCCAGATCCGCCGCGGTCGCGAGTTCGCCCGCCACCATCAGGAACCCCGCGTCGCCCGAGAACGAGACGACGGTTCGGTCCGGTTCCGCGATCTGCGCGCCGATCGCCAGCGGCACGGCGCAGCCCATCGTGCAGAGGCCCGAGGACTGCATCAGTGCTCGGGGATAGCCGCACCGCCACATCTGCGACAGCAGAATGCGGTGCGCGCCGCTGTCGACGCTGGCCCGTGCATCTGCCGGAAGGACATCGCGGCACGTCGCGATGACCGTTCCTGGCCCCCAATCCGGCTCGGGCGCGAAGGCGTTGGCCAGGGCGGCCTTCGCGGTGGTGATTTCGGAACCTGTCCAGCGGGGACGGGGCGCGAGGCCGTCGGTCAGCGAAACGAGCGTCGGTCCGACCGATCCGACGATATTGACGCTGCCCTGATGCATGTAGTGGCTGTTGGGGGCGGCGGTGACGTCGATGACGGTCTGACGGTCGGGGTCGAAGGCGTCCTGCCAGCCGGGCCGCATCTCGATCGGATCATAACCCGCCATGAGGATCGCATCGGCCGCCCGAACCACCGGCAGAAGGATGGCGTCGGCCCTTGGCGACAATCCCGCGCCGCCAAGAGCCAACGGGTGATCCTCGGGCAGCATGCCTTTCGCCTTGTACGTGGTGATGACGGGTGCACCCATCGCCTCCGCCGCGTCCTGCAACGCGCGCGCCGCGTCTTCGTTGAGCGCGTCCACTCCGGCCATGATCAGCGGCCGCTCGGCGGCGGCCAACGCGCGTCGCGCCTGGTCGAGCCACGGTCCGGGCGCGGGTGATACCGGCATTGCACGGCGGCGGCGCAATTCGGGGCGCGCGGTCGCGGGCGCATCGGCCACGAAGATCGGCAGGTCGATGTGCACTGGCCCGGGCCGGCCCGTCGTTGCGGCGGCGATCGCCTTGTCGACGATCACCTCCGCCGCTTCGGACACCATCGTGAAGCTGGCCTTCGTGACAGCCGCGAACACCGCGCGCTGATCGGCGACCTGATGCGTGTAGCGGTGCGCCGTTTCCTCATCGATGCACCCCGTCACGACGATCAGCGGCACCCGGTCCTCGCGCGCGTTCTCCACCACGTTCACCGCATTGAGGGCTCCGGGTCCGACGGTGGCGACAAGCAGACCGGGCGCGCCAGTCGCATGATGCACGCCTTCCGCCATGAAGCCTCCGGCGTTCTCGTGGCGCACGAGCACGAAGTCGATGCCCGCGCGGCCAAGAGCATCGACGAGGGTCAGCACCTCCCCTCCGGGCATCCCGAAGGCGTGGCGGATCCCCGCCGCATGGAGCCGCTTCGCAAGAACATCCGCGGTTCGCAGTGGGGTGTCCGGCATCGGGATCCTCGTTTCAGCGTCGCGGCTACAGGAGCGGTCGACGGTCGGAATGACAACTCAACTCATCGTGGGACAGGTCACGCGGGCACCGTCAAGCCCGGTTCGCGCCGGGCAAATCCCGGTTGCCGCGTGTCGATGGCGAAACTCCTCGGACGGGGGGTGCTCACGATTGATGCACGGATCTGACACGGCACTTTGAGTATCAAGTGATCGCCTCGGGCCATACCCTATTCGCCAAGAGAGACATCAATGCGATTGAAACTCGGAGAGGAGACGATCATGGCGGAGACAGGATTTGGAAGGCGTGAATTCCTCGGGGCGGCAACGGCGATCGTCGTCGTCCCTGCCGGAACGGCCCGTGCCGAGACGGTGACAGCGGCAGGCGACTCTGACTTCACCTTCGAAATCACGCGAAGCGACGCCGAATGGCGTGAGCGCCTCGGCGACGAAGGCTACAGGATATTGCGGGAAGGCGGCACGGAGGCCAAGCATTCGAGTCCCCTTGTCGACGAGACGCGGGACGGCGTCTATTGCTGCCGCGGATGCGACCTTCCGGTCTACGAATCGGTATGGAAGGTCCAGCTCGATATCGGCTGGGTCTTCTTCCGGCAGTGCCAGCCGAATTCGGTGCTGACAGGAATTGACGGACCCGCCTTCGATGGCACGGTCGATCTCCGCATCATCTCGATGATCGAGGCGCACTGCCGGAGGTGCGGTTCGCATCTTGGACATATCCAGATAGTGGAGGGTCAGCTGCTCCACTGCATCAACGGGGCGTCCCTGGACTTTGCGGAGGCCTGACCACGCCTTCACCAGTGCAATTCGGAGAGCCGGTTTCCCGTCAGGGGCCGGCTCTTGGTTTATCCGGGTCGACTTTCTCGCCGAATATTTGTGTTACCAATCCCTCACGTTGATTTGGCGTACAGAAATATTCGTACTCGTCCACTTTGAGACAGATGCCTGCCTGACCCCGATAGCGCCCTTTGCACGTTGACGTGAAGATGCGTGAGCGCCCGCATCTCAGGAAAATTGTCGCTGAACAGCATCACGCAAGATTCGCCTCACAAACCGATCACACTCGCTCCCAGACAAATCACTAATCAGTGAAAAGTCGTGAAAAGTTTCGTGTCTTTTCGATGCCGACTGATTGCGCAATACCGATGAGGCCGGCATGCCCGGCTAATCGGAATCTGAAGAGGAGAAAACTCATGCACCGGACATTCATCGCCTTGGCGTTTGCCGCAACAGCTGCGACCACGTCGCTTCCCACCTCCGCAATCGCCATGGAGAACGAGTACAACATGCTCACCGGAGCCGT
This sequence comes from uncultured Rhodobacterales bacterium, assembly GCA_964587905.1. Classification (GTDB taxonomy): domain Bacteria; phylum Pseudomonadota; class Alphaproteobacteria; order Rhodobacterales; family Rhodobacteraceae; genus DAINOF01. The sequence goes on along the minus strand of CAZPOK010000002.1, from coordinate 22,539 downwards.
ATACAATTCACTTCGGCAATTCGGAGTCGAGACGGACAACATCGATCAACTCACGCTGCAGGAAATCGCGGAACTCAGGACGATCCTGAGCGGCGACAGCATGTCGGAGGAGCAGAAGCGTGTGCGGATCAGGGCTCTGCTGGAAGACAACTAAGGCGCGGCTTTCAGGCGGAGTCGAATAAATCGATCGGGCCGCCGCTGGCGGCGGCCCGATCCATCGTTTAAACTAGCCGTTCTACCCGGACACGGAACGTGCAAGGGGTGCATTCGATATGCCTGAACGAAACTCTTTTTTCCGCGTGAAAACCAGAGCACGATTGCCCGTCTTTCAAGCGTGGATTTCCCGGAATCACTCGGAAAACTTTCGGGCCCCCAGAGGGAACATATTCCCGCCGGTACAATTGTCCCTGTAGGGGTAGCCTTGGAAAACCCATTTTTCAAATACATCTCATTCAGAAATCCTGTTCACGTGAGGATCACCGGCAATCTTGTCTTCGCGAGTTTCCGATCACGTGAAATCCTCAACTCGTGACGCTTCAGGTATGCCGCAGTATGCAATCCTCGCGTCAGCTCGACCATTTCGGACGAGCGACGGAAGAGGAGAATTGAGCTATGAGGAGTGTACCGACTACCCAGAGTAGCATTGTCTTTATGACAGCATTGGCAGCCGCTTTTCCTGCGGTGGCGCAAGAGAATGCCATCGAGACGCGGATTTCCGCGCTTGAAGCCGAGATCGATAGACTGAGTTTCGGGTCGGGGACGGAGGTTGAAATATACGGGTATGTCAAGGGCGACCTGATTTACGATCTCGACACCGACCTCGGGACCACGATCTTCGGTCTGGCAAACCTGACGCCGGGTTCGAAGACGGGCTCCAACTTCACCGGACAAGCCTATCAGTCGCGGCTGGGCTTCCGGGCGACGACGCCCACCGCCGACGGAGATTTCTTCGTTCGGGTCGAGGGCGACTTCTTCGGGGACGGCGGCGGAAGTTTCAGGCTGCGCCACGCGTACGGTGAGTATCGCGGCTTCCTCGTCGGTCAGACCTGGACGAATTTCATGCCCATCGAAAGCTATCCCGGAACTCTGGATTTTCAGGGACCGGCGGGGATCCCTTTCGCTCGCAAAGCGCAATTGAGGTACTCTCTCGACATCGGAAACGGTCTTGGGGCATCGTTCTCGATCGAGGAGCCGGCCGGCAATTCGGACAGTCCCGCCGCCACGGCGGCGCTGTTCTATTCCGGCGAAACCTACTTCGTGAAGCTTGCAGCGCTCGCGACGACGATCGACTTCAACGGCCGGTCGTTCGACGGCTACGGGGTCAACCTTTCGGGAAACGCACAGCTCTGGGAAGGCGGCAGCGTTCAGGCGTCCTTCACCACAGGCGAGGCCATCTCGTCATACATGGTCTTCGGCGGCGCGGACGTCATCTCTCTCGCCGGCGGTGACAGGGCCGTCGAGACAACCGGCGTCACGCTCGGTGTGTCGCAGGATCTCGGGGAGCGGTTCTCCCTCGGGCTTGCCTACGGGCTTCGCGAAATCGACCAGGGCAATGCCGGCGACACCGAAAGCCTCGAGACGGTCCACGTCGGACTGCGATACACGCCGGTCGAGAACGTCACCTTCGGGATCGAGTACATCGCCGGGACGCGGGACACCTTCGGGGGAGGCAGCGTGTCGGCTGACCGCGTGCAGGCGGCGGCGCAGTTCAGCTTCTGAGAGGGCGGTCGTGCAACGCGCGGGCGGGTCGTCCGGCCCGTCGCGCCCACGCGTTGCACCCCGATCAGCGATCAACGTCCTTCACGCGAAGCCACAGGTACGCGAGGCGGGGTGCAATGGAATGGACGGACCCTCGCCCGGGTGGTCCACTCCGACAATGGCAAGCTGGATCGACAGACTCTCGGACGAAGGATTCCGGACCACGCTCGGTGGCCGTTTCGAAGCGGCGACCGGAGAAGTGTTCAATGTTCTGCGATGGTCGTTCGTGGTCGGCTTCGCCCGCTTTCTGACCCTGACCGCCCCGTCGATTTGGTTCGATGCGATCTACTGGACGACGAGTGTGATGCTGTTCGGCTATCTGGCATCGCGTTTCCTGTTGCGTCCCGAAGTGCCGATCTTCGGGGCCACGGACCGGCGCTGGAAGCGTGTCGTCCAGAGCGCGGTGAATTATGTGCTCTGCCTGATCGCGTTCGTGCTGGTGATGTGGACCCTGAACCATTTGGTGGAGGGCATGGCGCGGCACCGTTTCGCTCCGGTCGCCGCATGAATGATCCGGGGCCCCGGCAGCTACCTGCCGCTTGATACTCGCTTTCCCTTGCTTGGCGGTTCGGGGCGCTCTGCCCGCGGCAGCGCGGCCGGCGCCAACACGCCTCACGTCAGATCCATCACCGACGCCTTCGAGCTCCAGAGCCGCACCTTCCGGTTCCTGAGGAGCGCATAGATCAGGGCCTTCGCGCCGGCCGTCGCTCCCGTGATGAGCTTGGCCCGGTCCGCGTTCGTGCCTATCAGCGCGTCAGGGCCACGGTCCTTGCAAAGCTGGAGAAGCGCCGCGCTCGAGATCAGGGACAGGTGCGTGAAAGCCTGGGGGAAGTTTCCGAGGAAACTGCCAGTGTGGATGTCGACTTCCTCGGCATAGAGCCCGACGTCGTTCGACTTCGAAACGAGGCTCTCGAAAAGCGCCTCCGCCTCGTCGAGGCGGCCGACGACCAGCATCGCCTCGACGAGCCAGAAGCTCGTGATGAAAAAGGCGCCCTCGTCACCACTCAGGCCGTCATGCCCGCGGTAGCGATAGACGACGTCGCCGGTGCGCAGCTCCTTCTCGACCTCCCGCACGGTCCGCGCGAGGAGATCCTTGTCGAGCGGCAGGCCCAGAAGCGGGACCTGCAGCAGCGCCGCATCGGTTTGGCGGTCTCCGAAAGACTGGACGAGATGTGGCGGAGAGCCTTCACAGCCATTCTCGAGGATCGCCGCGAGGATCTCGTCCCGGGTTCTGGACCAAAGCTCGTTCGGACCGAAGATCCCGAGCGCTCGGTCGAGCGTCACCCACGCCATGGTCTTCCCGTGGGTGAAGTGCCGTGGCTCGCATCGCATCTCCCAGAGGCCCTGATCGGGCTCCGTCCACACATTGCAGACGTGATCGGCGACGCCGCGGAGAAGCGCCAGCTCGTCGCCGCCCAGCCGCGAGCCGAGCGCGACCCGCAGCTGCGCCCAGTCGAGCAGTTCTCCGAACACGTCGATCTGGCTTTGTTCGACCGCATGGTTTCCGACCCGGACCGGTCGGCTGGACCGGTATCCTTCGAGATCGTCTAGGGTTCTCTCCGCCAGGAACGGTTCGCCATCGATCCCGTACATGATCCTGAGCGTGCTGCCCTCGCGCAGACAGTTCCGGCGAAGGAACCGGGCGAACTGGTCCGCTTCGGCGCTGTAGCCGAGCACCGCGAGGGCAAACAGAGCGAAGGTGGAGTCCCGGATCCACGAGAATCGGTAGTCCCAGTTCCGGCTGCCGCCGATTCCTTCGGGAAGCGAGGTGGTCGGCGCCGCCACGATCGCGCCGGTGGGCGCGTATGTGAGAAGCTTGAGCGCAAGCGCGCTACGCTGGACGGCGCCCGCGTAGGGCCCCCTGTAGCGCGAATATTCGCACCATTCCGACCAGTAGGCATGCGTCGTCTCGAACAGTCGCTCGGCCCGCGACCGCGGATCGTAGAGCGGCGGCACCTGCGTCAGGATGCAGTCATGGCCTTCACCCTCGCCGAGCCGGAACGACACCTCGACACCGTCCTCCGACGCGACATGCTCGCCATCGCTCCAGAGGGTCGCCCCGTTGGCGAAGCGAATGCACCCCCCCTCAAGGCTGGCGTGGAGCGCTTCGGTCCGGAAACCCGCGTCACGCGGCGAAACCCGCATCGTGACGCGGATCGTGCCGGACAGGCAGCGAAGCCGTCGCACGATCCACCCGGGCGCGCTGAGCGAGACGTAGTCATGCGTGCCGGCCTCCCGCGTCCGCCCGACCGGCATGAAATCGGTGACTTCGAGGACGCCGGACGCCGTCTCGAACCGGGTGCGCAGGATATTGGTCCGGGGCAGGTAGTGTCTCGAGGTGCTCTGTGTGTCTTCCGGCTCGAGGCTCCATCCGCCTCCGTGCCGCGCGTCGAGAATTCGGAAGAAGACGGGATCCCCGTCCATCCTGAGCGCTGCGCACCAGTCGATGCTGCCGTGGCGGGACACCAGCGCCACGCCGTGACAGTCGCCGATCAGCGCGTAGTCCTCGATCGGAATATAGCTTTCGTCCCGCGTGCTCATGACGGTTCTACAACCGCCGTGCCGGGCGAAAGGGTTCAGGCGGACGCTTGCCTCACGCCGATTTGACCGGTCGCGGCCGCAGGTGGCGGCCCGCTCGCTCCGGAACTCGCCGGCGGTGTCCGTGTTGTTGCCCGAGAACGGCTCAGGAGGCTCCCATGCCGCCGATGACTGACAGTCTCGCAGGACAGCGTGCGATCGTGACCGGAGGAAGCTCCGGCATCGGGGCCGGTATCGTGCAGGCATTCGCCGCCGCGGGCGCGGACGTCATCCTCAACCACCTGTCGAGCGGGGAGGACGCCAAGAGCATCGCCAAAAGCGCAAGCCGGGACGGCGGCAAGGTCGTGCCGGTTCAGGCGGACGTCTCGGACCCGGCGGGATGCGGATCGCTCTACGACGCGGCCGTCGAGACATTCGGGGGCGTCGACATCCTCGTGGCGAACGCGGGCATCCAGCGGGACTCGCGCTTCACCGAGATGTCGCTGGACGAGTGGCGGCAGGTCATCGACGTCAACCTCACGGGACAATTTCTCTGCGCCCAGGGAGCTGTCAGTCGCTTCCGGAAGCAGGGCTTCGACCCGGATCGCTCGTGCGCGCTGGGCAAGATCATCTTCATGAGTTCCGTGCATCAGACGATCCCGTGGGCGGGGCGGGCGAACTACGCGGCCGCCAAGGGCGGGGTGAAGCTCCTGATGGAGTCGGTCGCGCAGGAGGTGGCCGCCGAGAAGATCCGCGTCAACGCCATCGCCCCCGGTGCGATCAAGACGCCCATAAACGAGGAGGCGTGGAAGGACGAGGAGAGCGCGAGCAAACTGCTCCGGCAGATCCCCTACGGCCGCATCGGAGAGGTCGACGACATTTCCCGGGCGGCGGTCTGGCTCGCCTCGGACCTCTCTGATTACGTGGTCGGCACGACCCTCTTCGTCGACGGCGGCATGACGCTCTACCCGTCTCTCCGCGACGCGAACTGAGACTGTCATCACCCGGTCTGCCGTGCAGTTCTGCCGCCGTCGCGGGTCGGGTCATCTCCTCGCGAGGCGCCGGCGGGGCCCATCCGGGAGCCTCCACGTCCGGCAAGACCCGGTCAAGAGCCGCGGTCTCCTCTCAAGCGCTGTGCCGAGCAACGTGGAAACCGCTCGAGAGCGGCAGGCTCGCGGCGCCGATCGAGCGCGCGTCGGGGCCGACCGTGCCTTCGTGCAAATCGGGCACGACAAGACCCGCCCAGTCCATCTTTTCCATGGCGCGTCGCGTTCGGTCGATGAGTGCGCGGCGGACCTTTTCCGGCAACCACCCATCGATGACCACCACCTCGACATCTACGACGGAGCAGGCCGCGGCGAGCGCGTAGGCAAGGCCGTTCGCAGCGCGCACCAGCCATGGCGCCAGAACGTCCTCATCGATGTCCCAGGTTGAAACGCTCTCCCATAGAATTTTCGGATCCTGGCCCGTCGCCTCGAGGTCGGCTTCGAGCCCGAAGAGCGACGCAACCTCCACAAGTTGCCTGAGGCTGCCGTCCTGCATCGGGACAGGCATGGGCCCGAGGGACGCGGCGTTGCCCGTCGGCCCGGTGTAGAGAGAGTCGTTCAGCACAAGCCCGCCGCCGATGAAATGACCCACGTAGAAATACAGGAAATCGGGCGGGAACGTGCCCGTGCCGAAGATCAGCTCGGCGCCGCATGCGCAGGACGCGTCGTTTTGGAGAAGGACCGGGAGGTCGACGAGCGAGGCAACCTCGCCCCGGAAATCGCGCCCGCGCCAGGCGTTCATTTCTTCGGCGGGAGCGCCGACCTGGCGCCCCCATTCCCAGAGATAGCCGGGGATCGAGATTCCGAGCCCGCCGATACTGGTGCGCTCCTCCGCCGGAAGCCTGTCGGTAAGCGTTCCGACCGACTCGCGGACGAACGTCAGGGTCTTGTCGGGATTTGGATGATGGTACGTCACGCGCGTGCGGTCGATTATCCGGCCGAGGAAATCCACCAGGCAAAGATCCGCGCTGCGCCGACCCACCTTGAGCCCGAAGAACAGCGCTCCGCGCCGGGCGAGTTGCATCGGAACGGACGGTTGCCCCACCTTGCCGCGCACAGGCGCGCATCGCTCGATCAGTCCGTCCTCTTCCAGCCTGCGCATGAGGACCGAAGCCGTCTGAGCGGACAGGCCGGTCTTCTCGGCAATGCGGACCTTTGCGGAGGGGCCGTCGTGACGCAGCAGTGTCAGGACAAGCCGTTCATTGTAGGAAAGCATTCGCGGCCGGGGGAAGGCCGGGCGAGTCGTCGCAGTGCTGTTTCTGTAGGTTCTGGCCGTTTCGCCATCCTGCATCCGCGTCCCTCCGTCCGCGCCCGACGGTAGCTGCGTCGGCGCGGGGACGCAATTATTAAATCTTGTTTATTTATTTATTGACAGACCGTTGCGAGTCGTGCTTGCGTCGGCTCACGTGGTGTCGGTCGGCAAATCGCCACCGCGCCAACAGACCGCCAGGCGAATGACCTTGCGGATACGAAACGGGAGGAACGAAAGTGACCATCAAGACATCCTTGTTCGGCGCTACCATGCTTGGCGCCATGGCAATGGCCGGCTCGGCCATGGCCGCGAACCACTCTGTCAGCGCCTGTCTAATCACAAAGACGGACACCAACCCGTTCTTCGTGAAGATGCGCGAAGGCGCGTCCGCGAAGGCGGAGGAACTCGGCATCGAACTCAACACCTATGCCGGCCGGATCGACGGTGACAACGAAACCCAGGTCGCGGCGATCGAGACCTGCATCGCCAATGGCGCCAAGGGCATCCTGCTGACGCCCTCCGATCCCGCCGCCATCGCGCCGGTGGTTCAGCAGGCCCGCGATGCCGGCATACTCGTGATCGCGCTCGACACGCCGCTCGATCCGATCGACGCGGCGGACATGACCTTTGCTACCGACAACTTCCGCGCCGGCGAACTGATTGGCCAATGGGCCGCGGCCCAGCTGGGCGACGCTGCGGCGGACGCCAAGATCGGTCTGCTCAACATCAATATCTCGCAGCCCACCGTCGGCGTTCTGCGCAACCAGGGGTTCCTGCAGGGCTTCGGCATCGACCTCGGGGATCCGAACAAGTGGGGCGACGAGACCGATGCGAGGATCGTCGGCAACGACGTCAGCGACGGTGCGACCGACGGCGGCCGCCGCGGAATGGAGAACCTGCTGGCCACGGACCCGGAGATCAACGTGGTCTACACCATCAATGAGCCGGCAGCCGCGGGTGCCTACGAAGCGCTGCGCGCTCTCGGTCGTGAGGACGAGGTGCTCGTGGTGTCGGTCGACGGTGGCTGCCCCGGGGTTCAGAACATCAAGGACGGCGTGATCGGTGCGACCTCGCAGCAGTACCCGCTACTGATGGCCTCTCTCGGCGTCGAGGCGATCGCCACATTCGCCGAGACCGGCGAAACGCCTGCCGCCACCGAAGGAAAGGACTTCTTCGACACCGGCGTGGCGCTGGTCACCGACCAACCGGCCGAAGGTGTGGACTCGATCGATACCGACGAGGGCATGGCTCTCTGCTGGGGCTGAGGCCTGACCGAGCTGGAGGGCGCCCGCGCGCCGGGCGCCCTCCATGAATCCTGGCGACAGGGTGCGCCTGACCTGTCATGATCGGTGCGTGCCATTGGCGCAGGTGCCTCATCGGGGAAGGATCAGGCATGGCGACGGATCGCAGCCAACCGGACGATTACGAAGCAGTACTGACAGGCGCGTCGCGCGACGTTGCCTTGTTCGACCGAGAGGACAAGGGCCTCGTTGGCCGGTTCCAAGAGATGCTGCATGCGACGCCGTCGCTCGTGCCGCTGATCGTGCTGGTCGTGGCGATCGTCGTTTTCGGCATCGCTCTCGGCTCCAAGTTCTTCTCGCCCTTCGCGATGACGCTGATCCTCCAGCAAGTCCAGATCGTCGGCATTCTCGCCGCGGCTCAGAGCCTGGTGATCCTGACGGCGGGCATCGACCTTTCGGTTGGGGCGCTGGCGGTTTTGTCCTCTGTCATCATGGGACAGTTCACCTTTCGCTTCGGCCTTCCACCCGCCGTCGCCGTGGCCTGCGGACTGGCGATCGGCACCGCCATCGGGGCGCTGAACGGCTTCCTCGTGAGTCGGATCAAGCTGCCGCCCTTCATCGTGACGCTCGGCATGTGGCAGATCGTTCTGGCTGCGAATTTCCTGTTCGCCCGCAACGAGACGATCCGTTCGCAGGACATCGAAAACGAGGCCCCGCTTCTGCAACTGATGGGCGCCAAGTTTCAGTGGGCGGGCGCGACCTTCACCCTCGGCGTGCTCCTGATGGTAGCGCTCGTGGCGGTGCTCGCCTATGCGCTGCGGTCTACCGCCTGGGGGCGACATGTTTATGCGGTCGGAGACGACCCCGAGGCGGCGCAGCTCTCGGGCGTCGACGTCCACAGGACGATCATGACCGTGTACATGCTGGTGGGCTTCATCTGCGCGTTGGCCGGCTGGGTGATGATCGGTCGCTTCGGCTCGGTGTCGCCTGCCGCCTCGACGGGAATGATGGGCAACATCCAGTCGATCACCGCCGTGGTCATCGGGGGCATCTCGCTGTTCGGCGGGCGGGGGTCGATCCTCGGCGCCTTCTTCGGCGCTCTGATCGTCGGTGTGTTCGAATTGGGCCTTCGAATGGCCGGCGCCAATCCGCAATGGACGTGGCTGCTGATCGGAGCGCTGATCATCGGCGCCGTGTCCGTGGACCAGTGGATCAGAAAGGTATCGGGATGACGACGGAACCGATCCTGAAAGCGCGCGGACTGGTGAAGCGGTTCGGCAAGGTGACCGCGCTCGACCGCTGCGACTTCGACCTGATGCCCGGAGAGATCCTCGCCGTCATCGGCGACAACGGCGCGGGCAAGTCGGTGATGATCAAATCGCTCTCAGGCGCGCTGATCCCAGACGATGGCACCGTGATGCTCGAGGGGAAAGAGGTGAACTTTCGCTCGCCCATCGATGCCCGGGAGGCCGGCATCGAGACGGTTTACCAGACCCTCGCGATGTCGCCGGCGCTGTCCATCGCGGACAACATGTTCATGGGGCGCGAGATCCGAAAGCCCGGCATCATGGGCCAGTGGTTCCGCAAGCTCGACAAGCCCGCGATGGAGAAGTTCGCCCGGGAGAAACTGTCCGAGCTCGGGCTGATGACGATCCAGAACATCAACCAGGCCGTCGAGACACTCTCCGGCGGTCAGCGCCAGGGCGTGGCGGTGGCCCGCGCCGCCGCCTTCGGTTCCAAGGTCATCATCCTGGACGAACCCACCGCGGCGCTTGGCGTCAAGGAAAGTCGTCGAGTCCTGGAACTGATCCTCGACGTGAAAGCGCGAGGCATCCCGATCATCCTGATCAGCCACAACATGCCTCATGTCTTCGAGGTTGCGGACCGAATCCACATCCACCGGCTTGGCAAGCGTCTGTGCGTCATCGAACCCGGGGATCACACAATGAGCGATGCGGTGGCCTACATGACCGGAGCGAAAGAGCCTGAGCTTGAAGATACCGCCGCCTGAGACCGTGTTTCCGCCGCCCGCCGATCTGATCGCCCGCATCCGCGCGCTGCCGCAGCAGGGGCATCGGCGCCTGGTGGCGATCGCAGGCGCGCCGGCGAGCGGCAAGTCGACGCTCGCCGCATCGCTGACCATCGCCCTGCAAGATGCCGGAGAGGCGGTGGAAAACGTTCCGATGGACGGCTTTCACCTCGACAACCGCCTGCTCGACGCCATGGGACTCCGCGACCGCAAAGGGGCGCCCGAGACCTTCGATGCGCAGGGCGTTCTCGCGCTCGTGCACCGGCTGCGGGATGAGGATGAGGTCTACTATCCGCTTTTCGACCGGGCGCAGGATCAGGCGATCGCCGGAGCGGGCGTCGTGCGCGCGGCCTGCGACCTTGTGATCCTGGAGGGAAACTACCTGCTGTTCGACATGCCTCCCTGGAACGCTCTCGCCAGTCTCTGGGATCTCTCGATCTGGATTGATACGCCCGAGGAGGTTGTGCGCGCGCGTTGCATCCAGCGCTGGCTCGATCACGGCCATGCACGAGAGGCTGCTGTTGCGCGCGCCGAGGGCAACGATCTCAGGAACGCTCGCCAGATCGCAGGTGCGCGCTTGCCGGCGGATGTGATACTCGCGGAACCGGCCGTCGCCGATCCGCCGGCTCCGACGCCACCCTTCGCTTCAACCTGAGCCTCAGGTCCGTTTCAAGCCAGACGATCGAAGACCTGCGCCCGGCCTCCGTCCGGGTCCATGTCACCCGGAGACGGCTCTCCCCCTTCTGCGCCCAGACAGAGGAATGCGGCTGTGAATTGCGGCATACGCCGGGACCAGAACCATCTGAAGAGCCGAGGCGAACAATACGCCAAATCCGAGAGAAACCGCCGTCGGGACGAGGAACTGCGCCTGCACCGACGTCTCGAGGATGAGGGGCGCGATTCCGAGAAAGGTCGTGAGGGCCGTTAGAACAATCGCCCGGAACCGTGCCAGCGCAGCGTCTTCGATTGCGTCGTGCGGTGCCTTCCCGTCAGCTTCTCCCGCCAGCATGAAGTCCACCATCAGAAGCGCGCCGTTCACCACCACGCCTGAAAGCCCGATCACACCGAACATCGACAGGAGCGTCAGGTCGAGCCCCATCGCTGCGTGACCGAACACCGCCCCGATCATCCCGAACGGGATCGTCAGCAGGACGATCAGCGGCCGTGTGAAGCTTTCGAACGCCAGTGCCAGCACGGCGTAGATGGCGAAGAGAACCAGCGCGAAGTTGAACGCGAGCGCCCCGGTAAACCGCTGGGATTCCTCCTGCTCGCCGCCAGTCGTGACCTCCAGCCTCGGAAGGTCCGTCTCCAGGTCCGGCACGACTTGCGACAGTATCCATTCGGTCTCGGCACCACCCGTGGTCACGGACCGGTTCACGTCGGCCGTGACCGTGGTTATCGTGCGGCCGTCGACCCGATTGACCGTTACCGGCGCCGGTCGGAAGGACAGCGCGGCCAGCTCAGCCAGCGGCACCAGCCCATCCGGTGTCGGGATGCGCAGGCGCAACAGGTCGGCGACAGAGTCGCGTTGTTCCTTGACGAGCCGCAGGCGCACATCGACCTCCTCCTGGTCGCGCGGGATTTCGTCGACGGTGATCCCAAAGAAGGCGGCGCGCACCTCGCGCGCCAAGGCTTCGAGGCTCATGCCATAGCTCGCAGCCGCGGGTTTCAGTGTGATTGCGATCTCTTCCGCAGCGCCCGCGGAATCGTCGCGGACATCTGTCACACCGTCGCGTTCGTTCAAGGCGTCGCGGATGCGTCGCACCGCCTCCCGCCTCGCACCCTCGTCGGCGGCGCTGATTTCGAGAACGATGGGCTCTCCCACCCCGACGATGGAGGCCGAGAACGACAGCGCGCGCGCGCCCGGGACTTCTCCGGTGGCCTCGCGCCAAGCGGCGGTGAAGTCCTGTGCCGCTGTTTCACGCTGGCTGGCATCTAGCAGTTTCGCCGAGATCCGTGCGCTGTTTCCCGTCTGCACGCCGCCGCCTTCGTCGGGGCCTCCCTCGGAGGCCGTGAAGCCGATTGCAACCGAGGTCGCCTGCAGCAGGTCGTCCTGCCCGAGGTCTTCCGCAGCACGTCGCGCCGCCGCTGCGATGCGGGTTGCGACGGACAGGGTTTCGGTTTCGCTCGTCCCCTCGGGCAGGATCAATTCCGCCTCCGCGAAATTGCCCTCGATCTGCGGAAAGAAGGTGAATCGCACGAAGCCGCCAGCGAGAAGCCCCGCCGTGAGTACGGCGAGCGAAACGGCTCCCGCAAGGACGAAGAAGGGATGCGCGATCGCACCGCGCACCGTGCGCCGCAGCGGCCCTTCGGAGAAGCGCCGGAACTGGCGGTCGACGATCCTGCGCGCGCCTTCGGTCAGACGGCGTGGAGAAAGCCTGCGCGGTTCGCGCTGCCGGATGTGCGACAGGTGGTGCGGCAGCACGAGAAAGCTCTCGGCCAGAGACAAGGCCAGAACGTAGATGACGACCGCTGCCACGGGCGCGATGAACGAGCCCGATGCCCCGGGAATGAAGAGCAGCGGGACAAAGGCGAGAATCGTGGTGGAGACGGCGAAGAGGATCGGCCGCCAGACCCGCAGCACGCCTCGTTCCGCTGCGTCGCGTGGCGAGCCACCGGCATCGTCGTCTTCAAGTTGCGAGTAGACGCTTTCGCCTACGACGATTGCGTCGTCGACGACGATTCCGAGCGCCAGGATGAAGCCGAACAGCGAGAGCTGATTGATGGTGGTCCCAAAGGCCAGCATGGGCGCGAATGTCCCAACGAAAGCGATCACGACGCCCGCGGCGACCCACGCGGCGATGCGCAGATCGAGAAACAGCATGAGAACGACAAGTATAAGCGCCGCCCCCAGAGAGCCGTTCTTGATCAAGAGGTTGATGCGGCCCTGAAGCTGGTCGCCGGAGTCGCGCCAGACCTCGGCGATGACGCTCGCCGGCAGTTCCGGCCTCAGTTCCTCCTCCAGATACGTGATTGCGGTTTCGGTCACCTCCAGAACCTGTTCCCCACCGGCGCGGTTCACTGCGACGAAGACTGCGGGGTTGCCCGAGACGGTGGCCAGAACGGCGTCTTCGGCAAGCGTGTCGCGCATTGTTGCGATGTCGCCCAACGTGACCTGCGCGCCGCTCGGCCCGGTGAAGAGCACGAGATCGCGAAGTGCCGCGGCGGTCGTGGCTTCTCCCAGCGAACGAAGCTGCAGGGCCATCGTGCCGGTGTCGAGGGTTCCGCCCGACAGATCGAGATTGGCCGCTTCGATCCTGGCGGCAAGGTCGGTCAGCCCGATGCCGTAGGAGCGCAGCGTCTGACGCGATATCTCGATTTCGATCTGATCTGGCGGCACCCCCGAGATGGCGACCTGGCTGACGCCCTCCTTCGCCGTTAGGTCGCTTCGCATGCGTTCAGCCGTCGCCTTGAGCGTTTGGCGGGACACTTCGCCATGAAGAGCGAACTCCACCGCCAACTCGACCGGCTCCGCCTCGGTCACGCGTGGCGCTTCGGCGGCCGCGGGGAATGTCGTTATGCGCGCGATTTCGCTTTCGATGTCTTGCTTCACGCCATCGAGATCGGCCCCGCGGGTCAGTTCGGCACGCACCGTGCCCAAACCCTCCTGTGCGGTCGACGTCAGTTCGCGAACGCCCTCCAGACCCTGCAGTTCTTCTTCAATCGGCGTCAGGATCGCATCGGCGACCTCAAGCGGAGTTGCGCCCGGATATGCGACCGAGACGGCGATGGTATCGATTGAGATCTCGGGAAAGGTCCGCACCGTGAGGTTCTGTATCGCGGCGACACCAGCCGCCAGAATCCCGATCATCAGCAGGTTCGCGGCGACGTGGCTGCGCAGGAACCAACGGATCAGAGCAGGCATTCAGCCGCCCCTTCCGTCGATGCCTTGCGTGCCATCGGCCCCGGCGTCGACTCCTCCTGTGGCCTCAACGCCCCGCCCGGCCGGATTGACACCTCCGACGCCGGTGTCGCCGCCGGTCGTGCGGCTGGCTCCCGGCTCGACTGCGCGGCCGACGCCCGGTCCGACGCCTTCTCCGCCGCGGTCTTCGACTTCTGGTCCTGTCCGGGGGAGGGTCCCCAGTGCCGGACCGTCGCGATCCGGAACGGGCTCCGAGCCGGGCCGTTGGCCGTCCGCGGACGCAGCCAGTCCCGGTCCGCTGCCGTCGATTTCTCCGGTGGAGCCGGTGCTTGCTGGTCCGGGACGCGACCAGACGCTTGAGCCAACCGCGCCGGCCGATCCCGACCGGTCCTGCTGGCGCGCTGTCTCGGGTCCTCCGCCGATGCCTGTAGCCGCCCCGGCAGCGTCCTCCTGCGGCCCTGGCGGCGCCGCTTGATCGGCGACACGCACTTCCTTCCCTTCAACTGCGGCGGCAAGATCGCTGAGCATCACCCGTGTACCGGGCGAAAGCCCGGAGGAGATCACGACCGCGAAGTTTTCATTTCGCTGCAAGACAAGCGCCTCGTGTCTTAAGAGGCGGCCATTCGGAATCGACCAGACGATGTCGCCTTGCTTGAGCGCCTGTGCGGGTACGCGCAGGGCGCTCGAACCTTCGAAAGCCACCGGCAGCTCGAGTTCGACCAGTTCGTCGATACGGAGCGGCCGGGCGGCCCCGGCGTCGAACGGATCGGCGACGGAGACGACAAGGCCCGTCGTACGGGTCTGTCTCTCGATCTGCGGATCGACTGCGGTGACCACACCGCGGGCAAGTACCGTGCCGGTCGCTCCACGGACGATCACTTCCCCTCCGATCGCATTCGCGGCATCGCCCAGTATTGCAAGATCGGCTGCAACAAGACCCATTTCAATCTCGGCGGCATCCGCCGATACCAGCCTCCCCACCGATGCGCCGGGCTGCAAAAGCTGACCGACCGCGGCGTCCTTCTCGATCACAAGCCCGTCGAAAGGCGCGCGGACCTGCGTGTCGGACAGTGCCTGACGCGCCTGTGTCAGATCGGCGCGGGCGGAGGCCAGTGTCGCGTCTGCGGTCGCGACTCCGACGATTGCCTGCTGCAGATTTGCTTCCGAGGCAACGTCCCGCTCTTCCAGTTCTTCCTGCCTGCGGCGGTCGATCTCTGCCTCCGCGACAGACGCTTCTGCCTGCTGGACACGCGCCTCGGCGCGCTCGACATCGGCGCGGAACCGGGCTTGGTCGAGGCGAACCAGAAGATCGCCCGAGGAGACGCGACCGCCGAGGGTGAACGTCTCGCCAATCTCTGCGATCCGCCCCGAAGCCTGCGTGTTGACGGACACCTGCGTCCTCGGCCTCACGAAGCCGGTTTGACGGATCACAAGCTCATCGGCGATTTCGGTCGGCGCGGCTTGCACAAGGGGAGGCTGCGGCGGAGCCGACGCCTGTCGGCCCTCACTCCGACTCAGAAACCAGAAAGCCCCACCCGCAAGCGCAAGCAGCGCCATCCCGCCGAGAACCCACGGCCATCGACGACGCCCTGTTCCGTCCCGCGACGATGGCTCCTCGGCCGATGACTGCTCTTGCGTGTCCGCACCCGCCATCGCCGATCAGTCGCCTTGGCCGCCGGGTTCGGTTTCGTCGCCGCCGGTGGCCTGCGACGGAACGATTATCGCGCCATCGAGCGGGTCGATCGCGACCTCGCGGATATCGACGCTTTCTTGCGTGCTCCCAAGCCCGAAAAGGCCGTTCTCCGCATCGTAGACCAGAGTTTCGACACGCGCGGTTTCCAGCGACATCATCAGATCCGAGACGGTGCCGAGTTCGGTTCCAGCCCCGTCGCGAACCGGCCGCTCGAGAAGCGCGCTGATCGAGACCGTCTCGGCGGTCAGGTCCAGACCTTCCATCGCCGTCGCGGAGGTCGTGGCGTCATCGACGGTGTTTGAACCCGCCTCTGGGGGGCCTTGGCCGCTCTGCTGACGTTGCTCGCGGCGCTCGTCTTGCGATGGTAGATCGTCGTCTGTGGCGCGCTGGGTGAGCACGATGCTTGGAACTGTCACGGTTCCGCCGGTCTGCGGAACTTCGGTGGCGGGATCGGTCCGAGGATTTTCGACCTCGACGGTGTAGGTCTCCGTCTCTGTCCCGGTCGCCTGCACTTCCGCAACTCCTGCGCTCTCGGCGATCTGCTCGGCATAGCCGGACGAGGCCTCCTGCGCCGTCTCGTCGCGGCCGTCGGTTGTCTCTGCGCTCGTCTGCCGGTCCGCACGCTCCAGCATCTCATCAAGATCCAGCGGTAGGAGCACGGCATCGATCGCATGCACGATCGCGTCGTCCGCCCGAAGATTTCCGGCAACAACGCGCGCCTCGTTTGCAGCCCGCGCACGCATGACCGCTTCCGGATCGACGGTGGCCTCCGGCTGGGCAAGCCGCACCGTCAGCGCGCCTTGCGTATAGGTGACCAAGAGACGGTTCCCGGAGAGCGTCGACATCTCGACGGGTAGATCGTCGGTCTCGTGCCGGCCGCCTGCCGCGACATGAGCCCTCAGCAGATAGCGCAGCGTTTCAGGGGATTCCCTCAGCTGATCGCGCAATTGCTCTGGCAGATCGAGGAACGCCTCATCGGTCGGCGCAAAGATCGTTACCGGGCCTTCAGGTTCCAGGTCGGTCGCGGCAAGGCCTTCTGCGAATCCGGACAAATCAGCCGCCCGCGAAAGCGTGGCGTTCAGATCTTGGGCCGCCGTGTGCGTGGCGGCGCCCAGAGCCAGTGCTGTTGCCGCCGTCAGACCTGCAATGCGTCCTATCATGTTCACCCCGTCGCTTTACGGTTGGCGGAGAATGCCGAGGCCGCCGCGGTGGGCCTTGCCTCGGGACAACCGAACGACGGGATGGCTCTCTTGTTCCGTGCCCTACGCAGTTGGCCGCTACAACAGGACGTCATGCCTGCGCGCCCGTGCCATCAGTCGCCGCGGAACCTGGAGGCGGTCGGAACATTGGATGACCGCATCACGGAGGCCACATGTCTGACGAGACCAGCGCCGCCCCCGGGGAAGGCTGCTCGGGGCAACGCCGAAAAGTCGGTCGCGATCTGTGCTGCCGGGGACGGGCGGATGACCGGTGCTCGGATGAACGAGCCGGAGGCCGTGTGCGGAAAGGTCGGCGCCAAGTCCGTACCGAACGCTGTCAAGCCCGCAGCGACCAGCGCATACTGGCTGGCGGTCAAACCTTTCGGGGGGAGGCATCGATCCGGGCCGTCGAGACCGGTTCCTCTCTTGCAGGAGAAAAGAAGTAGGATCTTGAAGCTGATTGCCCACCGTGGATGGTCGTCCGGCGCCGGCGAAAACACGCTCGCCGCGCTGCGACGCGCCGCCGCCGAACCGGGCGTGTCGGGGGTCGAGTTGGATCTGCGTCGCGCCGATGACGGGCGCCTCGCCATTTCGCATGACCGACCGCAACCCGGAGCGGCAACCTTCGACGAGGTCGTCCGGTTCATCTCCGGAACGCGGTTCGACGCGTTCGTCGAGTTGAAGGAGCCTGGTCTCGCCCTGGAGGCGGTACGCAAGCTCGCCACCGGCGGTCTTGCCGGTCGCTCCGTGGTCTTCGGTCCGGACGAACTTCTGCAAAAGATGGACGGCGAGCGGCCGGTCGCGCTCGGCATCATCGCGGCGTACCCTTGGCAGATCCCGCGCCTTGCCGCCGCCTTCTCACCCGACGTGATCCTGCTCGGCTGGGATGAGCGGGCATGGACACGGCTTGCCTTCCGCGCCTGGTGGTCGGTCTTCTCGTTACGCCGAATGGGTCAGCGGTACTCTGCTGAGGTCGTGGTCGGTGTCGCCCGACGGGCGAGCGACGTGCGCTGGCTGCGCCGGCAGGGGATAGATGCCGCAGTGATCGACATGGCCGCGATCGGGGCTCCCGGACAGGCGCTGAAGTAGCCTCTGATGAAGGCCGCTGTTCTTTGGGCGGCACGCGGACGCCCGCCGACCGACCGCGCCTTGCGGTACGTGCACGGATGCATTCGGCGGGCCGGGAGTGGTCCGGACGGGCCCGTCATCCAGAAGCGAAGGTGCGGAACCTTTATGCAGAGATGCACAAGATGTGGGCACTTTGTGCAGGAACCTCCTTCCGCGCGCCCGGTTTGACAACCCTGAAGGTGCCTTTCCACGCAAGGGCGGCCGGCACGAGGAGCGGGCGGTTCGCGGCAAAGAAAGACGTGCCGCCAAGGGAGCGAAGATGGCGCAACGCCGTCTGGCTTTCCGCCAAATCACATAGAGGAGCAACGCATGCCGAACTATGAGAATTTCTTTGTCTTCGAGTACTGGCAGTACGAGGTCATCCGCCACGCCTTTACCTTCACCGTGGCGGTCTTCGCCGCGGCACTCGTCTATTTCGCGATGTCCGCCCGCGACGCCGCGCCCCAGTTCCGGACCACGAGTTACATCTCCGCCGTCGTCATGGTCTCGGCGACGATCGAACTCGCGCATCTCTTCGTGATGTGGGACCGCACGTTCGAGTACGACGCCGCGAGCCATACCTTCAGCCGGGCCGAAGGCTTGATCTTCGCGAACGGCTATCGCTATGCGAACTGGCTCATCGATGTGCCCATGCTGCTCACGCAGTTTCTCGTCGTGCTCGGGTTTACCGGCGCCGCATTCTTCTCCCGGTGGTGGAAGCTCACCGTGTCCGGCGTGGCCATGATCATCCTCGGCTACATCGGTCAGTATTACGAGCCGCAGGTCGCGGGCTTTCTCGATGGACCGAGCGCCCCGTTCTGGATCTGGGGTGGCCTCAGCTGGCTGGTCTTCTTCTACCTGCTCTACGTCGCCAACGAGGCGCTGAAGACGGGGCTGGGCCAGATCGAAGAAGAGGCGCGCGGGCTGATGCGGAACGCGTGGTATCTGCTGCTCGTCACCTGGTTCACATACGGCTTGGTCTATCTGGTGCCCGGCATCCCGGTTATCGGACAGAGCGAGACCTGGGTGGTGGTCCGGCAGCTCGCCTACACCTTCGCCGACGTCACGTCGAAAGCGATCTTCGGGATCATGCTCGCCCGCGTCGCCCTGATCCGAACCCGCCATCTGGAAGGCGGTGGCGGGTCCGGTTCCGCGGCACGGAAAGCCGCATGAGACGGCGGGCCGGCCGCACGCGCACCGACATCGGGGCCGCGCGCGCACCGAGCACGCGCGCGGCAAGACCCCCCGGCGATCAGGCCGTCGTCATCGGCGGCGGGCTGGGAGGCATCGCGGCTGCCCTGCGCCTTCGGGCGCGCGGGTATGCGGTCACGCTCTACGATCAGTGCGACCAACTCGGCGGACGGGCGCAGACGATCGAGAAGGGCGGCTTCCGGTTCGACGCCGGTCCGACGGTGCTTTGCGCTCCCTGGCTGGTCGAGGAACTCTTCGCCCTGTTCGGCAGGCGACTTTCGGACAACATCGCTCTGGCGGCGCCCTCGCCCTGGTTCCGGTTCCTTTACCCGGACGGGTCGCGCTTCGACTACGGGCCCGACGCCCGGGCGACCGAAGCCGAGATAGCCCGGCTGTCGCCGGATGACCTTGCCGGCTTTCGCGCCTTCATGGCGCGGGCTGCGGACATGTACGGTATCGCTTTCGACAAACTCGCCGGACAGCCCTCCCACGATCCGGCGTTCCTGATGCGCCACGGGGTCGATGCGACCCGCCTGCGCGCCTGGCAGAGCGTCTGGACAGTCGCCCGCCGACACTTCCGCGACGAGCGGCTGCAATGGGCCTTCTCGATGCAGCCGCTCCTTCTCGGGGGCCATCCCGCGCGGACGTCGAGCCTCTATACGCTGATCTCGCATCTCGAACAGGCGCATGGGGTCTGGTTTCCCAAGGGCGGCATGGGATCGCTCGTCGCGGCGCTCGGACGGCTTATGGCGGATGTCGGCGTCGATGTGCGGCTGTCGACGAACGTGCGCGAGGTAATCGTGGAAGATGGCGTCGCCAGAGGCGTCCGACTGGAGGACGGGCGGTCACACGCGGCGGCGGTCGTGGTCTCCAACTGCGATCCCTTGCACCTTTACGCGCGCATGGTCCCAAAGAACGCCCTGCCGGTGCTTCCGCGGCTTCGTCTCCGTGCGCCGCGGATGTCGATGGGGGTGTTCGTCCTTCATCTTGGAACCCGGCGTCGCTGGCCCTCGGTGGCACATCACACCGTGCTCTTCCACGAAAACCATCGGCGGCAACTCGATGCCACCTTCGACGGCGGCAGTCCCGACCCCGACAGCACACTCTACGTCAGTCGGCCAACCGCAACCGACCCGGGTCTCGCACCCGAAGGCGGCGACAGCCTCTACGTGCTGTGTCCGGTTCGCAACCTCCAGAAAGCCGAAACCGACTGGCCGGCGGAGGCGCCGCGCCTGCGGGCGCACATCATCCGCCGCCTCGAAGCGACGCTTCTTCCCGGTCTCTCGAGGTCGATCGCGGAGGAAGTCGTGAGAACCCCCAGGGACTGCCAGAACCAACTGACGAGCGTACACGGCGCCGGGTTTTCGCTCGCGCCGCACCTCCTGCAGACCGCCTTCTTCCGGTTCCACAACCGCGGAGAAGGAATCCGCAATCTCTTCCTCGTCGGCGCGGGCACGCACCCCGGCGCCGGCGTGCCAGCCGTCCTGCAGTCGGCCAAAGCGGTCGAAACGCTCGTCCCGGCGATCGGGAGGGCGACGTGACGACGGTTCGAAGATCGCCGGCACCGGTTCAGGTGTCCGGGCAAGCTCCCGCGCAGGTAAGGGTCGACGCCGAGAGGCCGGATGTCGACGTCGCCGTTCTGGGGGGCGGCTGCAGCGGCCTGAGCCTTGCATTTCGGCTCGCCGGCACCGCGGTTTCCGTCCGCATCGTCGAGCCGCGCGAATCGTACGTTGCGGACCGCGTGTGGTCGTTCTGGCGGACCCGCCCGGATCCTTTCGAGGATTGCGTGATCGGCCGGTGGGCCCGCTGGTCTGCGAGCGCCCGCGGCCGCCACATCGTCCGCTCCTCGCAGACCCTCAGCTACGAGAGCGTCTCGAGCGGCCTCTTCTACCGAAAATGCGTCGGGCGGATTGACGCGGTGCCCAATGTCCGCCTCGATCTAGGACGCCGGGTTCGGTCGGTCCGCCCGGGACCGACGGGGTTTCGCGTGGAAACCGATGCCGGGGGGTTCTGCGCGCGCCACGTCGTGGACACGCGTCCGCTGGAGACCTCTCCGTCGTATGCCCAGACCTTCATCGGCTACGAGATCGAAACTGCCGGAGACGTCTTCGATGCGGAAACCGTGGAGCTCATGTCCTTCGATACACCCTTCGGCGATCACATCCCGTTCACCTATGTCCTCCCCTTCGCCCGCGACCGGGCGCTGATCGAGGCGACGGTGTTCGGGCCTCCGGGTCTCTGCCCGGACGATGTTCGCATGCGGTTGGACAGCGCGGTCAGGACGAGGCTGAGGCACAAGGAGCACCGTGTCCTTCGCGAAGAGGCCGGGTCGATTCCGATGGACGGGACTCACAGTCGGCCGGCCGAGCGCGGAATGCTCCCCCTGGGCGTTCGCGGCGGTGCGGCCCGACCAAGCACGGGATACGCCTTCGCCCGGATCCAGGAAACCGCCGACATGGCCGCCGACGCGCTGTTGTCGGGAAGTCCTGCAGCGGCCGCGGATCTTGACGGACCGGTCACGCGCCACATGGACCGGCTGTTTCTCAAGGTGCTCCAGCGGCACCCGCGGCGCGCACCCGACCTTTTCGCAGACATGTTCGAGCATGCTCCGCCCGACCGATTGGAGCGGTTTCTTTCTGGATCGACCACCTTGGCGGACCGCCTCGCGACAGTCGCCGCTTTGCCGCCCGGACTCTTCATCAAGACGGCGCTGGGCCGATGAGCGACATGAGTCGGCCCCGTACTTTCGCCGTCGTTGCGGGTGTCGCGTTCGCCCTGCACCTCCTGCTGTCACCGAGCCTCTTCCTGCCGGCGATCCTCGTGTTGATCCTTGTCCTTGGCATGCCGCATGGGGCGCTGGATCTCAGTCTCGCCCGCCGAACGTGGCCGATCATCGGGCCGGCCCGGTATGCAGCCTTCCTGGCCGGTTACCTCGCCATTGCGGCTGCGGTGGTTCTGGTATGGTTTCTTGCGCCCGACCTCGCTCTGATCGCCTTTCTCGGCTATTCCGCCTTTCACTTTGCCGATGACTGGCCGGCGCCGAAACACGGCGCGGTCGCCGCCGGTGTCGTCATCCTCGCACTTCCGGCAGTCATGCACCCCGACCGCGTCGACATGCTGTTCGACTGGCTCGGCGCGGATGGCAGCATGGTGCGCCAAGGCCTCGCCGCAGCCGGTTTAATCGCAGTTTGCGTGGCGACATGGGCCTACCGGGTACGCCTCGCGACCATCGGCATTCTTGTGGGATTCGTTCCGCTCGCATGGCTCCTGCCTCCGCTTGGATACTTCTTCGTCTACTTCTGCGGGTTGCATGCGCCGGGGCACGTCCGGCGGGTTTCGCGTCGGCTGCAAGTCGAGGAGCGCTTCCTCCGGCGCGAGATGCTCGTTCCGACAACAGTCTCCTTGCTGGCTATCGCTGCCGGGGCTGCGGCCCTTCTGGTTTCAGGGGTCGAGCCGGGCGCCGCCGGCATGCGGGCCACATTCATCGCCTTCGCGGCCTTGACGGTCCCTCACATGGTTCTGGTCGATGTCTTTTCTCGAAGCGCGCCAACACGGCAAGAGCCGCTGTACGGGGCGGCTGCGCGACGGTGAAGCGACGCGGCTGATCCAGGGCAGTGTGAAGCGATGGCCTTGGCCTGGAGCGT
>CAZPOK010000001.1:0-49431 GCA_964587905.1 uncultured Rhodobacterales bacterium | reverse complement strand
GCGACGTGATCCGGGCCTTCTATTTCTCGGTGGGGCCGTCGCTGTTCGGGGCGCTGGCGGAGCGGCTGCACGAGAACGGCATCGCCGGGCCGAAGTGCCGGATCGTCGTCGAGAAGCCGTTCGGCCACGACGTCGCCTCCGCCCGGGAACTGAACCGGACCCTCGCGCAGTATTTCGACGAGGCGCAGATCTACCGGATCGACCACTATCTGGGAAAGGAGACGGTCCAGAACCTGATGGCCGTGCGTTTCGGCAACATCCTGTTCGAGCCGCTCTGGAATGCCCAGTTCGTCGACCACATCCAGATCACCGTCGCCGAAACCGTGGGCGTCGGCGGGCGCGGCAGCTACTACGATACCTCCGGCGCGATGCGCGACATGGTGCAGAACCACATGATGCAGCTTCTCTGCCTGATCGCGATGGAGCCGCCCGCGAAATTCGATCCCGATGCGGTGCGCGACGAGAAGCTCAAGGTGATCCGCGCCCTGCAGCCGGTCGACCCGGCCGACATCGTGCGCGGTCAGTATGACGGCGCGGGCGGGCAGGGGTCCTACCGCGACGACGTCGAGAACCCGAAGAGCACCACCGAAAGCTTCATCGCCATGAAGATCGCGATCGCGAACTGGCGCTGGAACGGCACGCCGTTCTACCTGCGCACCGGCAAGCGGATGAAGGCGCGCGTGTCCGAGATCGCCGTGCGCTTCAAGGAGCCGCCGCATTCGATCTTCGACGAGGACGCGGGCAACAACGCCAACGAGTTGACGATCCGCCTCCAGCCGAACGAGGGGATGGACCTCAACGTCACGATCAAGGAGCCCGGACCGGGGGGGATGCGTCTGATCGAGGTGCCGCTCGACATGACCTTCGCGGATGCCTTGGGCGAGAACGCGTCCGACGTGCCCGACGCCTACGAGCGGCTCATCATGGACGTGATTCGCGGCAACCAGACGCTGTTCATGCGCGGCGACGAGGTCGTCGCGGCCTGGGCCTGGACCGACCCGATCATCGAGGGCTGGGACAGCCGCGGCGATCGCCCGAAGGTCTACGATCCGGGAACCGCGGGGCCCGAGGACGCGCTGATGCTTCTCCACAAGGACGGACGCCGCTGGAGGGAGATCAGGCCGTGAGGCTCGTCGAGTATCCCGACGCCGAGATGATGATGATCGACCTCGCGAACCGGTTGGCGGGTGAGCTCAATTCGTTTCTCATGCGCAACCACCGGGCGTCGTTCGCCGTCCCCGGCGGGACCACGCCCGGACCGGTCTTCGACGCGCTCTGCGCGGCCGATATCGACTGGGACAGGGTGCATGTCATGCTGACCGACGAGCGGTGGGTGCCGGCGGAATCGCCCCGGTCGAACACGCGCCTCATCAGGCAACGCCTGATGACCGACCGCGCCGCCGCGGCGCGGTTCATTCCGTTCCATATCGAGGCGCCGGAGCCCGAGGACCGGCTCGAGGAGATCTGCGAGGCCGTGGAAGCGGAGCTTCCCCTCTCGGTGCTGCTGCTGGGGATGGGGGAGGACATGCACACCGCCTCGCTGTTTCCCGGCGCCGACCGCCTCGAGGAGGCCCTTTCCGACCGCGCGCCCCCGGTCATGGCGATGCGGGCCCCCGGCGCGCCCGAGGCGCGCGTGACGCTGACGGCGCCGGTGCTCGACGGGGCGATGTCCAAGCACCTTGTCATCACCGGCGCCGCGAAGCGCGCGGCGCTCGAGGCGGCGGCGCAACTGACCCCGAAGGAAGCCCCGATCCGTGCGGTCTGGTCAGACCTCACGGTGCACTGGGCGGAGTGACGAAAATGGACTGGTCCCGGCTGAAGGAGGCGGCAGAGCGCGCCGCCGGACGGAAGATCCTCGACCTCTTCGACGCGGAGCGGGCCGAGGCGTTCTCGATCCGCACGGGCGATCTGCTGTTCGACTACGCGAAGACGGCGCTCGACGCGGATACCCGCGACCTGCTGATCTCGATGTACGAGGCGGCGGGCGTGCCCGAACGCCGCGCGGCGATGTTCCGGGGCGACAAGATCAACGAGACGGAGCACCGTGCGGTGCTGCACACCGCGCTGCGCAATCTCGATGGCGGATCTGTCGAGGTCGACGGGCAGGACGTGATGCCGGGGGTCCTCGACACGCTGCGGCGGATGGAGGCCTTCGCGGAAGGCGTCCGCTCGGGCGAGATCTGCACCGGGAGCGGCGGGCGCTTCACCGATATCGTCAACATCGGGATCGGCGGGTCCGATCTGGGGCCCGCGATGGCGGTGCGGGCGCTCGCGCCCTATCGCGACGGGCCGCGCTGCCATTTCGTCTCGAACGTGGACGGAGCGCATGTCCACGACACGCTGTCTCAGCTCGATCCGGTCTCGACGCTGGTGATCGTGGCGTCGAAGACCTTCACCACGATCGAGACGATGACGAACGCGGAGACGGCGCGGACCTGGATCGCGAAGACGGTCGGCCGCGACAGGGCGGGCGACCACTTCGCGGCGCTCTCCAGCGCCACCGACAGAACCCGCGACTTCGGCATCGACCCGGACCGGGTCTTCGGCTTCGAGGACTGGGTCGGCGGGCGATACTCCGTATGGGGACCGATCGGGCTTTCGCTGATGATCGCGATCGGGACCAAGGCGTTCCGGGCGTTCCTGCGCGGCGGGCAGGCGATGGACCGCCATTTCCGGGCGGCCGCGCCGCTGGAGAACCTGCCGGTCATGCTCGCCCTCGTCGGGATCTGGCACAATCAGGGCTGCGGTCACGCGACGCGGGCGGTTCTGCCCTACGAGCAGCGGCTTGAGCGGCTGCCGGCCTATCTCCAGCAACTCGAGATGGAATCGAACGGCAAGCGGGTCTCGATGGACGGGGCCGATCTCGACGTCGATTCGGGGCCCGTCGTCTGGGGCGAGCCGGGCACCAACGGCCAGCACGCCTTCTTCCAGCTCATCCATCAGGGCACCCGCGTCGTTCCCTGCGAGTTCATGATCGGCGCCGAGGGCCATCACGAGGAACTGGCGCACCAGCACCGGCTTCTGGTCGCCAATTGCCTCGCCCAGTCCGAGGCGCTTCTGAAGGGCCGCTCGCGCGACGAGGCGCGGGCGATCATGGCGTCCATGGGAGTCGAAGGCGAAGAACTCGAGCGGCAGGCGCGGCACCGGGTGTTTCCGGGAAACCGGCCGTCGACGACGCTGGTCTATCCCAAGCTCACACCCTTCGTTCTGGGGCAGATCATTGCGCTCTACGAGCACCGGGTATTCGTCGAAGGCGTGATGCTCGGGATCAACTCCTTCGACCAGTGGGGGGTCGAGCTTGGCAAGGATCTCGCCAAGGGGCTCGAGCCGATCGTCTCGGGCGAGATCGAAAAGGACGGGATGGATCCCTCGACCGAGCAGCTCGTGGCCTTCGTCCGGCAGCACTCCGGGTAGGTGTCCGAGGCCGGACGGGGCAAGGCGCCGGAGTCGCCAAAGACGGGGGTCTCGTCAGGTGAGACTACTCCGCGGTCGCGCCGTCCTCTTCGATCATCCGGCGGCGTATCTCGTCGGAGAGGGGGCGCCGCGTCTCGCCATCGGCTTCGAACAGGACGAGCAGCGCATCCCCGCTGGCGGCGATCTCGCCGGCGGTGAAGACGGCATAGTCCATCACGAAACTCGTCTGCCGCAGGCTCGTCGTCCGCCCGGTCACGACGTAGTCCTCGTCGACGAGCAGCGGGCGGCGGTAGTCGATCCGCGCCGTCTTCAGCACGATGACCGGCGCGGCCGGCCCGAAGTAGCCGATCCGGTTCCGGATCAGGTAGGCCACCCGGAAGGTCTCGAACCATGTGAGATAGGTCGCGTTGTTGACGTGGTTCAGGGCGTCGAGTTCGTGGAACCGCACCCGGTCGGCGCGGCCGAGATGCCATGGATCGGGAATGCCCGCCGCGCGCAGTTCGTCGCGTTCGAGAAGGTCGATGTACCGGGTCATTTTCGGCTCGCGGTTAGGGGGCGGAGGCGTCGGATCTTCCTCTAGATCGGCCGCCGTCTCGCGCGCAAGCCCGAAACCGGGCGCGGCGTGCCGGGCCGATGTTCCGAAGCAGCGCGCGGCGATCCGGGCGGTGGGTTCAGCCCGCGCTTATGAAATTGCGCCGGAGGATCAGGTCCTCGTCCCTCATCTTCGGCTCCACCAGATACATGCCGAGCGCGATGACCCCGAAGGCGCCCCATGTCACCAGAGAAAGCTCTTCTCCGAGAAGCAGCATTCCCCAGACGATTCCGGTGAGGGTCATGGCGTACCCCCAGCCTCGGCTTGCCAGGTTCCGGAGGACGGCAGTCGCCGACCCGGTCGCACGCGATAGCGTGGCGACGAATTGTTGCAGCTTTATTTGACTGGTCGGACGACGGTTTCTTCCGGCGGCCGGGCGGGGGCGCCGTCCCGGCCACGGATCAGGGTCGCGCGGAGATGCCTCGCTGCCGGAAGGCAAGAAGCGCGGTGATCGTCGAGGCGTTCAGGAGCATCCAGATCCCATAGAAGGTTGCAGGCGCCAGAGCCTCCGCGGGAAGCTCCAGGATCACGACGATGGTGATCGCGGTGGGCGTGCTCTGCAATCCGCATTCGAAGGCG
Organism: uncultured Rhodobacterales bacterium; assembly: GCA_964587905.1. GTDB lineage: Bacteria > Pseudomonadota > Alphaproteobacteria > Rhodobacterales > Rhodobacteraceae > DAINOF01. The sequence goes on along the minus strand of CAZPOK010000001.1, from coordinate 44,846 downwards.
AGCGCGGTCGCTTGTTCGGGCTGCGCGCGAAAGATCCGCGCGGCGAGAACGGCCGTCGTCATCGCCCCGAGGTTCAGAGCGAGGGCCAGCATCGCAGCATCGCCGAAGTTGTCTCTGAGGGCATCGAAGTTCTCGATGACGGCCAGCCCCAGCAGCGCCACCAGCACCGATGCGGCGACGGGCCGGGCAGCCCGTTCGATGCGCAGAGCGGACGCGGCAAGCCGGGCCTTTGCCAGAATCCCAAGCGATACGGGCAGCGCGACCATCGCAAAGAGCATCGCGGCCAAGCCGACGGCCGAGGCATCAGCGGGACGCGAAATGTCGAGAGCCCCGAACGCAACCAGCAGGATCATCGGAACTGTCGCAATGGACGCGAGGCTCATCACGGCGGTAAGCGAGATGGACAGCGCCGTGTCGCCGCCGGCAAGGCGCGTGAACAGGTTCGACGTCAGCCCGCCCGGCGACGCGGCAAGGACCATCATGCCCAGGACGAGGCCCGATGACAGCGGCACGGGCCACAGCAGGATGATCGCGACGGCGATCACCGGAAGCGCCACTACCTGGAGGAGAATGCCCAGCAGGAAGGCTCCGGGCCGCTTCAGGACGCGTCCGAAATCCTGAAACGAGAGGTCGAGCCCCAGCCAGAACATGATGAGGAAGAGGCCGACGGGGAGCCCCAGCTCCAGTAGTGTCTGCATACGTCCCCCCGACCGTGCCGATGCCGCCGAGGAGGATACCCGGAAGGCCGCCGTTTGCGCACCGGCCTCCGAACATTTCCCGCATCGGGCGGTGTTTCCTCCGACAAGACACACACTTCTGCAAGAATTCCCCCGGACTGTACAACAGCCGCTCGGCCTCCGACCGACACTCCCTCGTCGGCACGTGAGGGGGCTCGATCTACGGCGTTTCGTGTATCTATCCTGGACTGCCCGGCCCGGCTCTGCCGCGCCGGGCCCTTTTTTCTCCTCACGCCCGCGCGGGAAACGGTCTTGCCTTCCCCGGCTTTCCCTCTAACCTAACGACAAGCTTGCGGAAAATGCAAATCGGCACCGGCGTTGACCGGGGTCTGCCCGCGGCAATGGGAAAGATGCCTTGAAGCGCTATCTGACGGCCGTGATCGCCGGCTACATGCTCCTGTTCGGCGGGAGCGCCGCTGGGGCCCAGACCTTCTTCGGGACGCTGGGCCTCGAGAGCGCGGTCGGAGTGGAGCGCGGCTCGACCGCACTTGTCGAGGACGTCGAACACCGCAGGTTCTTCTTCACCCTCGACACTTTCGGCTCCGAGGACGTCGGAACCGTGGTTTCCTCCTTCACCGTCGCGCAGCCCCGCATCCTCGGGGCCCACGACCAGCTCGACGTGTCGGGGGTTGTCGCCGGACCGGGACAGGATCCGACGACGGAGTTGCGAGCGACCGGCGTCGGCTACCGTGTCCGGCCCGGCGCAGGTGACACGACATTCTACTTCAACGCGAGGTATGCGTCGGTCACCCCCGACGGTCCGCTCACCGGCAGCTTGTCGATCGAGGGAGACCAGCGGCAGGTCGCGTTCGGCGCGCGCCGCCAGACGCGTGCGCGCGAGCACGTCGTCACCACCATGGTGATCGAGGCGCGTGCCCGGCAGAGCGCCGCGCGTTCGTTCGGCACGCGTTTTCTCGACGAGACGACAAAGAGCGTCTTTCTGGGTATCCGCCGCAGCGCGGGGCGACCGTTCGGACCTCAGAGCCGGCTGGGGTTCGCCGTGAGCGCAGGCCTCGCCGAATATGGCGCATCCATGCCGCCCGGCGTCCTCGCAAGCGCACCGGGCGCCGATGAGAGCTTCCTGAGGTATTCGGCGAGCGCGGAAGGATCGCTGCCGGTCTCGAGCCGCCTCGCGATCAATGCCGGGATCGTCGGGCAATGGACGGACGACTCGCTCCCGGTGTCCCAGAGATGCGGCTTCGGCACGAATTCCTACAGCCGGGGGTTCGATCTTTCGGAACTCTCGGCCGACCGGTGCCTCGGGGGGCGGATCGAGCTTGCCGCGAACGCGCGGCCCGGCGGAGAGCTGGGAGTGAACTGGCTCCAGGCGTTCGCCGGACTCGACGGAGGACGTCTGCGCAACCTCGGAAACGATCTGGTCGCGTCGTCGTCGGGCGTCTGGTCGAGCGGGTCCGTCGGCCTGCGCGCGCTGGGCGCGGACTGGATAACCGAAATCTCGGCGACGAAAGTGTTCCGCGCTCCCTCCCAGGCGATCACTCGGGACGATGACGCACGGTTCTGGGTCCGAGCGGCGATACGGTTCTGAAGGTGTCGGTCCTGCTCATCTCAGGTACACAGGGAAACCACGTCGAAACGAGGAGGCGATGAACGAGCATCAGACCTTTCGCCAGATCGCGTTCAGCCCCGACTTCACGAGCGCCCGGCGCGACGACGGAACGGAGATCTCGTTCACGCGGGCGGAGTCGCGCATCCTCCGGCTGATGTCCCGAAGCCCGGGCCGGCTCCTCACGCGCAATCAGCTGCTCGACGCCGTTTCGGGAGAGGGCTCAGACAAGAGCGATCGCAACATCGATTATACCATCAGCCGACTCCGGCGAAAGCTCGGGGACGGCCCGAAGCAGCCGAGGTTCATCGCAACGAGATATGGCGAGGGGTACATCTGGATCCATCGCACCGCGAGCGACGAACCTCCGGATGCCGAGATCCTAGTCGGGCCGCTCCGCGGTCTGGACGGCATCGGCGACCTCGCGCCACTCGCCCGACGCTTCGCCGAAGAATTCTTCGACGCCGTCCGGTCGGACCTGCCCAACGGGGGAAGCGCTGCCTTCGTCCCCGATCCCATCCTGTCGGTTGGGAGGCCTTCGCCCCGGCAGAAGCAGTCGATCGAATTCACGTTCTTCACCGAGGCGAACCAGCTCGAATGCATCCTGACCGCGCGCGCCGCGCCCAGCGGCAGTGTGCTCGGCGTCGCGCGAAACCGCCTCGACACCTCGCCCACCCGAGCCGGCCTTCGTCACACCGCCGCGGAAGTGGCTCACGTCCTGCTGGGGCAGATCTGGCGGTCGGTCGTCGCCACGTCGCTGGAGTCTCCGCTTCCTGTGGCGATGCATGATGCCGCAGGGCTGCCGGTGGGCGAGAACGCGTCGTGGAAACGCAATGACCTGAAGCTGAAGCGCCTCTTGCACGCAGACCCCGAGGATCCCACGCTCAAGCTCTTCTACGCCACGCACCTGCATTCGAAATACATCCTGCTCGGGCATGATCTTTTCCAGTCGGGCAAAGCGACGTGCAAGGCGGACGAGGACAGGATCGAGACCCTCGTCCTGTCGGCGCTTCCACATATCCTGCAAGATCCGTCGACTTCGATCATGGCGGCGAAGCTGCTCTTCTTTCTCGATCGGGGCTACGACGATCTCGCGGTCGAGATGGCGGAGGAAGGATTGCGGGCGAGCACCGCCATTGCCTCGTCGCTGGCCATCGTGGGCCAGATGCGCTCTTTCACCGGACGCACCGACGAAGCGATCGGCTGCCTCGAGCAGGCGGCACGTCTTGCCGCCTACGGATCCGAGTTTCAGGTCTACACGTTGTTCATGAAGTGCCAGGCGCTTGCCGCGGCGGGACACTGGGACGAACTCGCCCGAACCCGCAAGGAACTCTACAAGGTGCGCCCGGCGACGGTGCTCTTCGAGCCGGCCTTCACCGACCCCTTCAAGCCGTCGTTCCGCGCCAGGGCGCTGAGCATGGCACTCACCCGGAAAAGAGCCCGAGCGTTGCTGATGCACTTCACCTACGTCTCCACCCGCCTCTTCCGGAAGCCTCAGATGCGTGAGAATTCGATACGGGCGCCGCTTCGCCTCTTCCTCGGCCGCTTCGGTGATGCGGTCGTGCCGGACAGCCTTCGGCAGATCGTTCCAGACCTCGTCGACGAGGTCTCCGGCGCCCGGCGATGACACTGGCATGCCGGTTCAAGACGAGACGCCGCGGACGCTTGTGGCGCTCGGGTCGATCGTCCTTGTCAGCCCTGAGCCGACGGCGGCCGGAGCCGCGCGACGACGAGGGGTCGCGACACGATCAAACCGGTAGGACATGGAGCCCCTGATAATCGCCGAGGACGAGGATCTCCGAGGAGCGGTGCGGCGGCCGTCGAAACGTGATAGGCGCTTTGTCCGGTAGCGGCGGATCGAGGCATAGGGTGCGGCAGGAAGACGTGCGGGGCGGCAACACGGGGGAGATGCTCGAGGCGCTGGCCGGCTGGGAGCCGCTGCGTGCGGCGAGCTTCATCGTGACGGTCTACGGAGACGTGGTGGAGCCGCGCGGCGGTGTGCTGTGGATGGGAACGCTGATCGAGATCTGCGGGGATGTCGGGCTCAGCGAAACACTGGTGCGCACGGCCGTCTCTCGGCTTGTCGCGGCCGGGCAACTCAGTGGCGAGCGTATCGGGCGGCGGAGCTATTACCGGCTGACGTCCGCGGCGCGGCGGGAGTTCGCCGCCGCCGCGCGGCTGCTCTTCGAGCCGGAAGCGGCGCCCGGCGCGCTCGCGTTCGTGATGCCGCGCGACGCCGAGGCTGTGGTGCGTCTCCAGGCGGCCGGGTTCGTGACGGTCGGGCGTGGGCTGATGGTGGGACCCGACCGGGACGTCGGCGGCGCCTGCTCGATGCGTCTGCGTGCCTTTCCGAACGAAGGAGAAGCGGCGTTGCGCACCTTCGCGGCGCAGACCTGGGAGCTGGAGCGTCACAGGGCCGCTTACGAAAGCTTCCTCGGGCGGTTTGCGCCCTTGGAGGAGGCCATACGCAGTTTCAACGGCCGCGAGCGTCTCGTGGCGCGGCTGCTCATGGTGCACGCCTACCGGGCCGCGGTGCTGCGCGATCCCCACCTGCCGTCCGCGTGCCTGCCCGCGGACTGGCCCGGGCGGTCCGCGGGGACACTGTTTGCGCGGCTCTATCTGAAGCTGTCCGAAGCCGCCGAATCGCATGTCGGTGCGGCATTCTCGGGGGCCGGTGGCCCGCTGTCGGTCCAGACCGCGGCCAGCCGTGGCCGGCTGGCCGCGCTCGAGGCTTCCCTCAGGGCATCCTCGGGGGCTTGAGGAGCGCCGCAATCCCCCGCCATCGGAAAAATTCCGGACGCAACCCCTACAAAGCGTCACGCTTTACTCCAAATAATCCTTCCAAGCGTGACGCTTTCGCGCTATACGCTGACCGAATGGTCGATCAATCGACCGTCCGGGAGTGAACAGGGGAGGAGCCTGATGCCCGACGCATTCATCTGCGATGCAGTTCGCACACCGGTCGGCCGCTACGGAGGCGCTCTGTCCTCGATCCGCGCCGATGATCTCGGGGCGATCCCGCTAAAGGCGCTGATGGAGCGCAACCCGGCCGTGGACTGGGCGCAGGTGGACGATCTGATCTACGGCTGCGCCAATCAGGCAGGCGAAGACAATCGCAACGTCGGACGCATGGCGCTGCTGCTCGCCGGGTTGCCCGTTTCGGTTCCGGGCACGACCATCAACCGTCTCTGCGGCTCAGCGATGGATGCGATGGGTCAGGCGGCGCGCGCCATCCGCGCGGGCGATGCGGCCTTGATGCTCGCCGGCGGCGTCGAAAGCATGAGCCGTGCGCCGTTCGTGATGGGCAAGGCCGAGACGGCATTCTCGCGCAGGGCAGAGATCTACGACACCACGATCGGCTGGCGTTTTCCGAACCCCAGAATGGTCAAGCAATTCGGCATCGATTCTATGCCCGAGACCGGCGACAACGTGGCCGCGGACTTCGGGGTGAGCCGGGAAGACCAGGACGCTTTCGCCGCGCGGAGCCAGGCACGCTGGGCTGCCGCGCAGGACGCCGGCGTCTTCCGGGACGAGATCGTCCCCGTCACCGTGCCGCAGCGCAGGGGCGACCCGGTCGTCGTCGACACTGACGAGCATCCGCGCCCGGGCACGACGGTCGACAAGCTGGCGACGCTGAAGGGGGTGAACGGCCCCAACCTGTCGGTGACGGCGGGCAACGCATCCGGCGTCAACGACGGCGCCTGCGCCTCCATCATCGCCTCCGAAGAGGCCGCCAAGGCGGGCGGGCTGACGCCCCGGGCGCGGATTGTCGCGATGGCCGCGGCGGGCGTCGAGCCGCGGATCATGGGCGTGGGGCCGGTCCCGGCGGCGCGCAAGGCACTCAAGCTCGCGGGGCTGCGCGTCGAGGACATGGACGTGATCGAACTCAACGAGGCCTTCGCGAGCCAGGCGCTTGCCGTCCTGCGCGACCTGGGGTTGCCCGACGACGCGGCGCACGTGAACCCCAACGGCGGCGCCATCGCCATCGGCCACCCGCTCGGCATGTCCGGCGGACGGCTTGTGACCACAGCCATGTACCAGCTTCATCGCACCGGGGGGCGCTATGCGCTCTGCATGATGTGCGTGGGCGTGGGGCAGGGCATCGCCACCATCATCGAATGTGTCTGAACACTGAGGGAGGACCCGGAATGTATGCTCAACTGGTGAAATCGGACGGCCTGAAGCCTCCCGAGGAGATGACGGCCGAAGAGCGCGCCTTCCAGGCGCGGGTGGACCGCGACGAGAAGATCGAGCCCAAGGAATGGATGCCCGAGGGGTACCGCAAGACCCTGATCCGCCAGATCGGCCAGCACGCCCATTCCGAGGTCGTGGGCCAGCTGCCGGAGGGCAACTGGATCAGCCGCGCGCCGACGCTGGAGCGCAAGGCGATCCTGCTGGCGAAGGTGCAGGACGAGGCGGGCCACGGTCTCTACCTCTACTGTTCGGCCGAGACATTGGGCGTCAGCCGCGACGAGTTGATCGAGAAGCTGCACTCGGGCAACATGAAGTACTCGTCGATCTTCAACTATCCGACCCTGTCCTGGGCCGACATCGGCGCGGTCGGGTGGCTCGTGGACGGCGCGGCGATCATGAACCAGGTGCCGCTGCAACGCACCTCCTACGGGCCCTACAGCCGTGCGATGATCCGCATCTGCAAGGAAGAGAGCTTCCACCAGCGGCAGGGCTACGACATCATGATGAAGATGGCGCAGGGCACGCCGGAGCAGCGGGCGATGGCGCAGGACGCGCTCGACCGCTTCTGGTACCCGTCGCTGATGATGTTCGGGCCGTCGGACAAGGACAGCGTACACTCCGCGCAGTCGATGGCCTGGAAGATCAAGATCAATACCAATGACGAGCTGCGGCAGAAATTCGTCGACCAGACGGTGCCGCAGGCCGAGTATCTGGGCCTGACCATCCCCGACCCTGACCTGAAGTGGAACGAGGAAAAGGGCGGTTACGACTTCACCGAGCCGGACTGGTCGGAGTTCTTCGAGGTCATCAAGGGAAACGGTCCGTGCAACAAGGAGCGCATGGAGACGCGCATCCGCGCATGGGAAGAGGGCGCATGGTTCCGTGATGGCCTGATGGCCCATGCCGAGAAGCACGCAAACGCGAAGGTGGCCGCAGAATGAGCTCTGTCAGTTCCTCTCCCTATCCCGACACGCCCGAGCCGAAGGAAAAGACCAAGCGGTCCGAATGGCCGTTGTGGGAGATCTTCATCCGCGGCCAGCACGGGCTGAACCATCGCCATGTCGGCAGCCTGCATGCCCCGGATGCCGAGATGGCGATCCGCAACGCCCGCGACGTCTACACCCGGCGCAACGAGGGCGTGAGCATCTGGGCGGTAAAGTCCGACCACATCGCGGCCTCGAGCCCGAGCGAGAAGGGACCCCTGTTCGAGCCCTCGAACAGCAAGGTCTACCGGCATCCCAGCTTTTTCGACATTCCCGACGAAGTGGGGCACATGTGATGGCAGAGACAGAGACAGCGGTCGACCGGGCCGCCCTGACCGAATTCCTCCTTCGGATGGGGGACAACAGCCTCATCCTCGGCCACCGACTTTCGGAATGGTGCGGCAAGTCGCCGGTGCTGGAAGAGGACATCGCGCTGGCCAACCTGGCGCTCGATCTGATCGGGCAGACCCAGATGTGGCTTGGCCTCGCCGGAGAGGTCGAGGGCAAGGGCCGCAGCGCCGATGACTTCGCCTATCTGCGCGATGCGTCGGGCTTTCGCAACCTGCTGCTGGTCGAGCGGCCCAACGGCGATTTCGGCCAGACGCTGATGCGGCAGTTCCTGTTCGATGTCTGGCATCACGAGATGCTGTCGCGGCTGGTCCGGTCCTCCGACGCGCGTGTCGCCGAGATCGCCGGCAAGGCGATCAAGGAGGTGGCCTACCATCTGGAACGGTCCGCCGACCTCGTGGTCCGGCTTGGCGACGGCACGGCCGAAAGCCATCGCCGGATGCAGGACGCGCTCGACGATTGCTGGCCCTATACCGGCGAGATGTTCGTCGCCGACGATCACGACCGCGCTGTCGCCGCGGCGGGCATAGCGCCCGACCCGAGCGACCTGAAGGACACCTGGGAGGCGACGGTGACCGAGGTGCTGCGTCAGGCGACACTGCACAAGCCGGAGCACGGCTACGCCCAAAAGGGCGGCAAGCGCGGCATCCATACGGAGCATCTGGGCTTCATCCTCGCCGAGATGCAGTTTCTCCAGCGCGCCTATCCGGGCGCAACCTGGTAGAGGAGCGGACCCATGTCCACGACCACTCTGCCCTCCACCGACGAGGTGTGGCGCTGGCTGGGCGAAGTGCCGGATCCGGAAATTCCGGTCATTTCGCTCACCGAACTCGGCATCATCCGCGACGTCGGATATGATGACGGCACGCTGGTGGTGACAGTGACGCCGACCTATTCGGGCTGTCCCGCCACCAGTGTCATCAATTTCGAGATCGAGGCGAAGCTGCGCGAGAAGGGCCTGCAGGACTTCCGGCTCGAGCGGCAGCTGTCACCGGCCTGGACCACGGACTGGATCAGCAGGGAAGGCCGGGAGAAGTTGCGCGGCTACGGCATCGCACCGCCGGTGGACGGAACCTCCGCCGACGGGCGGCTCGCCGGCAGGATCGGGAAGCTCGCCGGCACGTCGAACCTCGTGATCGAATGCCCGCGCTGCGGCGCTACCGACACCCGGAAGGTGAGCCAGTTCGGCTCCACCCCCTGCAAGTCCAGCTACCAGTGCAATGTCTGCCTGGAACCCTTCGACTACTTCAAATGCATCTGAGGACGTGATGACGCGTTTCCACCCTCTCGAAGTCACCGACGTGCGGCGCGACACCCGCGACGCCGTGGTGGTGACCCTGCGGCCGAGCGACGAAGACGCGGCCAAGTTCGACTTCAAGCAAGGCCAGTATCTGACCTTCCGCCGCGACTTCGATGGTGAAGAGCTGCGGCGCAGCTACTCGATCTGCGCGGGCAAGGACGACGGGGTCCTGCGGGTGGGCATAAAGCGGGTCGAGGGCGGCGCGTTCTCGACCTGGGCCAACGAGGCGCTCGCGCCTGGCGCGACGCTCGAGGCGATGCCGCCGATGGGCAGCTTCCACATGCCGCTCGACGCCGGGAAGGGCAGGCACTACCTGGGCTTCGCCGGCGGATCGGGCATCACGCCGGTCCTGTCGATCATCAAGACCGTGCTCGCGCGCGAGCCCGGGAGCCAGTTCACGCTGGTCTACGCAAACCGGCAGGTCAGTTCGATCATGTTCCGCGAGGAGATCGAGGACCTGAAGAACAGCTATCTCGGCCGCTTCGCCGTGTTGCATGTGCTCGAACACGAGGCTCAGGAAATCGACCTCTTCTCCGGCCGTGTGGACGAGAAGAAGGTGGAGTTGCTGTTCCGCACCTGGGTGGACCCGGAAACTGTGGATGCCGCCTTCATCTGTGGGCCCGAGCCGATGATGCTCGCGATCGCGAAGGCGCTCAGGGCGCACGGGCTGTCCGATGAGCAGATCAAGTTCGAGCTCTTCGCCTCCAGCCAGCCGGGCCGGGCGGCCAGACCCGTCGTCAGCAAGCATGCCGCCGAGGCGGGGGCGACGGCCGAGGCCAGCGTTACGCTCGACGGGACGACGCGGACTTTCCGGATGCCCAAGGAGGGGCGGAGCCTGCTCGATGCGGCGCTCGACAACGATCTGGATGCCCCCTTCGCCTGCAAGGCCGGGGTCTGCTCCACCTGCCGGGCCATGGTTCTCGAAGGTGAGGTCGACATGGTCACCAATCACGCGCTCGAGGATTACGAGGTGCGTCAAGGCTACGTGCTGACCTGCCAGTGCTTCCCGCTGAGCGGCAGGGTCGTCGTCAGCTACGACCGCTGAGGGAGAATGCATATGGACGCGACCGAACAGGCAATGCCGATCGAGGAGTATCTGGCGCAGGGCGGGGTGCTGACCTCTCCGGACAACGTGCCGGGCCGGTACCGCGGCGAACTCCTGAGGCTGATGGCAAGCTTTGTGGACAGCGAGATGGCCGGATCGGCCGGGTTCGCCGGCACGATCAACGCCGCGCCCGGTCTCAAGAGCCGCATCGCCGCGGCGCGGATCACGCTGGAAAAGACGGACCATGCCGAGCGTGTGCTCAAGGTCATGAGTGAGTTCGGCGTCGACATGGCGCGCTACGCCGTCCACCAGCCGTGGGATGCCCGGATCGGACGCGACGCGGATCTCGGTCAGGTCCGGCATGGCGGCGACATGCGCCTGTCCGTCTTTCACTACCCGCTGCAAGGCTGGATCGATGCGGTCGTGATGAACGTGCTTCAGGGCCTCGCGACCGTCGTCACGCTGCGCGAGTTGATCCATGTGTCCTACGCGCCGCTCGCCAGCGCCTTTCAGGAGATCGCGCCTCGCGAGGCGCATCACGTGGAACTGGGCTTCGAAGGGCTGGACCGGATCGTCGCGGACCGGGAGGGGCTGCGCGAGGCGCGTGCCTCGGTGAAATACTGGCACCCGCGCGTGACCGAGAGCTTCGGCACGGCGCGCTCGGGGCGCTTCGAGACCCTGAAGAAGTTCGGCCTGCGTCACCGGCCGAACGAGACACTTCTGGCGGACTGGAAGGCCGAAACCGAGCGTCGCCTCGCGCCGCTCGGACTGTCCTGAAAGCGTCCCGCCCGACTGAAAAGAGGATGAAGCGATGAATATCACGGCACGCGAACCGCGCCGCCTGGAAAGCTATGTCTCCGGGCGCTGGACCCGCGGGGCGGCCGAGGGCAAGCCGCTGGCCGACGCCGCCACCGGTGAGACGGTCGCGCTGATCGACTCGAGCGGAATCGATTTCGCCGCAGCGCTCGATTACGGCCGCAAGCGTGGCGGTCCGGCGCTGCGCAAGATGACCTTTCACGAGCGCGCGTTGATGCTGAAGGGGCTGGGCCAGGCGCTGATGGAGGCCAAGGAGTCCTTCTATGCCGAGAGCCTCCTGACGGGTGCCACCCGCAAGGACGGCTGGATCGACATCGAGGGCGGCATCGGCACCCTGCTGAGCTACGGTTCCAAGGGCCGGCGCGAACTGCCCAACGCAATGGTTCTGAGCGATGGGCCGGTGGAGCCGTTGAGCAGGGACGCCAGCTTTTCCGCGCAGCACATCCTGACGCCGATGCGCGGTGTGGCGATCCATATCAACGCCTTCAACTTCCCGTGCTGGGGAATGCTGGAGAAGGTCGCGCCGACCCTGCTGGCCGGGATGCCGGCGCTGGTGAAGCCTGCGAGCCAGACGGCTTATCTCACCGAACTGATGGTGCGCAGGATGATCGACACCGGGCTGCTGCCGGACGGGGCGCTGCAACTGGTGACCGGCTCGGTGGGCGATTTGCTGGATCACGTGACCGGGCAGGACGTGGTAACCTTCACCGGCTCCGCGCATACGGGCCGGAAGCTCAAGACCTCGAACGCGATCGTGGAGAACTCGACGCGCTTCACGATGGAGGCCGACAGCCTCAACGCGGCGGTCCTCGGGCCCGACGCGGCCCCGGGCACCGAAGAGTTCGACCTCTTCGTCAAGGAGGTCGCCCGCGAGATGACGGCCAAGGCGGGGCAGAAATGCACCGCGATCCGGCGGGCGCTGGTGCCGCGCGAGTTCGCACAGGCCGCCATTGAGGCGCTGGGCACGCGGCTCGCGGACACCGCGCTGGGCCACCCGGGCGAGGACGGCGTGCGCATGGGACCGCTGGCGTCGCTTTCGCAGCGCGACGAGGTCCGCGCCCGGATCCGCGATCTGACCTCCGAGGCGCGCATTGTCGCGGGCGACCCGGAGGATGTGCGCGTCGTGTCGGGCGATCCGCGGAAAGGCGCCTTCCTCAATCCGGTCCTGCTTTACTGCGACACCCCCAGGGCGGCGAAGGTCGTCCACGAATGCGAGGCCTTCGGGCCGGTCGCGACACTGCTGCCCTACGACGATCTCGATGAGGCCGTGGAGATCGCGGCGATGGGCAAGGGCTCCCTCGTCTCGTCGGTCTTCACCGACGACAAGGACGTGGCGGCGGCGATGGTGCTCGGCATGGCGCCGTTCCACGGCCGGATCCTGATCGGCAACCGGCGCAGCGCCAAGACCTCGACGGGCCACGGCTCTCCGCTGCCGATGCTCGTGCATGGCGGCCCCGGCCGCGCAGGCGGCGGCGAGGAACTGGGCGGGATGCGCGGGGTCAAGCACTTCATGCAGCGCACGGCGGTCCAAGGCACGCCCCGGCTGCTTTCGGCGGTCACCGGTCAGTGGACCGAGGGCGCCGATGCCGACCCGCACGGCGAGCATCCCTTCCGCAAGTCGCTGGCCGAGTTGCGTGTCGGCGACCAGCTGGTCACCGAGAAGCGGACCGTGACGCTGGAGGATATCGAGCATTTCGCCGAGTTCACCGGCGACACGTTCTATGCGCACATGGACGAGGCGGCCGCGAAGGCCAACCCGTTCTTCGAGGGACGCGTGGCGCATGGCTATCTTATCGTCTCCTTCGCCGCAGGACTGTTCGTGCATCCCGAGCCGGGACCGGTGCTGGCGAATTACGGCGTGGACAACCTGCGCTTCATGTCCCCGGTCAATCCGGGCGACACGCTCCAGGTGCGGCTGACCTGCAAGGAGATCAATCCGCGCGAGACGGCCGATTACGGCGAGGTCCGCTGGGACTGCCGGGTGACGAACGACGACGGGGATGTCGTCGCGCAGTACGACGTGCTCACGATGGTCGCCAAGGAGCGGAGCTGATGGCGCAGGTCTACGCCTATGATGGGATCGTGCCGGTGGTGGATCCCTCGGCCTTCGTCCATCCGGCGGCGGTGCTTATCGGCGACGTGATCGTGGGGGCCGGCTGCTATGTCGGGCCAGGCGCCGTGATGCGTGGCGATTTCGGCAGGATCGTCATGGGGGACGGCGCGAACCTGCAAGAGACCTGCGTGGTGCACGCCTTCCCCAACCTCGAGACTGTGATCGAGGAGGCGGGGCACGTCGGCCATGGCGCCGTGCTGCACGGCTGCCGCGTCGGGCGCAACGCCCTGATCGGCATGAATGCCGTGGTGATGGACGAGGCCGTCGTCGGCGAGAACGCCTTCGTCGCGGCCATGGCGTTCGTGAAGGCAGGAATGGAGGTGCCGGCGGCCCACCTGGCCGCGGGGGCGCCGGCCAGGATCGTGCGCGAGCTCACCGACACCGAGATCGACTGGAAGACGCGGGGCACCGGCGTCTATCAGCAACTCGCACGCGACGCGCAGCACAAGCTCGTGCCGGCCGAGCCGCTGAGCGAGGTGGAGCGCAACCGCCGCAGGATCGAGGCGCCGGATTACGATCCGCTGATGCTGGAGCGGGCGAAGTTCAGCGAACGGCCCTGATGCCTTCGAGGATCAGTGTCGTCGCGATCTCGGAATAATCCTCGCGGGTGATCGGGCCGCCCTCCCGGAACCACATGTACACCCAGTTCATCATGCCGAAGAGCGACATGGTGACGGGCATGAGAAGCGGTCGCTCGGGCGTGTCGAGTCCGGGATTTATCTCGCGCAGGACGGCGGAGAACCGTTTGACGATGCGCCGCTCGATCGCGGTGATCGCTTCGCGCTGCGCGTCGGTGAGGGCGCTCATCGCGTTGATCTGAACCTTGTGGGCGTCGTCGGCGCCGCGATAGGCGTCGAGCACCGCCCAGACGAGCGCGCGCAGCCGGTCCTCGGGGGGCAGCGTGTGATCCTCCGCGGCCGCGACCCTCCCGTCGAGGGCGGAAAGATGCCCCTCGATGATGCCGAAGATCAGCGCGTCCTTGCCGGGATAATAGTGATAGAGCAGGGCCTTGGAGACGCCGGCCTCGCTGGCGATCTGCGCCATGGAGGCCTTGTCCATACCCTGTTCGGCAAGCACGGCGGCAGCGCTCGTCAGCAGGCTCTGCCGCTTTTCCTCGAAATCGATCGCACGCGTTCGGGCCATGCATCCTTCCCCTTTTGGGTGACTGGCCCCGCGAAGGGTTCCGTCATCCGATCAGCCCTTGGGCCGGTTGTCCACCAAGCGCTTGGCCTTGCCCTCGGAGCGCGAGACGTGCTGTGGCAGATGCACCGCGACCCGGGCGCTGACGCCGATCACGCTCTTGATGTGATGCGACAGTTCCTTCGCCAGGGCATCGCGCGCCGGTTGCTCGGAAGACCCCGGCAGGCACTCGACATGCACGGTCATCACGTCCATGCGGCCCTCGCGGCCCAGTTCGATCTGGAAGTGCGGGGTGAGGCCCGCGCATTTGAGAATCTGCTCTTCGATCTGGGTGGGAAAGACGTTGACGCCGCGCAGGATGATCATGTCGTCCGAGCGGCCCGTGATCTTCTCCATCCGACGCATCGATCTCGCGGTGCCCGGCAGCAGCCGAGTGAGGTCGCGGGTGCGGTACCGCACCATCGGCAGACCTTCCTTCGTCAGCGTGGTGAAGACCAGCTCGCCCATCTCGCCGTCCGGCAGCACATCGCCGGTCTGCGGGTCGATGATCTCGGGATAGAAATGATCCTCCCAGAGATGCAGGCCGTCCTTGGTCTCGACGCACTCGTTGGCGACGCCCGGACCCATAACTTCCGACAGGCCGTAGATGTCCACGGCATGCATGTCGAAGGCCTCCTCGATCTCGCCGCGCATGGCGTTCGTCCAGGGCTCGGCACCGAAGATCCCGATCTCGATGGAGCTTTCGCGCGGGTCGATGCCCTGACGGCGGAACTCGTCCAGGATCGAGAGCATGTACGACGGCGTCACCATGATGATGCGCGGCTTGAAGTCCTGCAGCAGGGTCACCTGCCTCTCGGTCATGCCGCCCGAAACGGGGACGACGGTGCAGCCGAGCCGTTCCGCGCCGTAATGCGCGCCGAGCCCGCCGGTGAACAGGCCGTAGCCGTAGGCAATGTGACAGATGTCTCCCGAACGGCCGCCGGATGCGCGGATCGAGCGGGCCACGAGATTGGACCAGATGTCGATGTCGGTCTTCGTGTATCCGACGATCGTCGGCTTGCCCGTGGTGCCGGAGGAGGCGTGGATGCGGCACAGCTGCTCGCGCGGGACCGCGAACATCCCGAAGGGATAGGTGTCTCGCAGATCGGCCTTGGTGGTGAACGGGAATTTCGCCAGATCCGAGAGGCTCTCCAGGTCGTCGGGGTGAACGCCCGCCTCGTCGAAGCGCCGGCGGTAGAATGCGGAGCCTTCGTAGGCGTGGCGCAGCGACCATCTCAGCCGGTCGAGCTGGAGCGCCGTGATCTCGTCCCGCGAGGCGATCTCGATCGGATCGAGCGATTCGGGCGTGGGGGTCAGGTCTTTCATGTCGGTCTCCTCCCTCTGACCGGGGATCAGTCTGTTTCGGGCAGGTGAGTGCCCTTGACGGTGCGCGAATGGCCGCGGAATTCGGCCACCGGCTCGCCGTTCTGGTTGGTCACGTGCACATCGTAGATCCCGCCTCGGCCCTTGCGGTGGATCTCCACTGCCCGCGCGGTCAGCCGGTCGCCCACGAAGGCCGGCGCGATGTAGGTGATCGCGGCGTGCTGGGCGACGGTGCGCTGGTTGTAGCCATTGCAGGCGAAGGCGAAGGCGCTGTCGGCGAGGGTGAATATGTAACCGCCATGGGCCGTGGCGTGGCCGTTGGACATCTCGGCAGTGATTGTCATGGAGAGCGTCGCGCGGCCGGGTGCGATTTCGTCGAAGGTCATGCCGAGACGTTGCGAGGCGCTGTCGTCGTTGCACATCGTCTCGGCGCAGGCGCGCGCGAGCGCTTCGGGGCTCAGTCCGGCGATGCTCATTTTCCCTCGAACACAGGTGCGCGCTTCTCGAGGAAGGCAGCGACGCCCTCGGCGTAGTCGGCGCTGCGGCCCGCCTCGCGTTGCAGATCGCGTTCAAGATCGAGTTGTTCGTCGAAGCTGTTCGTCGCGGCACAATGAATCGCGTGCTTGATCTTGGCAAGGCCCGCGGTGGGGCCTCTTGCGAGGCCTTCGGCAAGCGCACGGGCCTCGTCCATCAGCGCCTCGTCGTCCACCGCCTTCCAGATCAGCCCCCACTCGGCCGCGGTGTCGGCCATCAGGGGGTCGGCGGTGAGCGCGAGCGCCTTGGCTCGGGCTTCGCCCAGCAGCCGGGGCAGCGACCACGTGCCGCCCGAGTCGGGCACGAGCCCGATCCTGGAGAAAGCCTGGATGAATTTCGCGGATCGGGCGGCGATGACGATGTCGCATGCCATGGCGATGTTCGCTCCCGCTCCGGCGGCGACGCCGTTGACGGCGCAGATGACGGGCTTTTCGAGATTTCGGATGAGCCGGAGGGTCGGATTGTAGAACCGCTCGATCGTGTCGCCGAGATCGGGGGGGCCTTCCATCTTCCGCGGGTCGCGGTCGCCCAGGTCCTGCCCGGCGCTGAAGCCCCGCCCGGCACCGGTCAGCAGAACGGCACGCACGGCAGCATCGTCGCGCGCGCTCTCGAGACCTGCGCGCAGGGCCAGGTGCATTTCCTCGTTGAAGGAATTGAGCCTGTCCGGGCGGTTGAGCGTGAGCGTGAGCACGCCCGCCTCGCGCGCCACCAGAACCGTATCCGACCGTGTCACGGCATCCTCCCTTGCGACCGCCTTGCCGGCGGGCTCTGTCGGAAAAAAGGAGTTGCATAAACCGACCGGTCAGTCAATTATAAAGCTGACTCGAGGGAGGAAGGCGTGAGTGACCTGTACGAAACGCATGCCGGTCTGCTGAACCGGGCGCTCGATGCGCTGCGGACGCGGGAGTTCTGGACTCCGTTCCCGGAAGTTCCGAGCGGCAGGATCTATGGCGAGAACGCCAAGGCGGACGGGCAGGCGGCCCATGACGCGCGCCTCGGCGCAGCCTTCGACCTGCCCGGCCATCCCGAACAGCGGCGCACCGGCGCCGAGGTCTCTCCGTGGGGGCATGACCTCGGCATCGACTATCCTGCGGCTGACCCCAAGACGTTGGTCGCGGCGAGCCTGGCGGCGGCTCCGGACTGGGCGGCGGCCGGACCGGAGGCGCGCATCGGCGTCTGTCTGGAGATTCTCGTCCGGCTCAACGCGATGAGTTTCGAGATCGGCCACGCCACCCAGCACACGACCGGGCAGGCCTTCCCCATGGCCTTCCAGGCGGGCGGACCGCATGCGCAGGATCGCGGGCTGGAGGCCGTCGCGATGGCCTGGTCCGAGATGAGCCGCACGCCGGCCGAGGTCGTCTGGGAGAAGCCGCAGGGCAAGGCCGCGCCGATCCTGCTGGAAAAGCACTGGCGCATCGTCCCGCGCGGCGTGGCGCTCGTCATCGCCTGCAACACCTTCCCGACCTGGAACAGTTATCCCGGCCTCTTCGCGAGCCTCGCCACCGGCAATACGGTGATCGTCAAGCCGCATCCCGGCGCGATCCTGCCGCTGGCGCTGACGGTGAGGGTGGCGCGCGAGGTACTGGCCGAGCAGGGGCTGCCGCAGGATGCGGTCCTGCTCGCCCCGGACGCTCCGGGGGAGGAGATCACGAAGCCGCTCGTCACGCAGGAAGCCGTGGAAATCATAGACTATACCGGCTCAAGCGCCTTCGGCGCGTGGGTGCGGGGCCATGCCGGGGGCGCGCAGGTCTATACCGAAGAGACGGGCGTCAACTCGATCGTCATCGCCGCGACCGACGATTTCGCGGGCATGTGCGCGAACATCGCCTTCTCCCTCGCGCTCTATTCAGGGCAGATGTGCACCGCGCCACAGAACCTTTTCGTGCCGAAGGACGGGATCGAGACCGATCAGGGGCACAAGAGCTTCGACGCCATGGCCGAGGGCATCGCCCATGCGGTCGATGCGTTGCTCGACGATCCGGCGCGCGCCTCGGCCGTCTGCGGTGCTCTGGCGAGCCCCGCCACGCTCGAGCGGATCAAGGCGGCGCGCGGGCTGGGCCGGGTCGTGCGCGACAGCGCGCCGCTGGGCGGCGAGCGGAGTGCCACGCCGCTGATTCTGGCGGTGGAGCAGGGCGATCCGTCGTATGACGAGGAGCGCTTCGGGCCGATCAGCTTCATCGTCGCGGCGCAGGACGCCGAGGCCGGCATCGCCGAGGCCGCGCGGCTCGCGCGGACTTGCGGCGCCATAACCGCGGCGCTCTACGACATCGACGAGGCGCGTATCGGACGCGCCGTCGAGGCCTTTGCCGCGGCGGGCACGAACCTGTCGATCAACCTGACCGGCAACATCTTCGTGAACCAGAGCGCGGCCTTCAGCGATTATCACGTAACCGGCGCGAATCCGGCGGGCAATGCGAGCCTGACCGACGCCGCTTTCGTCGCCAACCGTTTTCGCGTCGCCATGTGGCGGCGCCCCAAGGCGGCCTGAGGCCGTCCACAGGTCAATCTCAGGGAGGAGACCCAAATGAAGACTCGGACCACCACCGCCATCGCCGCCATCGCGGCGCTCGGGCTCGCCGGCGCGGCGCAAGCCGAAATTCGCCTCGGCGCGACGCTGTCGGAGACCGGCCCGGCAAGCTTTCTCGGCGATCCCGAGGCCAAGACGCTGGAGATGCTCGTCGAGCAGATCAACGAGGAAGGCGGCATCAACGGCGAGCAGGTCGAACTGATAATGTATGATGACGGCGGCGATGCGAACAAGGCACGCACCTTCGCCACTCGCCTGATCGAGGACGACGAGGTGCACGCGATCATCGGCGGCACCACCACCGGCACGACCATGGCGATGGTGCCGATGGTCGAGTCCGAGGAAGTGCCCTTCATCTCGCTCGCAGGTGCCATCGTCATCGTCGATCCGGTCAAGGACTACGTCTTCAAGACGCCGCATACCGACCGGATGGCCTGCCAGAAGATCTTCGAGGACATGCAAGGACGGGACATCACGCAGATCGGGATGATCTCGGGGACCGGCGGCTTCGGCAACTCGATGCGCGAGCAGTGCCTCGACGTCGTGGCAGAGTACGGGATCGAGGTGCTGGCCGACGAACGCTACGGGCCGCGCGATGCAGACATGACCCCGCAGCTCACCAACATCAGGAACACCGAGGGCGTGCAGGCGGTTCTGAACCCGGGCTTCGGACAGGGCCCGGCCATCGTCACGCGGAACTTCTCGCAGCTCGCGCTCGACATGCCGCTCTACCAGTCGCACGGCGTGGCCTCCAACAGCTTCATCGACCTCGCCGGCGCCGAGGCGGCCGAGGGCGTGCGTCTGCCCGGCACCGCGCTTCTGGTGGGAGAGGGCCTGCCGGAGGATCATCCGCAGCGCGAGGTCGTCGTGAACTACAAGACGGCCTACGAGGATACCTATGACGAGCCCGTCTCCACCTTCGGCGGCTATGCGCACGACGCCATGATGATCCTCAAGGACGCGATCGAGCGCGCCGGGTCCAGCGATCCGCAGGCGATCCGCGACGCGATCGAGCAGACCGAGGGCCTCGTGGGGACCACCGGCATCGTCAACATGACGCCCGAGGACCACCTCGGTCTCGACACCGACGACTTCCTGATGCTGGAGATCCGCGACGGCGCCTGGACACTCGTCGACTGACCGCCAGAACGGCCCGCCCCTGACAGGGGCGGGCCCCCTCTCACGCCGGCCGTCTTGGGTGCCGGCCCATTTCCCGAGACAGCTTATCCATGTCCGAACTGATCCAGTTCCTCTTCTCCGGGATCACGGTCGGCGCCGTCTACGCGCTGGTCGCGCTCGGTTTCACGATCATCTACAACGCCTCCGACGTCGTGAACTTCGCCCAGGGCGAGTTCGTGATGCTGGGCGGGATGATCACCGTCTTCTCCTTCGCCGCGGGCCTGCCGCTGCCGCTGGCCGCGCTGGTTGCCATACTGGTGACGGCGGGGATCGGGGTCGCGCTGAACAAGCTGGCGATCGAACCCGCACGCGGCGCGCCCGTCGTGTCGCTGATCATCATCACGATCGGCGCGTCGATCTTCATCCGCGGAGTGACGCAGATCGTCTTCGACAAACAGCTCCACCGCTTTCCGTCCATCTCCGGCGACGATCCGCTGGAACTTCTGGGAGCCACGATCCTGCCCCAGAGCCTCTGGGTGGTCGCCGGGGCCGCCGCGATCTTCGTCGCGCTCTACCTGTTTTTCACGCGGACCATGACGGGGCGCGCGGTGCTCGCCACTTCGAACAACCGGTTGGCCGCGAAGCTCGTCGGCATCAACACCAACTGGGTGATGACGCTGTCCTTCGCCTTGTCGGCGGCGATCGGAGCCCTCGCCGGCGTGCTCATCACGCCGATCACGCTGACGAGCTATGACGTCGGCGTGGCGCTGGCGCTAAAGGGGTTCGCGGCGGCGATGCTGGGCGGCATGGGCAACCCCAAGGGCGCGCTCGCGGGTGGGCTGATCCTGGGCGTGCTCGAGGCGCTGACCGCCGGCTATCTCAGTTCGCAATACAAGGAGGCCGCGACCTTCGTGGTCATCCTGGCCGTTCTCTTCTTCATGCCTCAGGGTCTCTTCGGCCGCAAATCCACGGAGCGCGTTTAATGCCTGTCTCGGCCAAGTGGGCGACGCTGCTCGTCCTGGCGGCGCTGATCGCGGTCACGCCGTTCTTCTTTCCATCCTCCTTCTACTACCGGGTGGGCTCGCTCATCTTCATCAACGGGCTCGCCGTGACGGGCCTGGTGATCCTCGTGGGCTACGCGGGCCAGATCAGCCTGGGGCACGCGGGCTTTATCGGCATCGGCGCCTATGCCTGCGCGCTGGCGCCGGAATATCTCGGTCTGCACCCGGGACTCGCAGCCGTGCTGGGCGCGGTGATCTCGGGCCTCGTTGCCTGGGGGATCGGCCGGCCGATCCTGCGGCTCCAGGGCTATTATCTGGCGGTCGCGACGCTGGGCTTCGGCATCCTCGTGGCGATGGTGCTGGCCAACGAGACGGAGATCACGGGCGGGCCGGACGGCATCGTCGTGCCCGAACTCGGCCTGCGTGATCTTCTGGAGCTTGCCGGTCTCGACTTGAGAGGCTCGGTCTTCTGGTACTGGTTCTCGGGACTGGTGCTGCTCTTCGGCGCGTGGCTCGCGCTGAACCTGCACCGCAGCCCGACCGGCCGGGCGTTGCGCGCGCTGCACGGCTCCGAAGTCGCCGCGCGCACCGTGGGCGTGGACGTGGCGCGCGCGAAGCTGCAGGCCTTCGTCATTTCGGCGATCTACGCATCGGTCTCCGGTTCGCTTCTGGCGTTCCAGAACCGGTTCATCACGCCCGATGTGGCGGGCTATCTGCACTCGATCGAGCTCGTCACGATGGCCGTGCTCGGCGGCGCGGCCAGTGTGCTGGGCGCGATCTTCGGGGCCGGCGTGCTGACGCTGCTGCCGCAGGTCCTCACGGTCTTCGCGGAATACGAGCAACTGATGCTCGGGTTCGTGATGATGAGCGTGATGATCTTCCTGCCGGCCGGCCTGCTGCCGACGATCCTGCGCCTGATCGGAGGAAGAAGCGAATGAGCATTCTCGAAGTGGACGGGCTCGGGATCGAGTTCGGCGGTCTGCGCGCAGTGGACGACGTGAGCTTCGCCGTGAAGCGCGGGGAGATCGTCTCGATCATCGGGCCGAACGGCGCGGGCAAGACGACGCTCTTCAACATGATCTCGGGCATCTATCTGCCGGCCCATGGCCGCGTGCGGCTGGAGGGCGAAGACGTGACCGGCGTGACACCACACCTGCTTGCCCGGCGTGGTCTGTCGCGGACCTTCCAGAACCTTCAGATCTTCCAGGAGATGACGGTGCTGGAGAACGCCATCTCGGGTTTCCACCTGCGCGAGCGGGGACCGGTGCTCTCAGATCTGCTTGGCCTGCGCGGATCGCGCCGCCGCGCGCAGGAGGCCGAGACCGGTGCCCGCCGCCTGCTGGAGCGGGTGGGCCTGGAGCGTGTCGCGGCGCACGAGGCGGGCTCGCTCTCCTACGGCGCGCTCAAGCAACTGGAGATCGCGCGCGCGCTGGCGCTCGATCCCACGGTGTTGCTGCTCGACGAGCCCGCCGCCGGCTGCAACGCGGTGGAGACGGAGGAGATCGACAAGCTGATCGCGGAAGTCGCCGCCGAGGGCGTGGCAATCCTGCTGGTGGAACACGACATGAAACTCGTCATGCGCATCTCGAACCACATCGTCGTGCTCGATCACGGGGAGAAGATCGCGGAGGGCGACCCGGCGGCAGTGAGCCGCGATCCTGCGGTGATCGAAGCCTATCTCGGTACCCAGGCGGAGGAGGCGAGCCATGCTCACAGTTGAGGGACTGCGCTCGCGTTATGGCCGGATCGAGGTGCTGCACGGAATCGATTTCACCGTTTCGAGCGGAGAGACCGTCTGCATCGTGGGTGCCAACGGGGCAGGCAAGACGACCCTGCTGCGCTGCATTTCGGGTGTGCAGCCGGTCTCGGCCGGGTCGATCACGTTCCGTGGTGAGCCGCTAGAAGGCGTTCCCGCGCATCGGCGCATCCGGCTGGGCCTGTCACAATCGCCGGAGGGGCGGCAGATCTTCACCAATCTGTCGGTCGAGGAGAACCTCCGTCTCGGCGCGTTCCTCTACCGCGACGAGCGGGTGGAGAAGGATCTCGCCGATGCCTTCGCGATGTTCCCGATCCTCAAGGAGAAGCGGAACCTTTCGGCCGGTGGTCTCTCGGGCGGCCAGCAGCAGATGCTGGCCATCGCCCGGGCTCTGATGGGCCGTCCCTCGTGCCTGCTGCTGGACGAGCCCTCCATGGGCCTCGCCCCGATCCTCGTGGAGCAGATCTTCGACGTGCTGAAGAGCATGCGTGACCTCGGCGTGACCGTTCTGCTGGTTGAGCAGAATGCCTTCGGTGCCCTGTCGATCGCCGATCGCGGCTACGTCATGGAGACGGGCCGCATCCCGATGTCGGGAACCGCACAGGAACTGATCGAGGATCCGCGCGTCCGCGAAGCCTATCTGGGAATCTGAGATGACCGTATCGATCCAGCGCGAGGGCGACATCGCGGTCGTCACGGTGGACAACCCGCCGGTCAACGCCGCCGGCCGATCCGTCCGCAAAGGGCTGGTCGAGGCTGCGGAGGCGCTCGACGCGGATGTCGGCGTGCAGGCCGTCGTGCTTCTGTGCGCAGGACGCACCTTCATCGCCGGAGCCGATGTGCGCGAGTTCGGCAAACCTCCGGAGCCGCCGCATCTGCCCGACGTGGTCGTGCGGCTGGAGCGGGCGGAGACGCCGTGGGTCGCGGCGATCCATGGCCAGGCGCTGGGCGGGGGCCTCGAGATCGCGCTCGGGTGCCGCTTCCGAGTCGCCTTGCCGGAGGCGAAGCTGGGCCTGCCGGAAGTGCGGCTGGGCGTCGTGCCGGGGGCCGGCGGCACGGTGAGGCTGCCTCGGGCGGTCGGCGTGCCCGCGGCGGTCGAGATGGTCACCTCGGGCAGGCCGGTGCCGGCGGCGAAGGCGCGGGAGATGGACCTCGTCGACGCCCTGATCGAAGGCGATCTGCGGGCGGGCGCCGTCGCCTTCGCTCGTGCGGCGGTGCAGGGTCCGCTCCCGCCGCCCGTGATCGAACGCCCCGTCGAGGCGCCGGAGGCCGCGTTCTGGCCAGAGGCCGAAAGCGCCGTCAAGCGCCGCGCGAAGGGCGCGGAAGCGCCGCTCCGGGCGCTGGCCTGTCTGCGCACGGCGACCGAGGCGACCGTGGAGATGGCGCTCGCCTTCGAGCGCGAGACCTTCGTGGAGTTGCGCGACAGCGATCAGGCGACCGCGCTCCGCCATGTGTTCTTCGCCGAGCGCGCGGCGGCGCGGCCGGCGGACCTCAAAGGCGTGACGCCCCGCCCCGTGCGACATGCCGCGGTCGTGGGCGGCGGCACGATGGGCGCGGGCATCGCGGCGGCGCTGCGCGACGCGGGGCTGCCGGTGACGCTCGTCGAGCGGGACGATGCGGCCGTGCAGCGTGGCCTCGATGGCCTGCGCCGGATTTATGCCGGCGGCGTGACGCGTGGAAGGATTGCCGAGGCCGAGGCAGAGTCGCGGATCGCGGGCGTCATCGGCACGACCGACTACGGCGCGCTGGCCGAGGCGGATATCGTCATCGAAGCGGTTTTCGAGGATCTGAGCGTCAAGCGCGACGTCTTCGCCCGGCTGGGCGCGGCGTGCCGGACCGACGCGATCTTGGCGACGAACACGTCCTACATCGACCCGCGCGCCATCGCCGAAGGTCTGCCCGGCCCCGAGCGCTTCATCGGGCTGCACTTCTTCAGCCCCGCCAACGTGATGAAGCTGCTTGAGGTCGTGCCGGTCCCCGAAACGGCAGACGACGTGCGCGCCACGGCTTTCGGCCTTGCCAAGCGGCTGGGCAAGATGCCGGTGCAGGCCGGGATCTGCGAGGGCTTCATCGGCAACCGCATTCTGAAGCGTTACCGGGCGGCGGCCGAAGCGCTGGTTCGCGAGGGCGCCGCGATTGCGGATATCGACGCCGCGATGCGTCGCTTCGGCATGGCGATGGGGCCGTTCGAGGCGCAGGATCTCGGGGGGCTCGATATCGCCTTCATGCAGCGCGAGGCCGCGCGGCAGGCAGGCGAGACGGTGCCGCACACCCTGGGCGACGTGCTGGTCCGGGCCGGGCGCAAGGGCCAGAAGACCGCAGCCGGCTGGTATGATTACGCCGAAGGCGACCGGACGCCGCGCCCATCCGCCGATGTGGACAGGCTGCTTGCGCCGCATTCGCAGTCCGGGGGCGAGGTGCCCGTCGGCGAGGGGCTGGCGCTGCGTCTGGTGGCGGAGATGGCCGAGGAAGGGGCGGCGATCCTGGACGAGCGGATCGCAGCCGCGCCGGAGGACGTGGATCTCGTGGAAATCCACGGCTACGGCTTTCCGCGCTGGCGCGGCGGACCGTTGTTCCATGGCGCCAGACGAGGCCGCGCCGCGCTGGCTGCCGATCTCGGGCGGCCGCCCGGCCCAGCGCTTCTGCGCTTCCTCGAGCAGGCCGAGACGACGAGCTGAGGCGCAGCGACGTCCGCGACAGCGGTGCTGTCAAAGCCGTCGAGTCGCTGATCCAGCGGAGGCAGCGATAGGTTTCACCCTTCGCGCCGAGCAGGCGGAGACTGCACCATCGGAGCCGACCCTTCGCGGCCACACCGGCGCTTGTCGGCGAATGTCCGATACTCGGGTCTCGCAGTCCAGATCCATCTTGCGGGGTCTCCAGCCTCGATCTCCGAATTGACGTGAATAATGATTCATGTTTCATCTTTCATGAAGAACAAAGAACAACCAACTCGGGGAGGAGACCCACGATGAAACGCCTTTTCGCTACGGGCCTGGTTGCGACTCTGCTCGCGACCCCGGCCGCAGCCGAGATTCGGATCGCGCATGTCTACGGAAAGACCGGGGCGCTCGAAGCCTACGCGGCGCAGTCGCACACCGGATTGATGATGGGCCTCGAATACGGCACCGGCGGAACGATGGAGATCGGCGGCGAGCCGGTCGTGGTGATCGAGAAGGACACCCAACTGAAGCCCGACGTGGGCAAGGCTCTGCTTGCCGAGGCCTACGGCGACGACGATGCCCATATCGCCGTGGGCCCTGTGAGTTCCGGCGTCGCGCTGGCGATGTTGCCCGTCGCGGAGGAATACGAGCGCATCCTCATCGTGGAGCCGGCCGTCGCGGATTCGATCACCGGCCGCGATTGGAACCGCTACGTCTTCCGCACCGGCCGCAACTCCTCGCAGGACGCGATTTCGAACGCTGTCGCGCTCGGCGGCGAAAACGTGAAGATCGCGACTCTGGCCCAGGACTACGCCTTCGGCCGTGATGGCGTGGCCGCGTTCAGGGAGGCGCTCGAGAAGACCGGTGCGGAGGTGGTCCACGAGGAGTACGTGCCGACGGACGCGACCGACTTCACCGCGGCCGCGGAGCGGATCTTCAACGCGATGGAGGGTGTCGAGGGCGAGAAGAAGCTCTTCATCATCTGGGCCGGCGGCGGAAATCCGATGAGCAAGATCAACGCCATGGATCCGTCGCGCTTCGGGATCGAGATCGCGACCGGCGGCAACATCCTCGCGGCGCTCACGGCCTACAGGGAGCTCCCGGGGATGGAGGGCGCGACCTACTACTACTACGAGATCCCCGACAACGACGTGAACGACTGGCTCGTGGCCGAGCACATGGAGCGGTTCGGCACGCCGCCGGACTTCTTCACGGCCGGCGGCATGGCGGCGGGCCTCGCGGTCGTCGAGGCGATCAAGAAGGCGGGCTCGACCGACACCGAGGCGCTGATCGCGGCGATGGAGGGGATGGAGTGGATGACGCCCAAAGGCCTGATGCGCTTCCGTCCCGAGGACCACCAGGCGCTCCAGGCGATGTATCACTTCCGGACCGAAGTCCAGGAGGGCCGGGACTACGGCGTCCCCGTCCTTGTCCGCGAGCTTGGCATCGAGGACATGGATATCCCGATCCGCAACTGACGTTCGAGGCGCGGGGGCCGCTGCGGTCCCCGCCTCAACTCCGCGAAGAGCATGACCCATGACGCAGACGCTCCTTGAGACGGATGGGCTGACCGTTCGCTTCGGCGGCCACGTCGCGGTCGACGCCGTGACCTGTGCCTTCCACGCGGGGGAACTCACCGCGATCGTCGGCCCGAACGGCGCGGGAAAGACGACGTATTTCAATCTCATTTCCGGTCAGATTCCGGCGTCTGCGGGCAGCGTGAAGCTCCTGGGTGAGGACGTCACCCGTGCCTCCGTCGCCGACCGCTGCCGGAAAGGGCTGGGACGCGCGTTCCAGCTCACCAACCTGTTCCCGAACCTGTCGGTCCTCGAGAACGTGCGCCTCGTGATCCAGGCGCGCCGGCGGATGGGGTTCAATCTCTTCAGCATGGCGGCCTCCCATGTCGAACTCACGACGGCGGCGCTCGCCGTGCTCGAGCGGGTGCGTCTCGACCGGCTCAGGGATCAGAACGTCAGCGAACTCAGCCACGGCAACCAGAGGAAGCTCGAGGTCGCGCTGCTGATCGCGCTCGACCCGGTCGTCTACATGTTCGACGAGCCGACGGCGGGCATGAGCATGGACGAGGCGCCCGTCGTCCTGGAACTCATCGCGGAACTGAAGGCCGATAGCGACCGGACAATTCTCCTCGTCGAGCACAAGATGGACGTGATCCGCGCGCTGGCCGACCGGATCATCGTTCTTCACAACGGGGCGCTCGCCGCAGATGGCGATCCGGCCACCGTCATAGCCTCGGATGTCGTGCAGGAGGCCTACATGGGCAGGGCGCTCGAAGATGTCTGAGCCGATCCTCGCGCTCTCGGGCGTCCACGCCGACATCGCCCAGTACCATATCCTGCAGGGCGTCGATCTCGTGGTTCCCCGCGGCGGCGTGACGATGCTGCTCGGCCGGAACGGCGTGGGGAAGACGACGACGCTACGGACGATCATGGGGCATTTGAAGGCGAGAGCCGGGGTGATCCGGTTCGACGGGGCCAACGTCACCTCGGCCGCGACGGCGGTCCGCGCACGGGCCGGAATGGGATTCGTGCCCGAAGACATGGGCATCTTCACCGATCTCACTGTCGAGGAGAACATGATCCTCGCCGCGGCCTCGGGCCCGCTCGATGGCGAGCGGCTCGAATGGATCTTCGCCGCCTTCCCGCCGCTTCGGACGTTCTGGAAATCGGAGGCGGGCAATCTTTCGGGCGGGCAGAAGCAGATGCTGTCGATCGCGCGGGCGATGGCGGAGGAACGCAAGCTCTACCTCGTCGACGAGCCGACGAAGGGCCTCGCGCCCGCGATCATCTCGACCATGGCGGGTGCGCTTCGCGACCTCAAGCGGCGCGGCGCCTCGATCCTGCTGGTGGAGCAGAACTTCTCGGTGGCAAAGGCGCTCGGCGATTCCGCGGCCGTGATGGACGACGGACGCATCGTCTGGACCGGGAGCATGGCGGAACTCGGCTCCGACGCCGCGCTTCAGGAGCGCCTCATGGGTCTCAGCATGGAGGCGCCCTGAAATGACCGCGACCCCCGACCACGCCCCGAAATACGCGGAGCTCTCGCTCCCCCAGCGTCTGGACGCGTGGGCGCCCTACCTGCTGATACCCGTGCTCGTCGTCCTGGGCTTCTTCGCCATCGGCTCGACGTCGAGCTGGCTCACGCTCACCGTCTCCGGTCTCGCCATGGGCATGATGATCTTCATCATGGCCTCGGGCCTCACGCTCGTCTTCGGACTTATGGACGTCATCAACTTCGGCCACGGGGCGTTCATCTCGGTCGGGGCCTTCGTCGGCATCACGGTGCTGCTCGCGCTTGGAAACTGGACCGGCAGTCCATCGCTTCTGCTCAACATCGCCGCCATCCTGCTCGCCGCGATCGCGGCGATGTGCGTGACTGGCGCTCTCGGCTGGGGATTCGAGAGGGTGATCGTCCGGCCGGTTTACGGCGCGCACCTGAAGCAGATCCTCGTCACCGTCGGCGGCCTCATCGTGATCGAGCAGCTCATCCACGTGGTCTGGGGACCCGACGAGATCTTCCTCACGCGCCCGGAGACCCTGAAGGGCGCCTTCACCTTCTGGGGTGCGGCGATCGAGCGCTACCGGCTCCTCGCGGTCGTGGTCGGCGTCATTCTCTTCGTCGCGATGCGGCTGGTTCTCCGGCGCACGAAGATCGGGCTGATCGTACGGGCCGGCGTCCAGAACGGTGAGATGGTGGAGGCGCTCGGCTACCGGCTGAGCCTCGTCTTCATCGGCGTCTTCATCGCCGGATCGGCGCTCGCCGGACTGGGCGGGGTGATGTGGGGTCTCTATCAGGAGGTCATCACCGCCGGCATGGGCGAGGAGATGATGATCCTCGTCTTCATCGTGGTGATCATCGGCGGGCTCGGGTCCGTCGAGGGTGCGTTCATCGGCGCTCTCCTCGTCGGGCTTCTGCAGAACTACATTGCCTTCCTCGAACCCAAGGTGGCTCTGGTGTCGAACATCGCGCTGATGACGGCGGTCCTGATGTGGCGGCCGCAGGGCATGATGCCCGTCGTGAAGGCGAAATAGGATGCTCGTTGGTCTCCTCTCCGGCGACAGGCCGCGGTCGCTCCTCCTGACGGCGATCCTCCTGATCATCCTCGGATCGCTTGCCTTCGCACCGTTCCTCTTTCCCGGCGTCCGCTCGCTCGAGACGGCGGCGCGCATCTGCATCTTCATCGTGCTGGTGGCGAGCTATGACCTTCTGCTGGGCTACACCGGGATCGTGAGTTTCGCGCACACCATGTTCTTCGGCCTTGGTGCCTACGGCGTGGCGCTCGCCTCGACCCACATGGGCCGGGGCTGGGACGCGCTTATCGTCGGCGCGCTCCTCGGGGCCCTCGCCGCGACGGTCCTCGCGCTTGTCATCGGCCTCTTCTCGCTCCGTGTCCGGGCCATCTTCTTCGCCATGATCACGCTTGCGGTCGCCTCCGCGGTTGCGGTCCTCGTGAGCCAGCTGTCGGGTCTGACGGGCGGTGAGGACGGGCTGAACTACACGATCCCGCGCGAGCTGACCCCCGCGTTCCGACTGGGCGAGGTCTTCGGCGTGCCATTCAACGGGAAGCTCCTGAACTACTATCTCGTCTTCTTTGCGTCGCTCGCGCTGTTTCTCCTGCTCGTGCGCGTCGTGAACTCTCCCTTCGGCCGGGTCTTGCAGGCGATCCGTGAGAACGACTTCCGCGCCGAGGCCATCGGGTATCGCGTCGTCCTCTACCGGACTCTTGCCACCTGTCTCTCCGCGGCCGTCGCGGCGCTGGCGGGAAGCCTCTTCGCGATCTGGCTGCG
Organism: uncultured Rhodobacterales bacterium; assembly: GCA_964587905.1. Taxonomy (GTDB): domain Bacteria; phylum Pseudomonadota; class Alphaproteobacteria; order Rhodobacterales; family Rhodobacteraceae; genus DAINOF01. The sequence continues at coordinate 14,842 of CAZPOK010000001.1, read as the reverse complement.
CTACGTCGGCCCGGACACGACCTTGTCCTTCGAGATCATGCTCGACATCCTGCTCATGGTCGTGATCGGGGGGATGGGTACGATGTACGGCGCGGTCATCGGGGCCACGATCTTCGTGCTCGCGCAGAACTACCTGCATACCCTGATGGGCGCTGCGTCGGAAGCCACGTCAGCTCTGCCGCTGGTCCCCGATCTCCTCGACCCGGATCGCTGGCTTCTCTGGCTGGGCGTGCTCTTCGTGCTCAGCGTCTACTTCTTTCCCACCGGCATCGTCGGGCGGCTGAGGGCAGGGCGCTGAACGATCAGGATGCAGAGGACGCGCCGGCGATCGTCCTGCACCAACCGGATGGTCCGCGAGATCTCCTGCGGCCGGAAGCTCCTCGTCGGGCTTCGGCCGCGAGCGGGCCCTTGCTCAGATCCTCTCGAACGATGCCGGCCTTCTGGCGCTGAGCGACATGCGATCGAGCCGTGCCGGCCCGCTCATGGCGCGAGACCGCTCCTTATCAGCGCGAAGGCTTCGTCAACCACGTGCTCGATGTCCGGGGTTTCGTCCCAGAGAACGAAGCGCTCGCCGAGTGTCTTCGCAATTCCCATCAGCGCCCAGGCGCGGACTTCGGGATCGCCCGCCGAGATCTGTCCTGCCGCGGCGGCCTCGCCGAGTTGCGCCACGTAGGCGTCCGCGAAGCTCGTGAAGTACGCCTTGTAGGCGTCGGGGTCGGCGAATCGTGCCTCCTCGACGATCCGGTAGAGCGAGGGGCGCTCGGCGACGAACCTGAGGAATGCGCGGAGCCCGGCGCGCTCGGCCTCGAGCCGGTCGGGACTGCCGGCTGCCGCGCGTGTGACGGCAGCGCGTGTCAGCTGGCCCATCTCGAGGACGAGTTCCCGGAAGACGTCCTCCTTGCTCGCGAAGTAGATGTAGAACGTTCCGAGAGCGGTTTCCGCCGTCCGCGTGATGTCGGCGATCGAGGCTGCGGCGTATCCTTTCTCTCCAATGACGGTCTCGGCTGCCCGCAGGATCCTCTCCCGCCGTGCAACGCCGCGCCTCGTCTTGGGAAGTGTTCCCTCTGCCATTCAACATGAATAATGATTCATGTTTCACTTCGCAAGATTGGCGCGAAGTCGGGAACCGCTGGCCCGAGACAGCGCGCCGCGTCAGCATCTGAAAAGGCCGCCAGCGCCGTCCGAAGCCGACGTTGTGGATCGGCTTGCCGAGCCGGGGGCCACGGGCAGCGTCGGACCCGCTGAGTTGCGGGCCGTGGCCGCTCTGTCGGATCGGGGCGAGGAACAGCGCGCGTGCACTCCCCGAACATCGCCGCCGGGTTGTCGCCCGTGCGCGATGGCGATCAGGCCGACTTTGTCGCGGCCAAGGGGAGGAACTGCGTGCTTGAAAGCCGCGTGCGTATCGGTTGAGTTTGTTGCATGTCATCGGATGTCATCAGCGCTGTCCTGCGTCGAACTCTGTTTCTCGGGGGAGTGTGGGCGGTTATGACCGGTGTGGAGCCGAAGGGGCTCGCGGTTGGCGCCCTGGCCGTGCCGGTAGCGGTCTGGCTCAGTCTCGGGCTGCTTCCCGCTCATCGACGGCTCAGCGTGTGGCGTTTCGCGCGCCACGTCCCGGTGTTCCTCGCGGGCTCGTTCCTCGGCGGCATCGATGTGGCCCGCAGGGCGCTGTCTCCGCGCATGCGTCTCCGGCCGGGCTGGGTAGAAGTGCCCGTGGAACTGTCCGACGGGGGACGCGCCGCGATAGGAGGCGAACTCTCCCTCATGCCGGGGACGCTGGCGGCCGGCACACGCGAGGGGCGGCTTCTGGTACATCTGCTCGACACCGACGCGGGATTCGAACGCGCCATCCCGCGGGAGGAGACAGCAATCGCCGCGATGATACTTGATCGTGATCCGGGCCGGCCGCCGCCATGACGGTCTGGCTGTCCTTCGTCGCGCTCGGGGTGCTGGCGAGCCTTGCCGGCGCGCTGCTTCGTGTCTGGAAAGGTCCCGGCCCCGCCGACCGCATGATGGGCGCCCAGCTTGTCGGGACGGGCGGCGTGGCGGTTCTGGTGCTTCTCGCGCCGGTTCACGGGCGCGGGGCGCTCGACGTCGCGCTCACGCTCGCTCTGCTCGCGGCCCTGGCTGCCGTCGGCTTCGTGAAGGCGACGAGCGCGGACGGCGCGGGCGACCCGGAGGAGGACGAGACGCCGTCACCCGATCGCGGCCCCGCCGGGGAGACGTCGGATGGCTGACATTGCGACCATCGCCTTTACCGGACTGGGGCTGTGCTTTTTCATCGCCGGGACGATCGGGCTCCTTCGCTTCCCCGACGTGTTCACGCGCCTTCACGCGCTGACCAAGGCCGACAACCTCGGGCTCGGCTTCATCACCCTGGGCATGCTCTTCCAGGTCGAGGGGTGGCGGGAGATGGCGCTCCTCGTCCTGATCTGGGCGCTGACGCTGCTTGCCGCCGGAACGGTGTCGCAGCTCATCGCCCGTGCCGCGCTGAAGGATCGCAGCGGGTGATGACCTGGGCATTCGATGCCGCGCTTTGCGCGCTCATCCTTGGGGTCGCCTTCGCCACGGTCCTGGGGCGGGGCGTCTTCCGGTCGATCGTGTTCTTCATCGTCTACGGTCTCCTGATGGCCGTGGCCTGGGTCCGGCTCGATGCGGTCGACGTCGCCCTGGCCGAGGCGGCCATCGGTGCCGGGCTGACCGGAGTTCTCTTCCTCACGACATTCGGTCGGCTTGCCCGAAACGTGAGCGACGACGCGGCGCCGGGCCGTTTCCATCTCCCCGCCGCGCTGGCCTGCGGTGGGTTGACCGGCGCTCTCGCCTGGGCATGGTTCGCGATGCCGGCGCCCGTGCGACGGGAATGGGAGTTGCCTCCGGCCGGTGTCGAGAACCCGGTGACGGCCGTGCTTCTCAACTTCCGGGCCTGGGATACTCTGCTGGAAAGCATCGTTCTGCTTGCGGCGCTCATCGGCCTCTGGATGATGGCCCGCGATGGCGACTGGGGCAATCGCCTCGGTCTGCCGCAGCACGTGCGACCGGGGGGCGTCATGGCGGGATTCGGGCGGCTGCTTCCGCCGGTCGGCTTTCTCGTGGGGGTCTACCTCGTCTACGTCGGCGCCGACCAGCCGGGCGGCGCGTTCCAGGGCGGCACCGTCCTCGCGGCCGTGGGGCTCGTCGCGGCGATGGCCGGACTGGTGCGGCCGCCTCGCATCGCCGCGCACCGCTGGCGCGTGGCGCTCGTTGCCGGACCGTCGGTCTTCCTCGTCGCGGGACTGGCGGGGGCGGTTCTGGGCGCGGGGTTCCTGACCCTGCCCGAACCCGTGGCGGGCACCGCCATCTTCGTCATCGAGGTCGGTCTGGCGATCTCGATCGCGGTGACGCTGGTCTTCCTCGTTCTGGGGCCTCCGGAGGGGGAGCGCCGCGAATGAGCGCGCTCACCCTCTACGCTCTGACCGGATCGGCGGCGATCGGGATCGGGTTCTACGGCCTCATCGCGGCACGTCACCTCCTGCGGCGGATCGTGGCCTTCAACCTGATCGGTTCGGGGCTCTTTCTCTTTTTCGGAGCGACGGGCGCGCGCGGCGGGGCGGCCGATCCCGTGCCGCAGGCGCTCATCATTACCGGGATCGTCGTGGCCCTGTCGGCGAGCGCGCTGGCGGTCGGCCTTCTCGTGGCTCATGCACGGGTGGCCGGACGCGTCGTCCTGCCCGAGGAAGAGGACGGCGGGTGAGCTTTCTCGTCGCCCTGCTGGTTCTCCCGCTCGCAGGTGCGCTCGCCATCGTGGCGCTGCCCGGGCAGGCCGGCCGCGCTGCCGCGTTTTCCGCCATTGCAGCCACGGCGGCGGCAGCGGTGGCGCTGGCGGCCAGCGTGAGTTCGCAAGGCGTCCTGCGGCTCGAGGTCGGCGGATGGGCGCCGCCGCTCGGCATCGCTCTCGCGGCGGACGGGCTCGGGGTCACCCTGATCGTGATGACGGCCACCGTCATGGCGGGCGTGAGCCTTGTCGCGCGCGGGACCTTCGCCCCGGACCTGGCGGGCGACCGCGCGGCGTTCGGATTCTGGCCGCTCATGCTCCTTCTCTGGTCCGCGCTGAACGTGGTCTTCCTGTCGCGCGACCTCTTCAATCTCTACGTGGGAATCGAGCTCCTGAGCCTCGCGGCCATCGGTCTCGTCGCCATCGACGGCAAGGCCGCCGCTCTCGCCGCCGCGATCAGGTACATCGTCTTCGCGCTCGCCGGATCGCTTCTGTATCTCGCCGGTGTCGTGCTGATCTATGCAAGCCACGGCACGCTCGACATCGACCTTGTCGCGGTCCGGACACCGTCGGCCCCCGATGGCCTCGCGCTGGCCCTGATGACCGCCGGGCTCATGGCAAAGACCGCGCTTTTCCCGTTCCACGTCTGGCTTCCGCCCGCGCATGCCGGCGCGCCGGCTCCGGCATCCGCCCTCCTGTCTGGACTGGTGCCGAAGGCATCTTTCGTGATCCTCATGCGGCTCTGGTTCGATGCCATGCCCGACCGCGCCTCCGACGGGCCGCTTGTCCTCATCGCGCTTCTGGGGACCGCCGCCGTGATCTGGGGGAGCCTGGCGGCGCTGGCGCAGGAGCGGCTTAAGCTGATCGTCGCCTATTCGACCGTCGCGCAGATCGGCTACCTGTTCCTCGTCTTTCCGCTTGCCGGAGGAACGAGCGCGGGCCTCCCCTGGGCGGCGGGGGCGTGGACCGGCGCGGTCTTCCTCGCGTTGAGCCACGGCCTCGCCAAGGCCGGCATGTTCCTTGCGGTGGGGCATTGCATGGCGGCCGCGGGCGGCGACCGGCTCAGCGCGGTGCGCGGGCTGGCGAAGGTGATGCCGATGACCGCCTTCGCCTTCGCCCTGTCGGCGGTCACGCTCGTGGGACTTCCTCCCTCGGGCGGCTTTACCGGCAAGTACCTCGTGATGACGGCGGCCTTCGCTTCGGGACAATGGCTCTGGGCGCTCGTCATGGCTGTCGGCGGGCTGCTCGCCGCCGCCTACCTCTACCGGCCGCTGGCCATGCTGTTTGGGCGGGGCGCCGGGGCGTCGCCCGTGCCGCCCTCCCGCGCGCGGCAGGCGGTGCCGCTCCTTCTCGCGGGCGCGTCCGTCGCACTGGGCATCGCGTCAGCCGGAGCCTATGGGATTCTCGAGATCGGGAGGCCGCCCGCGGCCGAGGAGGGGCTGTGACCGCACTGCTTCCCGTCTTCGTCCTGCTGACCTCTTTCCTTCCGGCCGTCATCACCTTCTTCCTCGATCAGGAGAGCCACCGGCTCCGCAACGCGCTGAGCCTCGGTGGCGCGGTGTTCAAGGTGGCGCTGATCGTGGCGATGCTCTTCGCGGTGGAGCGGGGCGCCAGCTACGAAACCGAGATCCCTCTTGCGCCGGGTCTCGTCCTGCTGCTCCGCATCGACGCGCTGGCGCTGCTGTTCGTCTCGCTCTCGGCGGTGCTCTGGCTTCTCACCACGATCTACGCGATCGCCTATTTCGGGTCGAAGCCCGAGCTGTCGCGATTCTTCGGCTTCTTCAGCCTGTGCGTTGCGGCGACGACGGGCATCGCCCTGTCGGGGTCGCTGATTTCCTTCTTCATCTTCTTCGAGCTTCTCACGCTGAGCACCTGGCCGCTCGTCGCCCACAAGCAGGACGAGGCGTCGCTGAGGGCCGCGCGGCGCTACCTGCTCTACGCGCTGCCCTGCAGCGCGGCGCTGCTCTGGGCGATCGTCTGGCTCGAAAGCTCCACCGGACCGGTCCTGTTCACCGAACCTCCCGACCTCGACGGGCTGGATCCGGCGAGCCTGCGGGTGATCTTCGCCCTTTTCATCCTTGGCGTCGGCATGAAGGCGGCCATCGTCCCCCTCCATGGCTGGCTGCCGGCAGCGATGGCCGCACCGGCGCCGGTTTCGGCGCTCCTGCACGCGGTCGCCGTGGTCAAGGCAGGGGCTTTCGGGGTGATCCGCGTGATCTACGACGTCTTCGGAGTGGAGCGCGTGGCCGATCTCGGGGTGGGCATGCCGCTCGCGGCGCTGGCCTCGGCGACGATCATCTGGGGGTCGCTGAGGGCGATCCAGCAGGACGGAATCAAGACGCGGCTCGCCTATTCCACGGTGAGCCAGGTGAGCTACATCGTCCTCGGCGCCGCGCTCGCGAGCCCCTTCGGTGTGATCGGCGGCCTTGCGCATCTCGTCCACCAGGGCCTGATGAAGATCACGCTCTTCTTCTGCGCGGGGATCTACGACGAACGCGCCGGTGTCCGCACCGTTGCAGGCCTGAACGGGCTCGGTCCCCGAATGCCCTGGACCTCCACCTGCTTCTCTCTCGGGGCTCTCGGCATGATCGGGCTTCCGCCACTCGCGGGGTTTGTCAGCAAGATCTATCTCGGGCTCGGGGCATTGCAGGGCGGTGCGCCGTGGGTGCTGCCGGTGCTCGGCGCATCCACGCTCCTGAACGCAGCCTATTTCCTGCCGCTTCTCTACAGGCTCTGGTTTCGCGAGCCGGCCGCGGATGCGAAAGGGGACGAGAAGGTGCCGGCGCTCGTGGGTCCGGCAGTCATCGCGGCGCTTGCGGCGATCGGTGCAGGGGCGCTTGCGGCTTCACCGGTCAGCCCGCTTGGCTGGGCCACGCTGATCGCCGAGAGAGGGGAAATGCGATGACGCTCTGGACCGGGCCGCTTCTGCCTCTGGTGGCGCTCGTCTGGCCGCTGCTTCTTGCCGCGCTGACGGCCCTGCCGGTTCTGCGGGGCAGTGCGGCGCGCCTGCTGCCCCTGGCACCGCTTCCTGCGCTCTGGCTCGCCGTCACCGGAGTCGAGGACGTGACGACGGCGCCCGATCTCCTGCTCGGGGTGACGCTCGGGCTCGACGGCGCGCGGCGTCTGCTCCTCGGGATGACCGCGGCGCTTTGGCTCATCACGGGACTGGCCGCGCAGCCGATGGCGGGAAAGCCCCATATGGCGATCTTCTCGGGGTTCTGGTGCGTGACATTGTCCGGGAACCTCGGGGTGTTCCTCGCCCTCGACGTGGTCACCTTCTACGTGGCCTTCGCTGCGGTCTCGCTCGCGGCGTGGTTTCTCATCGTCCACGACCGGACCGGAACGGCCCTGCGGGCGGGACGCGTCTACATCGTGATCGCGATCGCCGGCGAGGTCTTCCTTCTCCTCGGTCTTCTGATCGGGGTCGCCGCGGCCGGTGGCGTGGACATCGCCGCCGTCCGCGAGGCTATCGGCTCGTCCGGCGCGGGTCCCGTCGCCGTCGCGCTTCTCGTCGCGGGCTTCGGGATCAAGGCGGGTCTCGTGCCGCTGCACGTCTGGCTTCCGCTCGCCCATCCCGCCGCGCCGGTGCCGGCCTCCGCTGCGCTGTCGGGCGCGATCGTGAAGGCGGGGCTGTTCGGACTGATCCTGTTCCTGCCGGAGGAAGCCTTCGGTGCGTTCCTGATGGCATTCGGGCTTCTGGGCGCCTTCGGCGCGGCACTCTGGGGCCTGACCCAGGCGAACCCGAAGGCCGTCCTCGCCTATTCCACGATAAGCCAGATGGGTCTCATGGTGATGTTCATAGGCGCGGGAGGCGCGGCGCGCGAGATGGCGCCGTTCTACGCGCTGCACCACGGGTTCGCCAAAGGCGCGCTGTTTCTCCTCGTCGGCGTCATGCTCGCGGCAGGGACCACGCGCCACCGCGTGCTCTGCCTCGGCGTTGCCGCGGCGGTCGCCGCGTCGGTCGCCGGATTTCCCATCACAGGAGGCGCGCTCGCCAAAGCTGCCGTGAAACCGGGGTTGACGGACGCGGTTGTGCTGGCGGTCAGCCTGAGCTCCGTCGTCACGAGCCTGATCCTCGTCTGGTTTCTCCGTCGCCTCTGGCTGCTCACGGCATCGCGCGCTCCATCGGCGGGATTTCCGCGTCGCCTCGCGCTACCGGCTCTTGCCGGGGCCCTCGCGGTTGCCAGCCCCTGGCTCCTCTGGACGGAGTGGACCGGCCGCCAGGCCGGCTATCCGCTCGCGGCGACGTCGATCGTCGATGCCACGTGGCCGGTGGCCGTCGCGCTGCCCTTCGCGCTCGCGTTGCTGCGCCGGAGCCCGTCCGCGATCCCGCCGGGCGACCTGCTGCTTCTCCTGCCGGCCTGGCACCCGGTTTCGGTCGCACTGCCCGATCGGGTGCCGCTCGGGAGAGGCGACCGCGTCCTCAGCGCCGTGCCGCGCGCGATCGCGGGAGCGGAACGCATCCTCATTCGGTGGCCGGTGAGCGGTGCGCTTCTTCCGATCCTCGTGGTGGTCTTCTTCGTCCTGCTGATGTGAGGCGCTGCACACGATAGTGACCGCGGGACTCTCACGACCATCGATCACGTGCGGGGACAATGGCGTCGTGGAGCGGGTGAAGGGAATCGAACCCTCGTCGTCAGCTTGGGAAGCTGCTGCTCTACCATTGAGCTACACCCGCGGCCCTCCGATGCGAGGTAAGGGAGACCCGCGTTTGCGTCAAGCGCCGTCATGCCCGCCGCCGGCGCCTGCGGCCGCCGTCCTCGGAGCCGGCGCCGAAGGCGGTCTCGGGGATCGTGACGACGCTCCGGAGCTCGGGGAACGGCGCGGTCGCGTGCGGGATTGCATTGGCGGCCACGAAATGCTCCTGAAAGCGCGGCTCGATGGCGGTCTCGACCTTGTGGATGCGGCCAACGAGGTCTTCGACGCGGGCGCGGGCGCCGATGTCGCAGAGCGCGACCCGTGCGCCCGTGCCGGCGGCGTTTCCAGCGGAGGTCACCTTGTCGAGCGGCGCGTCGGGGATCATGCCGAGCACCATCGCGTGCCGGGGCGAGATATGCGCGCCGAAGGCGCCGGCGAGCACGACGCGGTCGACCTTGTCCACGCCCATCTCGTCCATGAGGAGGCGCGCGCCGGCGTAGAGCGCCGATTTGGCGAGCTGGATCGCTCGGATGTCGCCCTGCGTGACGGTGACGAGCGGTCCGTCGTCGGCGCGGCCGTCGTGGAGGACGTAGGAATGCGTCCGACCCTCGGGGATCATCCGCGGCGTGCCGGTCTGTCCGGCCGAGCCCATCAGACCCGCCTTGTCGAGAAGCCCCGCGAGGCGCAATTCGGCCACCGCCTCGATGATGCCCGACCCGCAGATGCCGGTGATGCCCGTCGCGGCGGTGGCCTCGGCGAAGGCGGGCTCGTCGGACCAGAGGTCGCAGCCGATGACCTTGAAGCGGGGCTCCTTCGTCTCCGGGTCGATCTCCACCCGCTCGATCGCGCCGGGCGCGGCGCGCTGGCCGGAGGAGATCTGCGCGCCCTCGAAGGCAGGGCCGGTGGGGGACGAGCAGGCCAGCACGCGGCTCTCGTCGCCCAGGAGGATCTCGGCGTTGGTGCCGACGTCGACGACGAGGACGAGATCCTTCGAGCGGTCGGGCTCCTCGGCGAGCGCCACGGCGGCGGCGTCGGCGCCCACGTGACCCGCGATGCAGGGCAGCACGTAGGTCCGGGCGGCGGGATTGATGGCGTCGAGATCGAGCTCGGCCGCCGCGAGGTCGAGCGGGCCGGAGGTGGCGAGCGCGAAGGGCGCCTGGCCCAGTTCCACCGGGTCGATGCCGAGCAGGAGGTGGTGCATCACCGGGTTGCAGACGAAGACCGTCTCGACGATCTGGCGCGGCTCGAGGCCGGCCTCTTCGGCCAGCGACGTGGCGAGCGCATCGAGCGCTGCGCGGACCGCCCGCGTCATGTCGGCCGCGCCGCCGGGGTTCATCATCGCGTAGGACACGCGGCTCATCAGATCCTCGCCAAAGCGGATCTGCGGGTTCATCGCGCCCGCCGAGGCGAGCACGGCGCCGTTCCTGAGATCGGTCAGGTGGGCGGCGATGGTCGTCGATCCCAGGTCGATCGCGAGGCCGTAGAGGCGCCCCTCCCAGAACCCTGGCCAGACGTCGATCAGCCGGTGGCGGGCGTCCCGGTGACCCTTGTGGAGGGCCACCGTCACCGTCCAGTTGCCCTTGCGGAGCGCGGGCTGGAGGGCCTGCAGGACAGGAAGCGGGGCATCGACGCCGTCGATCTGCCATTGTTCGGCAAGCGCCTTGGCGAGCCGCTCGAAGTCGCCGGACGGCTCGTGCATGTCGGGCTCCGTGACCTCGACGTAGAACAGCCGCGTCGCGGGGTCCATGACCATCGGGCGGGCGTCGGCCTCCTTGCGGACGACCTGCTTGTGAACCTGGCTCTCGGGCGGTACGTCGATGACCACGTCACTCCGGATCGTCGCCTGGCAGCCGAGTCTGCGGCCGTCCTTGAGGCCGCGTTTCCGGTCGTAGCGCTCCTCGACGGCGTTCCAGTCGCTGAGCGCGCCCTCGCGCACCGTCACGCCATGCTTGGAGAACTCGCCGTAGCCGGGCGTCACCTGACATTTCGAGCAGATGCCCCGGCCGCCGCAGACCGAATCGAGATCAACGCCGAGTTGCCGCGCGGCGGTGAGCACGGGGGTTCCCGCGGGGAACCGTCCCCGCTTTCCCGACGGCGTGAAAATCACCAGAGGATCGGTGCTCATTTTCCTGCCCTTGTTGCCTTGGCGTCACTACATAACGCGGGATTTTGCCGGTGACATCCGCAAAGCGGCGGCGAACTGCCTCAAAACGTCACGACGCGACCAGACGGATGCCATGAAGGCCGTTTAGCCGTAACGGGTGGTGGCGAGTTTCACGGGGTGTGCCATGCAGATCGAAACCCTGCTTCTGTTGACTCCGGTCGCCTATCTGGCGCTGCAGTGGTCCGCGCTCCGGCGGATGCGGGACAAGTGGCGCCTGGCGGCGACGGTGCCGGTGATCGCCATGCTGGCGGCGCTGGCCGTCTTCGTGATCGGCATCCTGACGAACGCCTCGATGGCGGCGATGTGGCTCGTGCTGGGCCTGCCGGCGGCGACGGTCTATCTCCTCTGCCTGCTGCCGCTGCACTGGCTCGTGTCGCGGGACTGATCGGCAGGGGCCCAAGCGATCGTCTGGCCGCGGCCTGTGCGACCGCTCAGCCCGCGCGCCGGCGGCGTCCCTCCCGGCCGCCCCGGCCCGTGCGGCCGGCGGCCGCTTCGGCTGCGGCTTCGGGGAAGGTCTTGCCCGCCGCGACGGCGTCGAGGACGCGCGAGAACCGGATCCATTCGCCGCCGTTGGGGTCGTGGTTCATCAGGAAGTTGGCGGCCTTGATCGCCTCCATCTCGACCTGACGGACCGGGTTCATGATGGCCGACGTCATGCCGGCGCCGATCGCCATCGGCAGGAAAGCGGCGTTGATGCCGTGGCGGTTCGGCAGGCCGAAGGACACGTTCGACGCGCCGCAGGTGGTGTTGACGCCCAGTTCGTCGCGCAGGCGTCGAACAAGGGTGAAGACCTGCTGGCCCGCGCTCGCCATCGCGCCCACCGGCATCACGAGCGGGTCGACGACGATGTCGTGCGCCGGGATGCCGAAGTCGGCCGCGCGCTCGACGATCTTCTTCGCCACCGCGAAACGCACCTCCGGGTCTTCGGAGATGCCGGTGTCGTCGTTGGAGATCGCGACGACGGGCACGTTGTACTTCTTGACGAGCGGCAGGACGACGTCGAGCCGTTCCTCCTCGCCGGTGACGGAGTTCAGCAGCGGACGGCCCTCGGCGGCCTCGAGGCCGGCCTGAAGCGCCTCGGGGACAGAGGAATCGATGCACAGCGGCACGTCGACGAGCGCCTGGACGCGGGCGATGAGTTCGCGCATCAGCGGCGGCTCGACGAAGTTGTTGTCGGCGTAGCGCGGATCCTCGGCCATCTTGTTGGTGAAGACCGCGCCCGAGTTCACGTCGAGCACCATCGCGCCGCAGGCGACCTGTTCGAGCGCGTCCTTCTCGACCGTGGTGAAGTCACCGGCCTCGAGTTCCGCGGCGAGCTTCTTGCGGCCAGTGGGATTGATCCGCTCGCCGATGACGCAGAACGGTTCGTCGAAGCCGATGACGATGGTCTTGGATTTGGACTCGAGGACGGTGCGGGTCATTCGTGATCCTTCAGATGACGTTGCGCGCGACAGGCGCGACGCGCCCGTGTTCTGTGGCCCAGGCGGCGCCGGTCTTGATGCCGCCGAGGGGGAAGAGGTGGACCTGTTCGATGAGGCTCGCCGGGGTCGCGGCCCTGTGGGCGGCGAGGTCGGCGACGAAATCAGTGGGCTCGTAGGGCAGCACGAGCTTGGTCACGTCCATGGCGCGCTTCTGGAGCACGCGCAGCGACGGCCCGACGCCGCAGGCGACCGCGAACTTGATGAGCGTCTGGAGCTTGGCCGGGCCCGCCACGCCGATGTGGATCGGCAGCGAGATGCCCTCGGACCTCAGACGCTCGGCCCAGGCGATCACCGGCTCGGCCTCGAAGGCGAACTGGGTCGCCATGGCCATCGTCGCGTCGGTCCGCTCGGCGAAGGCCTGCTTCCAGCGCAGCGCCTCCATCACGTTGCGGTCGGATCCGTCGGGATCGATGTCGCGGTTGCCTTCGGGATGACCCGCGACATGGAGGCGGTCGAAGCCGTCGAACAGGCCTGTCTCGATGAGCTGCATCGAGCAGTGGAAGTCGCCGTGGGGCTCGGGGACGCCGCCGCCCAGAAGCAGGGCCTGATCGACGCCGGCCTCGCCCCGGTAGCGGGCGATCCAGTCGGCGAGCGTCGCCCGGTCGGGAATGATCCGCGCGGGGAAATGCGGCATCACGGGGAAGCCCTCGCCCGCGATCCTCGACGCCGTCGCGACCATGTCTTCGATCGGCGTGCCGTCGATATGGGCGATGTAGACGCGGGTTCCGGCCGGCAGGATCTCGCGGAAGTCATCGATCTTCTCGGCGGTGCGCGGCATCACCTCGATCGAGAAGCCGTCGAGGAGTCCGGAGATGTCCGGCGCGCCGGGGTGTGCGGTCTCTTTCCGCCTGAAGTTCAACAGCGCCATCGCGGCCTCCCAAAAGGTCCTGGGCGTCACGCCCAGCCGTCGTTGTCGATGAGCGCCCTGAGGCGCCCGGCGTCGTATTCGGCATCGATCCGCGCGGCTTCCGCGCGGGCGATCTCGTCCGGCTCTCCCGCCACCTCGTAGGGTGCGGCCTTCCGCCATTCGGCGAGATAGGCATCGGTCTCCGCCGCGCCCACCTTCATCGCGGCCCGGTCGATGGCCTGCTCGAACCTTTCGGGCAGGGGCATCTTCGAGCCCCGCCGGCCCTTGCCGACGATGACCTGGGCGGGGATGTCCCGCCAGTAGACGATGGTGACGTCGGGCATGATCCGATTCTCCGCCGAATTGATCCGCTTCTACGCGTCGGCCGGACACCGCCCGGGTGCGTTTTCGACATTCGGGCCGCGCGGAGCGACGTGCCGTCACGATCTAGCCCGCCGCGTGGCCCCGTGACCACCGTGCGGCATCGGAATAATCCTCAAGATCATCTTGAAGCCATGGGGGATCGGCACTTGCGCCAACGGGGGGTTGGTCATACGTTTGTCACAACATGATACCGGAGGGCGACATGCCGCCCAAGCGTCCCGACGGCGTGGGCGCGTTCCCGATCCCGGTCGACACCCCCGCGCCGCCGCAGCCGGATCCCGCCGATCTTTACGCGGCACTGGATCTCGGCACCAACAGTTGCCGGATGCTGATTGCCCAGCCGAAGGGCAACCAGTTCCACGTGGTCGACAGCTTCTCGAAGTCCGTCCAGCTTGGGCTTGGCCTCGAGACGTCGGGACGGCTGTCGCGCGCCGCGATGGCGCGAACGGCGCAGGCGTTGCGCATCTGCGAGCGCAAGATCCGCAAGCACAATGTAAAACGGATGCGGCTTATCGCGACCGAGGCCTGCCGGCGGGCGTCGAACGCGCGCGACTTCATCTCGCTCGTCAAGCAGGAGACGGGTCTCGCGCTCGAGATCATCGCGCCCGAAGAGGAGGCGCGGCTCGCCGTCATCTCCTGCGCGCCGCTCGTCTCGACCCGGACCGAGCAGCTGCTCGTCGTCGACATCGGCGGCGGCTCGACCGAGCTTGTCTGGATCGACCTCACGCGCGTGCCGTGGATCGAGCGACCGAAGGCGATCATGCGGCTCCGGACCGGGTTCACGCCGGACGCGAGCCCGTTCCCCGCGGCGCGCGTCGTCGACTGGATTTCGGTGCCCCTCGGCGTGGCGACGCTGCGCGAGCAGTTCCGCGACGTGACCGACGACGCGGCGCAGTTCGCGCTGATGAGCTGGTTCTTCGAGGAGAATCTGGCCACCTTCGCGCCCTACGCCTCGGAGCAGGAGCGCGAAGGTTTCCAGATCATCGGGACGAGCGGGACGGTGACGACCGTCGCCGCCAGCCACCTCGGGCTGAAGCGCTACGATCGCGGCAAGGTCGACGGCCTGCGGATGACCTCCGATCAGATAGACCGGGTGATCCGGGACTACCTGACGCTCGGCCCCGAGGGGCGGCGCACCGATCCGCGGATCGGCCGGGACCGGCACACGCTGATCATGTCGGGCGCGGCGATCCTGCAGGCGCTCTTGCGGCTCTGGCCCACCGACCGGCTGTCCGTCGCCGACCGCGGGTTGCGCGAGGGGCTGCTTTACTCGCAGATGTCGGCCGACGGCGTCCTCGAGGACGGGCCGTACTGAGCGGGTATCATGACAAAGAAGACGAGCGGACGCGGCCAGCGAGAACTCAAGGTCAAGGTGAAGACGGCGCGCGGGCGCAAGCTGTCCTCGACGCGCTGGCTCGAGCGGCAGCTCAACGACCCTTATGTTCGAAAGGCGAAGGCCGAGGGGTTTCGAGGACGCGCGGCGTTTAAGATCGCCGAGCTTGACGACAAATACGGATTTCTGGTGCCGGGCGCCCGGGTCGTTGATCTCGGTTGCGCGCCGGGCGGATGGTGCCAGGTCG